>DROW01000143.1 GCA_011388675.1 Chloroflexota bacterium | reverse complement strand
TTCCCGGTCCTTCCCTCCATCGTCCTGCTCCTCTTCACCGGCTTGAGCGCGTGGCTACCCCGCCGGTACCACCGCCACCTGGCCCTGGGCGTCACCGCCGGGATGCTGGCGTTGGGGATCGCCGGCCTGGTCTGCTTCCTCGCCCCCGCCTACGCCCGCCCGCCCGTCTACGACGCCGCCGCTGCGCCGGAGCCGACCTACCCACTGGACCGCGTCTATTGGG
Organism: Chloroflexota bacterium; assembly: GCA_011388675.1. Taxonomy (GTDB): domain Bacteria; phylum Chloroflexota; class Anaerolineae; order B4-G1; family DUEL01; genus DUEL01. Next base: position 6,028 of record DROW01000143.1, on the reverse strand, counting down.
CGGACGGGGAGCCGCTGACCCGTCTCCGGGGGTACGACCTGGAACCGACGGCCGTGGAACCCGGCGGGACGGTCCGGGCGACCCTCCACTGGGAGGTGCTGGGGGAGACCGACGAAAACTACGTCCTCTTCGCCCAGTTGTTCGGCAGGGAGGGGACAAAGGTGGGGCAACGGGACACCTACCCCGGCCTGGGCCACTACCCCACCTCGTTCTGGAAGCTCGGTCAGGTCATCCTAGACGAGGTGCCCATCCCGGTGGACCCCGAGGCCGTGGCCCCCAGCAGGCTGCGGCTGGACGCTGGGCTCTACGTCCTGGAGACCGAGGAGCGGCTGGCGGTGACCGACAGCGAGGGCAACCCCATCCTGCTGGCGACCATCGGGTGGCTGAAACTGACCGCCACGGAGGAGCCGCCACTCCCCACCTATCCGACAGACTACCGGCTGGGCGAGGGGGCCGCACTGACCGGATACGACCTGACCAAGGGGCCGGACGGCCTGCTTCTCACCCTCCACTGGGCCTGCCTGGCCCCGATGGACCGGGATTACACCGTCTTCGTCCACGTGATCGGTCCGGACGGCACGCTGGCGACCCAGGCGGACGGCCCGCCGGTGGGAGGCGACTATCCCACGTCCCTGTGGTCGCCCGGGGAGAGCATCGTGGACGAACGGACCATCCCCTTCGAGGAAGTGCCATCGGGGACGTACCACCTGTACGTGGGGATGTACCTCTTGGAGACGGGCGAGCGGCTACCGGCGCTCGACGCCCAGGAGGCACGCCTCCCGAACGACGCGATTCCGCTGACCGAGGTAACCTGGCCGTGAACGAGCGTCGTGTACGTTGGTTATTGTGCCTCATCGTCCTGCTCTATCTGGGCCTCGGCGTGGCCTACAGCGTGGTCAATCCTCTCTTCGAGAGCCCCGACGAGGCGCTGAACTACGCCAACGTGCGGTACCTGGTCGAGCACCGGCGGCTTCCGGTGCTGCAGCCCGGCGAGCCGACCAAAGCCCATCATCCCCCCCTCTACTACGTGCTGGGCGCGCTGCTCACCTTCTGGGTGCCCAACGAGCACTTCGACGCCATCGTGGAGCGGGTCAACCCCTTCTGGGCCTACCACCTCTGGGAGCCGGGGGTGGACAACAAGAGCCTCTACCTGCACGATCCGACGCTGGAGTCGTTCCCCTACCAGGACGCGGCCCTGGGGGTCCACCTGATCCGCTGGCTCTCGCTGCTGATGGGAGTCGGGACCGTGCTCCTCGTCTATGCCACGGCCCGCGAGGTCATCGCGGCGGTGTATGGCAATCGGGGAAGCCGCCTCGCTCCGGCCCTGGCCCTCGGAGCGGCGGCGCTGGTCGCCTTCAACCCGATGTTCCTCTACATCAGCGGCTCGGTCCACGACGACCCCCTGGCCAACCTGGTCTCTGCCGCGATGCTCTACGTGGCAGCCCGTATCCTCACCCGTGGAGCGACGACGGAGCGGGCGGTAGGGCTGGGGGTGTTGATGGGATTGGGCATCCTGACCAAACTGACCTGCCTACTGGTGATGCCCACGGCAGGGCTGGTCCTTCTCTACCGCCCCCTCGCCGACCGGGGTCGCGCCGGATGGCGAAAGGCGGTCCGCCTCGGCGGGGCCGCCGTCGGGTTGGCTCTGCTGATCGGCGGGTGGTGGTTCGTCCGCAACTGGTTGCTCTACGGCGAACCGACGGCGATGGTTCGTCAGACGGGGGTGTGGGGTGTGCGGGAGAACGCCCCCGACATAGCGGCGGCGGTGCGGGAACTGGGCTTCCTTTATAACTCCCTCTGGGGCATCTTCGGCTACGGTCAGATCCCGTTCCCCCGCCCCGTTTACGACCTGGCACGGCTGGTCGGGCTGGTGGCGCTGGGCGGGCTGGTGCTCCTCGGCGTCCGTCATCGGTCGGGCCGGTCGGCGCATAACGGCTCTCTGGTCGTGCTGGGGGTCCTCGCCACCGCTCCGGCCGTCGCCCTGGCGGTGAACTTCGCCCGGATGACGATCAGCGCGGCAGCCGATTTCGGCCGTTACCTGTTCGTGACCCTCGCCGTGCTGGCTCCCCTCTACGTTCTTGGACTTGCCGAGTGGTTCTCCCTCCGCCGAAGGGCCGCTCTGCCGGCCGCCGTGGCGTTGGGAACGGCGGCCCTGGCGATCTACGGTCTGGTCGGCGTGCTGGCCCCGGCCTACGCGCCCCCGCCCCGGTACGCCTCCCCCGACGACGTCGCCCCTCAATATCCGGCGGATGTGGCCTATCCGGGGCTGGCCCGCCTGATCGGCTACGACGTCGCCCCCGCTCCCCTTTACCCTGGCGACGTCCTGCGGGTAACCTTCTACTGGGAGGTGTTGGATCAACCGGACGAGGACTACGTGTTCTTCGTCCAGGTCTTTGGGCGGGGCGGGGTCAAACTGGGCGGGCGGGACACACACCCGGGCCTGGGCCGGTATCCGACCAGCCGCTGGCGTCCCGGCGAGGTGATCGCCGACACGGTGCCGGTGCCGCTGCCGGAGGGCGCCGCCGCTCCCACCGCTCTCCGGCTCGATGTGGGTTTCTACCTTTTCGACGGCCCGCGCCTTGCCACCGAAGACGGCCGGGAGACGGTCAGCCTGGGGCCGGTGCGGCTGGCGGCGCGGGAGCCGACGTCGCCCGTCGGCATCCCTCTGAACGTCCGTCTGGGGGAGGGGGTCCGTCTCGTGACGTGGAAACCAACGTGGAGCGGCCCCGTTCACCCCGGCGACACGCTCCGCTTCACCCTGTACTGGGCCTGCGATGCTCCGCCGGGCCGCTCCTTCAACGTCTTCGTCCACCTCGCCGGGGGGGAAGGGCCGCCCCTTGCCCAGGGGGACGGGCCGCCGATGGGGGGCGACTACCCTACCCACCTGTGGGACGTCGGCGATGTGGTCGCCGACCCCCGCGAGGTGGTGCTCCCCGCCGACCTGCCGCCGGGCCGCTACGAGTTGCTAGTGGGGCTCTACAGCCTGGAGACCGGCGAGCGGCTGCCAGCGTTCGACGCTCAGGGGACCCGCCTCCCCAACGATGCCGTTCCTCTGAGCGACGTGGAGATCAAACCGTGAGCAGTGAGAAGAGGAGGTGGGCTTGAACCGCTCGTGGAGCAAGTGGGCGAGGATCGGTCTGTGGGTCCTGCTCCTCACCGCCTACGCCCTTCGCACAGGCACCCTGACCCTCCAGAGCCTGTGGGTGGACGAGGGGTACGCCCTCTATTTCACCGACGAGAACTTCGTCAAGGTGATGCACACCATCGTCCAGCCCCAGCACAACGGCCCGTTGTTCTACTTCCTCCTGTTCTGGTGGCGACGGGTCGCCGGGGATTCCGATTTCGCGGTGCGCTACCTCTCGGTGGTGCTCAACGTGTTGACCCTTCCCCTCCTGTTCCGGTGGGCAAGGCGGCTTTTCACCGAGCGGACCGCGCTCATTGCCTGCTGGTTGTTCGCCTTCTCCCCTTTCTCCCTCTGGTTTGCCCAAGAGGCGAAGATGTACGCCCTCCATATGCTGGTCGCCACCGCTTCCAGTCTGATGCTCACCGAGGCGTTCCTGCAAGGAAGGTGGTGGCGCTGGGCGCTTTACGCTTTTTTGACCTCGACGGTGCTCTACAGCCACTTCTTCGGGGCCTTCCTGGTCGCCACTCAGTTGGGGATGGCGCTTCTCCTGGGCTGGTCGCGGCGGCGGCGGTTGCTGGCCTACTTCGCGACGATGTTCCTCCTCGGACTGGCCCACGTTCCACTGATACGGGTCGGTTGGCGTCTCCTGCGTTACTACAAGCCACGCGACCTGTGGCGAGGCTTCGTGCCGCTGGGGACGATGGTTCGGGACGCGGTAGGGAATTACTTTTACCGCCTGTCGGCCTCCTCGACCTCCTGGCTCGCCTTCCTCCTGCCCGCAGGGCTGGCCTTGATCGGGGGGGCGGCCCTCCTGCGCCAGCGTCGAAAGCGGGAACGATGGACCGTCGTCCTCCAAGCCATCGCACCGGTGTTGATTTTCTATCCTGTCTCGTTCCGCGCCCCCGTTTACGCCGCCAAATACCTTTCCGCCGTCGTACCAGCCTTGTTCATCCTGGTCGCCTGGGGCGTCGAGCGGCTGGCGCACTTCTGGCGACCGCTGGGGAGCCTTCTACTGGCCCTGGGCATACTGATGACGAACGGCCTTGTCCGCGACCTCACCGACCCGGCGTTCCAGCGCGCCGACTGGCGGTTCGTTGCCAGGTATCTTGAGATCCACGAGGGGCCCAACGACATCGTGGTCGTCTCGGCTTTCTACAATACCTACTTGCTGAATCGCTACTACCGGGGTCGATCCGAGGTGTGGGGGTTCGAGGCCGACCCCTACAATCCCGACCCCATCTACCAGGGGCTCAGCGAGAAGTACGACCATATCTGGCTGGTCCTGCACCACGACCAGGCGATGGCCCCCGGCAATCGACTGCGAGAGGCGGCGGTCGAGGCTTTCCCCGTCGTGACCGAGCAGTATCCCAACAGCGGTCGGATCGCGGTGATCGGCCTTCAGGCGCGATTCGCTCATCCCGCTCTGCCGTCAGCGGCCACCCCGATGGACTCCTGCTTCGTCAACGGGGTCTGCCTGGTCGGCTACTGGCTGGACGCGCGGCGACTCCCTCCCACCGAGAACCTCTCCCATCCCCCCAGCAACTGGCTCCACGTTGTCCTCTACTGGCGTCGGGAGCCCGAGATCGACCCCACCCCTTTTCGTCCCCTCGTCCGCCTGGTGGACGCGGAGTTTCAAGTGTGGGGAGGGAACCTGGATCGTCGCCCCGATGTCTTCGACCGCTATCCACCGGATCGATGGGCGCTGGACGAAGTCGTCGAGACCCATTTCGACGTGAACCTCAACCCGGTAACGCCTCCGGGGGTCTATCGGTTGGAGGTCAGCCTTGCGCTGGGAGGGGATGAGAACCAACGGGTGCGCCTGATGAACCCGCCTGCCTCCCTGCCACCGGATCGGATCCTGTTCGAACAGATCCAGATCCTCCCAGGAGATCGATGAGGGCGTTATGAGCGAAAAGAGGTCCTCCGTTTTCTGGCGATGGGCCGCCGGGATCGCGGTCCTTTACCTAGTCCTGGCGGTCCTCTACGGGGTCACCATCCCTGTCTTCGAGACCCCGGACGAGAACGGTCACTACGCCTACATCCACGAACTGACCGAAGGCCGGGGCCTGCCCGTTCAGGGAGCGCCGTCCGGCAGGCGGGTTACGGGATATGTCGCCAGCCACCCGCCGCTGTACTACGCCCTCTGTGCAGCGCTCACCTTCTGGGTGCCGGACGACGTGGACTTCCGGGCGTGGGCCTGGCGGAACCCCCTTCACGCCAACGGGTTCCCCGGCTCGGTGGGCAACAAGAACTTCGTGATCCACACCGAGGAGGAGGCGTTCCCCTGGCACGGCACCCCGCTGACGGTGCACATCGCCCGCTGGGTCTCGGCCCTGCTGGGGGCCGTGGCCGTGGTGGGGACCTACGGAACGGCGTGGGAGTTGACGGGGGGGAACAGACGCCGTCCTGCGATCGCGCTGGGGGCAGCCGCGCTGACGGCGTTCAACCCGATGTTCGTCTTCACCGGCGGCCGGGTCTCCAACGACGCCGCTGTGGCTGCGTTCGGCGCGCTCACCATCTGGGGGGCCACCCGCTTGGCGACACGGGGCCTCTCGCGGCGTGGATTGGTCCTCCTGGGCCTGGTCCAAGGTCTGACCATCCTCTCCAAACTGAGCGGCCTCGCCCTCCTCCCCGCCGTTGTCCTTGCTTTTCTCGTGCGTTCGGTGTTCGGCGTTCGGGGTTCGGTGTTCGGCGTTCGGCGTTCGGCGTTGCGCGTCCCGCATCAAGGGTCGAACACGGAACGCAGAACGCAGAACCCTGAACCCGGAACGCAGAACCCAGAACCTTTCCCCCGCCTGCTCGTAGACGCCCTCCTCCTCTTCGGCACCGTCGTCCTCCTCTGCGGCTGGTGGTTCGTCCGCAATCAGATCCTTTACGGCGAACTTCTGGGGATCAACGCCTGGC
>DROW01000142.1 GCA_011388675.1 Chloroflexota bacterium | reverse complement strand
GGCCCTGAAGGACCCGGACGTGCCCGGACGGCTGATCCGCGTCACCGGCGAGGCCACCCGCATCGAGGAATCGACCTACAGTTATCAGATCGACCTGAGCGACGAGATGGGGAACGTCCTCCTCGTTTATGTGGATAAGTTGACCGGGCTGGACCTGACGGTCGAGGGGATGGACGTGGGGCATCGGTACACCGTCGCTGGCATCGCCGATATGTACGACCAGCAGTTGGAACTGAAACCGCGCATCCCCGCCGACGTCGTCGAGGTCTTCCCGCCGGTGCTGCGGGTCGAGGGGAGCGCGCCGGTCAACGCGCTCTCCGGGGCCGCCCTGCCCTACACGCTGACCGTCCACAACCACACCGACGGGCCGTTCACCGACGTCGTCGTCACCGCCACCCTGCCGCCGGAGAACGCGATGCTGGCGGGGATGGGGGAGGACGGCACGGCCGCTGAGGGGGAGGTCCGCTGGACCATCCCCTCCATCCCCCCCGGCGGATCGGCCAGCGTGCACCTCACGGTGACAGTGACCGGATCGAGCGGCGTCGTCTCCCTCCCCTCCTACGCCGCCTGGGCCAGCGAATGGCCCACCCACGAGACGGACCTCCCGCTGCTGACCTTCATCGGCGAGACGGTCCCCATCTGGGCGGTGCAGGGGCCGGGGTTCTCCTCGCCGTACAAGTTGAGAAACCTGACCACCGAGGGCGTGGTCACCGGCATCTTCCCCGACCTGGGCGGCTTCTGGATCCAGAACCCCACGCCGGACGACGATCCGGCGACCTCCGAGGGGCTCTTCGTCTACGTCGGCGAGCAGCCGGTGGAGGTCGCGGTGGGCGATCGGGTCCGGGTGCACGGGAGGGTGCGGGAGCGCGGCGCGCAGACCGAACTCCACATCGCCGCCCCGGAGGACGTGGAGGTGGTGTACCACGGCGCGCCGACGCCGACGCCGGTGCCGGTGGACCCGCCGGTGGAGGACGAGGCAGCAGCGGCCTACTTCGAGCCGCTGGAGGGGATGGTGGTGAGCCTCCCCGGCCCGGCGGTGGCGGTCGGGCCGGTCAATCAGTACGGGGAGTACGCCCTGGTCCTGGCCGAGCACGGCGTCGATCGGGTGCTCCACGGCGACCCCACGGGGCTGCTGGTCCGGGTGGACGACGGTTCGCTGGTCCGCCACGAGGACGGGAGCACCCTGCCCTACTTCGTCCGCACGGGGGATCAGGTGGTGGACCTGGCGGGGCCGTTGGCCTACACCTTCGGCAACTACAAGATCGAGCCGCTGGCGACGCCCACGGTGATCACCGCGCCGGTCCCGCCGTTGCCCCAACTTCCGGAGCCGGGGCCGGACGAGTTCAGCGTCGCCACCTTCAACGTGGACAACCTCTTCGACTACCGGGACCCCCATCCGGTGAGCGATCCGCCCAAGCCCTCGCGGCGGCAGTACGAGTGGCGGCTGGACCGGCTGGCGGCGGCGATCAAAGCGCTGGGCGCGCCGATCATCGTCGGCGTGCAGGAGATCGAGGGGAGCAACGTGCTGGAGGACCTGGCCGCGCGGCCCGAGATCGCCGATTACCGGTACCAGGGCTTCTGGATCGACGGGCCAGGCGGGCGGGACATCGGCTTCCTCGTGCGGACCGACCGGGCGGAGGTGGTCGGGATCGGGCAGTACCAGGCCCCCGAGGGGCTGTTCAGCCGTCCCCCCCTGGCGATCACTGCCACCGTGCGCACCGAGTCGGCAGGGGAGGTCACCGTCTACGCCATCGTCAACCACTTCATCTCCAAGGCGGGGGGAGAGGCGCTGACGGAGCCCCGCCGGATCCGAGAGGCGGAGTGGAACGCGCACCTGGTGGACCAGATCCTCGCGCGCGATCCGGACGGCTACGTGGTCGTCCTGGGCGACCTGAACGATTACTACGACTCCGCCCCGCTGCGGGCGCTGATGGAGGGATCGACGCCCGGCGGTCGGTTGGTACACACGTTGGCGGAGGTAGACCGAAAGGAGCGGTACTCGTTCATTTACCAGGGGGTTTCCCAGTTGCTGGACCACGTTCTCGTTACGCCGTCGCTGGCGAAGCGCCTGGAGTGGGCCACGCCGTTGCACATCAACGCGGATTACCCCCTGCCGCGACCGGAGACCCCCGATCCTCACCGATGCTCCGACCACGACCCGGTGATAGCGATGTTCCGTCTAGGGCCTTAGATGGCCGTGGTGAAGGAGGCGCGCCGTGAAGATGAGCAGGAAGCAATGGACGGTCCTTATTCTGTTGGGCATCGCCGACGTCGTGGTGCTGGGGGGGTTGATCCTCGCCGTGGTCCTCACTCCCCGGTTGACCGGGAGGCGGCTTGGGGCCGCAGAGCCGAGTCCCACCCCCACGCGGACGCTACCCCCGACCTGGACGCCGACCTCCACCCCCACTCCCCAGCCGACCCCGACGCGCCGCCCCACCTCGACGCCGACGCCGACCCGCACTCCCTTGAAAATCCCCACCGCTACGCCGACCCCCACGCCGACTCCCAAGCCGATCGAGTTGGTCAACGGCGATTTCAGAGAGATCCTGATCAACGAGGTCCCCGGCTGGGAGGTAGCGGCCGAGGTCAACTGGTATCCGGGGGACACGTTCGACCCGCAGAACTCCTACGTCTATCCCCTCTT
>DROW01000141.1 GCA_011388675.1 Chloroflexota bacterium | reverse complement strand
GGCGGCCGTCGAAGGCTCCGATGTAGAGGCGATCGCCATAAGCGAGGGGCGGCCCGACCATCGCACCCTCGGCCGTGAACCGCCACCGCTCCCGTCCCGTCTGCAGATCCAGGGCATACAGGTTGTGATCGAGCGAGGCGATGTAGACCGTATCCGAGAGGATCAACGGGGTTGACCAGACGCGGCCTTCGGTATGGAACGGCTCCGCCCAGACCGGTGAGCCGTCCTGCACGTTCAGCGCGTAAACGTTACCGTCGCTGTTCCCGATGACGAGGACGCCGTCCGCCACGCGCCCCGGCGCGACGTACTCCCCCTTCGCCTCGGTGAACTCCCAAAGGACCCGGCCTCCGTCGACGCTGAGCGCTCTCAACACCCCCTGAGGCTGGGCGAAGAGGCCGCCTCCCCGCCGCTCCAGGGAGGTGACGAAGACCGCCTCCCCAGGCGCGAGGGTCACCGTGTAGAACGGCCCCCCGCGTTCCTCGGGATAGTGCCACCGTTCGGCCCCCGAATCGACATCCAAGGCCCGCACGTTTTCCAGATCGGCCACATAGACGATCTCTTCATCGACCGCCAGCGTGGTCCAGTTCGTCGGCCTCACGCCCCCACTACAGCCGCTCAACAGGGCGACGAGCAAGAGCAGGAACAAGGCCGGGCTCCACTTCCAGCGCATCCGCCAAGTGCTCACGCTTTCCTCTTCTCCTTCCGATGGGGTATCTTCAGATCGGGAACGGGGTCGTAACCGCCCGGGTTGAAGGGATGGCACCGGGCGATCCGCCTGATGGCCAGCCAGCCTCCACGGATCGCGCCGTACCGGGCGATGGCCTGGTAGCCGTATTCGGAGCAAGATGGATAGAAGCGGCAGGTAGGCGGAAGGACGCGGGAGAAGGTCAGCTGCCAGAACCGAATTAAAGCCAACAACAGGGCCTTCATCCCTCTCCGCTTCCCCCCATCAACCCCGCCTCACGAGCCAGACGGGCCAGCGCTTCACGGACCTGGGGCTCTTTCGCCTGGAGGATCTCCGACCTGGCGATGAGGAGCAGGTCCCACCCCGGCTCCAACCGGGGGTGCAGGTGACGTGCCGCTTCACGCAGGAGGCGCTTGGCCCGGTTACGGTGCACGGCTTTGCCGATCTTTCGGGTGGCGAGAACGCCCACCCGCGTGACGTTCAGGTCGTTCCGACGGGCAACCAGCACCAGCAGGGGATGAGACCAGGAGCGGCCCTCGCGCTGAAGGCGCTGGAAATCGGCCGTGCGCCGTAATCGGAACCGGCGTTTCATTCCTCCTGCTCATCTCAAGCGCTACGCCGCGGCCGTTGTGCGCTCTCCTTCCAGTTCCACTTCTTGGCCCATTCCCGATACACGGTCAGATGATGGCGCCCCTTACGTCGACGGGCCTTGAGGACACGACGACCGGTGGCCGTCGCCATCCGCGCCCGGAATCCGTGAGTTCGCATCCGCTTCCGCTTCTTCGGTTGGTAGGTCCGTTTCGGCATCGCTCAATCCCCATACAAAATTTGAATCTCCGCGGGAACGCTCCTCAGCGGAGAAGCGGCGTTATTATACCGCAGGGGGAACAGGGGGTCAAGCGCACTGCGGCGGGGTGCTTGGAGCGAATCACGCTACCGGTCGCTCAGCGCGGCCACGCCGGGCAGGACCTTCCCCTCCAGGAATTCCAGGCTCGCCCCGCCGCCGGTGGAGATGTGGGTGAACCGGTCAGCCAACCCGCTCTGGCGGACCGCAGCCGCGGTGTCTCCTCCGCCGACGATGACCGTGGCCTCCATCTTCGCCAGCACCTCCGCCAGATCGAAGGTCCCTCGGGCGAACGGCTCCATCTCGAAGACCCCCATCGGCCCGTTCCAGACCACCGTGCGCGCCCCCGAGAGGGCGGATTCGAAAGTGCCGATTGTCTTCGGCCCCACGTCCAGCGCCCGCCAGCCCGCCGGGACGCCGTCGGGAGCGACCACCTTCGTGTGGGCCTCCTCGGAGAAGGCGTCGGCCACGACCAGGTCCACCGGCAACACCAACCGGCTCCGCCCCTGTTTCAAAAGCGCCCCAGCCGTCTCCACGGCCTCCTCCTCGACGAGGGACTCCCCCATATCGAAGCCCATCGCTTTGAAAAAGGTGTTCGCCATCCCCCCGCCGATCAACAGCCGGTCGCACCGCTCCAGCAGCCGCTGGATGACGCCGATCTTATCCGAGATCTTCGCACCGCCGAGGATGGCGACGAAAGGCCGCTCGGGGTTCTCCACCGCCTCCCCCAGGAACTTCAGTTCCTTCTCCATCAGGAAGCCCGCCACCGCCTCGCCGCCCCGCTCCCGCATCGCGCGGGCCACCCCTTCCGTGGAGGCGTGGGCGCGGTGGGCGGTGCCAAAGGCGTCGTTGACGTACAGATCGCCCAACGAGGCCAGTTGGGCGGCGAAGGCCGGATCGTTGGCCCGCTCCTCTGGGTGGAAGCGGGTGTTCTCCAACAGGACCACCTCACCGGGGGAGAGGGCCCTACAGACCGCCTCCACCTCCGGACCGACGCAGTCGCCCAGTTTGCGCACCGGCCGTCCCAGAAGTTCGGAGAGGCGGGCCGCCACCGGGTCCATCCGGAGTTCGGGCACCACCTTCCCCTTCGGTCGGCCCAGGTGGGACATCAGGATGACCGCCGCGCCGTGGTCGAGAAGGTACTGGATCGTGGGCAGCGCGGCCCGGATCCGCGTATCGTCCGCTACCTTCCCATCCGCCAACGGCACGTTGAAGTCCACACGCACCAGCACACGCTTACCCGCCACATCGACATCACGGATCGTCTTCTTGTTCATCGGCTCTCTCCTAACGAAATCATCTCACTAGTCCCCCAGTCCCCCAGTCCCCCAATCACCCAGTCCCCTAGTCACCCAGTCCCCTAGTCACCCAATCCCCCCCTCACGGAGCGGTCTCCCCCTCCTCGGGGATCGGCCCAAAGACCGCCTCCACCTCCTCTCGACTGTACACCTCCAGCATACACTCCCACCAGGTCAGGCCGTCGGTCTTCTGAAAGTGCCACCATCGGATGTCGGGCCAGTAGTAGCGCCAGCGGTAGAGGGCGGGGACCCGTTCCCAGCCGTAGTCGGCGGCGAGGGTGGTGAAATCGACGTAGTAGCCAGAGGGGACCTCCTCCATCGGCCGCCCGCCCTGCACGGCGGACAGCCCCCCTTCCGCACGGGCCTTCAGGTCCCACGGGGCGACGCGCAGCGGCTCCCCCATACTCCCGTCCTGCTCCACGGTCCGCAGGAAGACCCGCCAGTAGGTCTCGTTCCCTACGTCCTCGCGCACCAGATAGACCAGAGGGGCGTCCCGATCGTAGAACCCCTGGTTGAGATCGAACGCCCGCCCGCAGACGTGCCAACTCCGCGCCGTCCGTCCCGGCTGCAGAGCACGGTCCAGGGGCCGCCACACCTCCCCCAGCGTCCCCAGGTAGTCCCGCCCCGTCTCTTCCAGCACTCGCTGCCGCAGTGCCTTGAAACTGTCGTCCACCCGCTCGCTCAGCCGGACCGGCTCGTCGGCCCCATCGACATCGGGGAGGTAGACCAGACGGTAGGGTGGATCCGAATCGGAGGGCTGGACGAACTCCGTGTAGAGCGGGGGTTCGTTCTCCGGCTCGGCGGCGCGGGCGCGGGCGATGGCCCGTGGGGAGAGCGGCACTGCCCCCCAGACCGGGTCGCCGATCCAGGCCTCCGCGCTGTACACCTCCTGGGAAAGCCCCCACCCGTAGAGACTGGAGGCGATCAGGTAGGAGCGGTCCTCCCGCCGGTAGACGGTGACCAACCCTTCGCCGTCGGGGGACCAGGTGGGGGAGGAACCGGAGCCGAAGAGATCGGTAGAGGCCAGGTGCAGCACCCGCTCCGTCTGCGTGATCCCCTCGGTCTGCCAGGAGAGCCGGCTGAGCCGGACCGTGGCGTAGCCCGCCCGTCCGATGGTGTAGGCCAGCGTATTGCCGTCGGGCGACCAGGACGGGTCGGATTCGTCGGCGTTGGGGCTGTTGGTCACGTTGACCTCCCGCCCGGCCTCCTCCCCTTCGAAGGTGTACAGGAAAATGTCCTGATTCCCCTCCCGATAGGAGACGAAAGCGATGGCGGACCCGTCCGGCGACCAGGCCGGGTCGTAGTCCGGAGCCGGATCGGTGGTCAACCGACGGACGTTCCGCCCGTCGGCGTCCATCACGTAGATATCCAGGTTGCCGTCCCGGTAAGCCTCGAAAGCGATCCGGGAGCCGTCGGGCGACCAGGTGGGGCCGCCGTCGAAGCCGGGGGCCCGCGTCAACCGGATGAGCGCCCCTCCCTCCAGGTCAAGGAGATAAATGTCCCAGTTCCTTCCTCGGTGCGAGGCGAAGGCGAGCATCTTCCCGTCGGGCGACCAGGTCGGGTCCCGGTCCTCCGCCGGGTCGCTGGTGAGGCGGACGACCTCCCGGGTCGTCTGATTGATGGCATAGATGTCGGCGTTGCCGTTGCGGCGGAGGACGAAGGCGATGGCTCCCCCCTGTCCAAAGGAGATCGGGGTCAGGCCAGGGGCAACGCGCTCACCAGGCGTAGGGGTGACGACGACGGTCACCACCGGCGGCCGGGTGGTCAGGGCCTCTCCAGTGCGGTAGAGAGCCCAGCCCAGCAGAGTCAGTACGACTACGTTGCCCAGGACCAGAAGGGCCAGCAACTGGAGGCCGCGGGGGGAAAGGGTCACCGGCTGCTGGACCCGCTCTGGATGGGTGAGCCAGAGCCGGAGCCGACGCAGTCGCCCTCCTCGTTGATCCCGCGGAGATTCCTCACTCATAGCCGCTTATCCTTCGCCGCAGAAGGTTGGAGGTGCGACGCACTTTTGACGTGCGTCGCACCTATCACTACTCATACCGGCATAACACTCTCCAAGCACTTGTGGTATAATACCGCGGCACCAACCACTCGGAGGCACCTTATGGAGCAAGTAGGTCTGGCGCTGGTCACCCTTCTGGGCATCCCGATCGGTGCGATCCTCAACCGACTGGGCACCGACCTACCCGCCCGTCGTCCTCCCCGTCGCCCCTTCTGCCCCTACTGCGGCCGTCCCCGCCCCTGGTACCAGTGGATTGCCCTGCCGGCCTATCTGACGGGCCACGCCCATTGCCCCCACTGCGGGGCCGCCATTCGCGCCCGTTATCCCCTGGTGGAACTGGCAACCGCCTTCTTGTTCGGCTTCCTCTACCTTCGGTATGGCCTCACCGTCCGCTTCGGTTTCTTCGCCGCCTACACCGCCATCCTGGTCCTAATCGGGATCACCGACTTCGAGCGGCGGTTGATCCTGAACGTCGTCACCGTCCCGGCGATGGCCCTCGCCATCGTGGGCTCCTTCTTCACCGGCCACATCACCTGGAAGGGCGCGTTGATCGGCGGCCTCGTCGGCTACCTCACCTTCCTCGTCCTGGCCCTCGTCGGCAACGCGCTGGTGGGACCCGGCGCGCTGGGCGGCGGCGACGTCAAACTGGCCGCGTTCGTCGGCCTCATCACCGGCTTCCCCCTGATCATCGAGGCCATCGTCCTGACCACGCTGGCGGGCGGGGCGACCAGCCTTTTTCTCCTCCTCACCCGGCTCCGCCGCCCCAAGGACCCCATCCCCTACGGCCCCTTCCTCATCATCGGGGGCTGGGTCACGCTGATCTGGGGGATGGAGATCGCCCGCTGGTTCTTCGGTTTGTAAGCGGTAAGTCACCACGGAGACGCGGAGGACACAGAGGACCCTCCTAATTTAGAGGGCCTCTGCGCCCCCTGCGCCTCTGCGGTGGGACCCACTCAACCTCCTACAGGCTCTTCGCCATCAACGCCGCCAGGTCGGCCACGCGGACTGAATAGCCCCACTCGTTATCGTACCAGGCGACCACCTTGACCATTCGGTCGCCCATCACCGCGGTCAACGAGGCATCCACGATGGACGAGCGCGGGTCCCCCTTGTAGTCCATCGAGACCAGCGGCTCCTCCTCGTAGCCGAGGATGCCCTTCATCGGCCCTTCGGCGGCGGCCCGCAGCGCGTCGTTGACTTTCTCCACGGTGATCGGCTCCTTCACCACGGCCACGAAGTCGACGATGGAGACGGTGGGCGTGGGGACGCGGAGGGCGAAACCGTCGAACTTCCCCGCTAGGTCGGGGATGACCAAGCGCAGGGCTTTAGCCGCGCCGGTGGTGGTGGGGATGATGTTGAGGGCCGCAGCACGAGCCCGCCGGAAGTCCTTGTGCGGCAGGTCCAGGATGCGCTGATCGTTGGTGTAGGAGTGAATGGTGGTCATCAGCCCGTACTCAATGGTGAAGTTATCGTGGATCACCTTCGCCACCGGGGCCAGGCAGTTGGTGGTGCAGGAAGCATTGGAGACGACGTGGTGCCTGGAGGGATCGTACTGGTCGTCGTTCACGCCCAGCACGACGGTCAGGTCGACGCTCTCGGCGGGCCGGGCCGGAGCGGTGATGATCACCTTCTTGGCCCCAGCCTGGATGTGGGCCGCCGCCTTCCGGCCGTCCCGGAAAACGCCGGTCGACTCGATCACGATCTCCACCCCCAGGTCGCCCCAGGGGAGATTCGCGGGGTCCCGTTCGGAGAAGAAGCGGATCTCCTTCCCATCCACGACCAGGTTCCCGTCACGGGTCTCCACCGCGCCGTTGAAGCGGCCGTAGTTGGAGTCGTACTTCAGCAGGTGGGCCATCATCTCCAGGGAACCCAGGTCGTTGGCGGCGACTACCTCCAGTTCTCCTCCGTGGTAATCGCGGATCGCCTTGAAGACCTGTCGGCCGATACGGCCAAAACCGTTGATACCCACACGAATAGCCATCTTCACTTACCCTCCTTACTCTTTCGTAGGTCCTGAAAAGTCCGTACCCTCCTACACCCGCTCCCTTTCCAGCAGGGTCATCAGCGCCCTCACCAGTTTCCGACCGTCGTGTCGCCAGGGGTGGGTCGGATCCACGAGGTCAGCGGCGTAGAGGGTGTAGGTTGCGTTCAAGTGCAACGTGCCGACGGGCCCGCCGCCTTCCGGCCCAGGGGGAGGGAGCGTCCCCAGCCGCACCGGCTCGACCCCCTCGGGGAGGGCGTCGGCGTGGGCGAAGTTGGCGTTGGCCAGGACCAGGGGGAAGAGGCCCGGCTCCACGTGACGTTCCAGTGCCGCCACGTGGTCCTCCACGGTGTATCCGTCGGTCTCCCCCGGCTGGGTCGCCACGTTGCAAACGTAGACCCGCACTGCGCGGCTGGCGGCGACGGCCCGGGCGATCTCCCGCACCAGCAGGTTGGGCAAGAGACTGGTGTAGAGCGAACCCGGCCCCAGCACAATCAGGTCGGCTTCCAGGATAGCCCGCACCGCTTCCGGGTAGGCTGGCACATCGTCCGGCTCCAGGTAGACCCGCTCGATGACGCCCCCTGCGCTGGCGATCCGTGATTCCCCCTCGACCCGGCTCACGCCCACCGGCTCGTTGCGGAGGTCGCCCATCAGCGTGACGCTGTGCAGGGTGCTGGGGAGGACCCGCCCCTGGATAGCCAGCACCCGGCTCGATTCCAGCACCGCCCGTTCGAAGGAGCCGGTCACCTCTGCCATCGCGGTGATGAAGAGGTTGCCGAAACTGTGGCCGTTCAGGCCGGCCTCGACGGAGGTAGCGGGGAAGCGGTACTGGAACAGTTGGGCGAGGAGCGCTTCGTCGTCGGCCAGTGCGGCGAGGCAGTTGCGGATGTCGCCGGGGGGCAACACGCCCAAGGCACGCCGCAGCCGCCCGGAACTCCCTCCGTCGTCGGCGACGGTGACGATGGCGGTGATGTTGGAAGTACGGGTCTTCAAGCCGCGAAGCAGGGTAGAAAGGCCGTGCCCTCCCCCGATGGCGACGACCCTGGGCCCCCGGCTCCGCTTCCGGTGTCGATACAGGGCCTCCGCCGCCGCGCGGGTGTCGGGGACGAAGGGAGAAAGCAACGTCCGGTTCAAGCGGGCCAGGCCAAGGATCAGCACCGCCAGCCCCAGCAAGCCGTAGACCAGCGCCCGCGCGCCAACGGGCAGGAAGTCCAGGCCCAAATAGCGAGGGACGACGGAGAACAGCGGCACCTGGGCCAGCAGGATGCCCAGTCCCAGGCCCAGCAATGCTACGCCGAGTGCCATCACCAACAACCAGCGCTTCACCCCCATCCCGGGGAGGAGCCAGCGCAGATAAGGACGAAACCGTGTCGGAACCCGCATTCAATGTTCTCCGCCCAGGCCGTTCGCGCAACCCGGCCTGGAACGGGGCCATTATAACCGAAGCCCGAAGGGACGTCAACGTAGAAAACCTCCCCAATCCCCTTGCGCTCTCCTCACTCTGGACTATACTCCACCTTCACAGATACCGTCCGTTCCGGGCGGAAACGGAGCCATAAAAATCTGTCATTCAAGGAGGGCCTGATGAAGCGTGCAGAGACGATCGCCGCGGCGATCCGAGAGCGTCTCGACCGCGAGGGGATGCTTTCCTGCGCGGCGGCGTTCCGTATCGCCGAGGAACTGGAGGTCCAACCGCTCGATGTGGGCCGGACGGCCGACGAGATAGGGATCCGATTGAACCGCTGTCAGTTAGGGCTGTTCGGCTACGGTCCGAAAGCGGAGGGGCGGCACAAGATCGTCCAGCCCGCGGAAGCGGTGGAACCGGGGCTGGCACAAGCCATCCGCGACAATCTGGTGGAAGGGAAACTGCCCTGCCGGGCCGCCTGGGAGATCGCCTCCGCCCTCCGCGTCTCGAAAATGGACGTCTCCGCCGCAGCGGAGGCACTGGGGATCAAGATCGCCCACTGTCAATTGGGGGCATTCTGATCAGCCGATCTACTGGGCGAGTTGCTGAAGGGTCCGGCTCAAGATCTCGTCCTGCTCCGCTCGTCGGCTCTTCTTCCCGCTCGCCGCGCGTGCCCTTTCCCTCTCACGTCGCCTGGCTTCTTCCTGGGCCTTCTTGAAAGCCCATTCCATCGGCGTGGGGAGGTGGGCCTCTTCTTCTTTCTCCATTTCTGTGTCCACCAGATCGTCGATCGTCAGGTCGATCTGCCGCTTGCGACGGTTGACGTGGAGGACCCGGACCTCGACCTCGTCGCCCAACTGGAACAGTTCGGAGGGGTGGTGGACGAAGCGGTGCCCCATCTCGCGGATGTGCAGGAGGCCCGGCCGTTCTGCCCCGAAATCGACGAAGACCCCGTACCGCTCGATGCGCACGACCTTGCCGGTGTAGACGTTGCCCTCTTTGATGTCTTTCCACTCCACCTCGGGGGGTTTGACCATCGTCAGGGCGATCCGTCCCGCTTCGGGGTCCACATCGGTAACCCAGACGGTCACGTGGTCCCCCTCTTTGACGACATCGGTGACCCGACTGACGGGTCGGTCGCTCAGACGGGAGATGTGGATCAGGCCGTCCCGCTCCAGCCCGAGATCGACAAAGGCTCCGTACAGTTCGATCCGCCGGACGACCCCTTCCAGTTGCATTTTGGGGCGCAACTCGAAGATGGACGTGGGGCGTTCCGTGCGTTCTTCCGCCATGTTCTCACCTCTGATGAAGGCATATATCCGCCCGGCCTGGAGGCCGGGCCGAGAGGATTATAATGCCGGGTTCCAACTCTGTCAAGCCAGCGACGCGCTAGGGGTGTGCTTCAGAATAGGGACGGCCCGAACGCCTTCACCCCCTGGGCGGGGAGTGAGGGCCGGCGGACATCTCTGCCTCGAACTGAAGCGCACCCACGCGCTAGCACCTCACCGAGAGAGTTGGGACGGGTTGAGGCCCCTTCGGTTCCGAGGTTTCACCGCCGACGCAGGCTCTCGGGGCACAGGCCGACAGCCCACGCCGTGAGCCCCCCTCAACGATCCTTAGTCCAGCACGGATTCCAGATCTAGCATCTCCGTTTTTCCCACATAGGGGATCGTCTTGATCTTCCCGACCCGATCGAGGGCCTTGACAACCCGGGTGATCTCCCAGATCCAGTGTCGGGCGTTGGCGGTCGCCTCCCGGATTCGCTCCGGCGTGGGGGTCCCCTCCGCTTCCAGCCGATCCAGTTCGAGAGCAAGATTCATCAGCCGGTTGTTGACATGGTGAGCAATGGTTACGACGACCTGCCTGAGCGTCCGCATCGCCGCTGCTTCCTGCATCGCCCGATTGAGCCGGGCATTTTCTACCGCGACCGACACCCACGAGGCAAGCATCTCCAATAGTTCGAGGTCTCCGGACGTGAAAGAAGGTTTCTCCGGCCCTTCCAGTTTGTTGATCACCTCCAACGCACCGATGGTCTTCCCACGGCTCTTGAGAGGGACGCAGAGGACGGATCGCGTTCTGAATCCCGTCAGGCGATCCACCCCCGGATAGAACCGCGGATCCTTCCGCACGTCCGGCACCAGGAGGGGTTGTCCGTGCTGGGCGACCCATCCAGCAATTCCCTGCCCGGATCTCAAGCGGACGTGGACAAAACGGGCATCCTCCCCCTGAAGAGTGAGCTTGAGTTCCAGTTCGCCGGTCTCCCGGCTGATGAGGAAGAGGGAGCCAGCCTCCACCCGCAACACGCGATTCACGTTGGCCATAACACGGCGGTAGATCTCGGGTTCTTCCAGAGTAGAGGTGATGGCCTGGGCGATGTCGTGGAGGGCGATCCAGTGATGGATCTGGCGCTGGAGTCTGCGATTGGCAAGGGCCAGGGCGCGGGTGAGCCGTTCCTTTTCCCGCTGCAGCCGAACCTCCGCCAGCGCCTTCTCAACCGCGGCACGGGCCTCGTCGGCGGTGAAAGGCTTTTGGAGAAAGTCTTTGGCCCCTAGGTGAAAAGCCTCCAGGATGATTTCCTCTGAACTGTAGGCCGTTAATACGATGGAAGGGATTTCTACCCCCTGTTTCCTCAACATCCGCAGGAGATCTAGCCCTGATAGGCGGGGGAGGTGAAGATCGAGGAGAAGGAGATCCGGCTTCACTTCCAGGACACGCCTCAACCCTTTCTCTCCCTCCGCCTCCGTCAGCACGCGATATCTGCGCGGGTCCAGCACGGCCTCGCACAGGAAATCCCGCACCTTCGGATCGTCCTCCACGATCAGGATGGTCTCCCGCGATCGTTCCGTCACTGCCACACCACCTCGCTCCAAGAGGATCGATCACTCCATCGCCCTCCGGATCCTTTGCACAGCCCAGTTCATCACCCGGCGATAGGTGCGACCAGGTGGAACGATGGCAGCCAGAATCAGTTCGGCTCCTTCGACGGGGATGCGCCGACACACCAGGCGGGTGTTATCCCGCGTGCGGATCGCCACCTCGTCCACCTCGGCCATCCCCAGTTGCCCCTGGACATCATTGCTCACCTTCTGCAAAAGGGCAACCATTGCCGAGGCCAAGTCGCTGTTGTAGTCTGAGGGGACGGTGGTGATCGTCAGTCCATCGGTGGAAGTAAGTACACTCACCTGGAAACCGCCGCGCGCCCTAACCTCCTCTAAGATCCGCTGCAAGGAAGGAGAGGGAGTTGTGTCGAGCGTTCGACGTCGTTGTGCGCCCATCGTTTCCTCCTCCATCGCCCACTGGCTAAAGTTGTTGTTGTGCTTTGGCCACCACCAGGTTGATGATCGTCTTCAGGGTCTCAAAGACACCCACCCCCCGGATGGCGATTGACTCGAGGCAGGGGACCCCATTGAGGCCGAGGTGCTCGTGTATCGTGGACACGGAAAGGATGTTGGGAAGGTCCCGCTTGTTGCACTGGAGCACCAAAGGCATCGACTCCGGATCGTACCCCAATTCCCGCAGGTTCCGCCGCATTTCCCAGAACGACTCCCGGTTTTCCTCCAGGCGATGCGCCTGAGAATCGGCCACGAAGACGATGCCATCGACACCCTGAAGCACCAGTTTACGGGTGCTGGTATAGTAAGTTTGTCCCGGAACGGTGTAGAGGTTGAACCGGGGCTTGAGACCAGCGACCCGTCCTAGTTCCAATTGCAGGAAGTCGAAATAAAGTGTGCGATCCCCTCGGGTCTTGAGGGAGACCATCTCGCTTCGGATGCGCGGGTCTGTCTTGCTGTGGATATACTGAAGATTCGTCGTCTTTCCTCCAAGCGCCGGACCGTAGTAGACGATCTTCAGATTAAGTTCGCGCAATCGCCAGTTGATGAACATCCTCTACATCCCTCCGAACGCCTCGTCCAGTTCCCCAGCCAGGGCCGTGCCGAAATCGGTTCCAAGGGTCGCGTTGGATCGGCGGATGGCTTCCTCGAACTGGCTGGCCAGTGGATGCAGTAATTCGGCGGCCCGACGGACGAACAGGCGGACCAATCCGACAGGGGATGCGGTGGAAAAGATGACGACGAGGACGAACGTATCCGAGACGCTGGCAATATAGATGCTCCTGTTCTTCCCTTCGTGGAGGAGGGAGCCGCTGGCTCTTCTCTCTCCGATCTGTCGGGCCAGTTCGGCAATCGCGGCCAGTTCGCCAGCCGCCAGCGCGGCGACGAGGACGGGGTCGATCTCTTCCGAACTCCCCAGCGATTCGACCAACTGGCCGCTGATGTCGGCCAGGAGGACGCACTCCGCCTGCGTGCGAGCACGCAGTTCGCTGAGGACCCGATGGATCTGGTCGGCGATGTCCTCAGATAGAACGACTGACTGGTTCATCTTGTCCCTTCCTCACCCAACTTGATGCAGACACTCCGCTCCTTCTCGTCTCCCCCTGCCAGTGGGAAGACGAAGGCCGGCCGGTTCCCCAGCGCGGGCAGACGGAGAGCATCGAAGCAGTAGCCGTATCCACTTTCCAGAGCCTCGGTGATCACCGCCCGGCCAAAGGCCTTCCGGAGAAAGAGATAACGCGAGGAAAAGAACAGCGCTTCCCATTCCAGTTCGTAATGCAGGCAGAGCGGGCGCAATTGCTTGAGGGCCAGCAGATTCGTCGGTCGCCGCAGGTCCACCGCCAGCACAGCGTAAGTCCCCCTCAGAAAGCGAAGAGTCGCCTCCAAATCTTGGGGATACCGGCCATCGCTCTGGGCAGGGTCCACGGTATCAAGAAGACGGAAGATGATCTCGCTATCGACCTCCCCTGCGCGGGGAAAATGAAACCGGGCAAAGAGATCGTCGTCGTTGAGGATCATCCCGTTGTGGATGCCGATCACGTGCTCGGTACGCAGCGGATGGTTGTTGACGTTGCGGAGAGGGCTCCCTTTAGTGGGCATACGGGTGTGCCCAAGGATACAAACCGTCTCCTCATTGATGGTGGCGAGGAGACGACGATAGGCGTCGGATTTCACCAGGGTCGACGCGGGGACAGGCCGCTTCAGGATGTGATACGTCCCGTCGGCCTGGATCACGGCGACGCCAGCAGCCTCCCGCCCCCGCTCCTCATTGAAGACGAGGTTGGCCGTACTGATCTCTCGGATGCGTTCCAGTTCCGCCTCCGAGCGTCGACGGGGATAGAGCAGCACCCCGCTCAATCCACACATCGTCTCCACCCCACAAGTGAAATCATCTGGGCCCTCATCCCAGGAACACCATCGTGCCCAGTTCCCCATCCCACTTCAGGCCGCGCCACCGGTCCAGGCGCTGGAGACGTCGCTCCAGTTCCTGGGGGGTGAGGAAGAGTTCACGGGCGGCCTCCCATTTCCACGCTTCTGGCGAGGGGGAGCCGGTCAATTCCGCCAGTTCGATCAGGCGGGTCAGCCGACGGTCGCTCTGGTCCCACTCGCCGGAGGTGATTTGGGCCCGCTCGCTGAGGATGCGCTCGATCTCATACCAATCCCGCCCACTGGCACGGAGGATGGAGACCGGCGTCTCGGCGAGGAGAGAGAGCACCTCGAAGGCAGGGTGATCCTCTTCGCCCCCGTAGGTGACCCGGGCGAAGCGGACGAAGATCGGTTTGAGTAGTTCCAGCAATTCCCGACATCCCGCCCGTAGTTCCTCGATCACTTCGGGGGTAACTTTGGAGGTATCGCTGGCGGCAAGGTTGCCGTCGTTGTTGCTGAGCATATCCAGCAACTCGACCTTCCGCCGCCATTCCTGGACCTTTCCCGCGTGGATCACGCCGTACTGGCTCATCTCAACCGCCTTCAGGAGTATGGCGAGGAAGAGGAACGTCTTAGCGGCGATAGAAGTGGGGGAGAGATCGGCGTCGGGGAAACGGAACTCGAGATGGAAGTTGCGGACCGCTCCGTCATCGGTGAAGGTAACGTGCTCTAGGTTGAGGAAATTCTGATGCTCCGGCACGATTTTACTCTCCTTGAGGCGGCGTTGAATCTCCCGCATACTCATCACGCCGGGGGTCAGACGGACCATTTCGAGGTGGCTATTGTAGTTCCGCCGACGACAAAGGGCTTCCCACCGGTCCCCGGCGCTGGTGAGGAATTTGAGGAAGGGGGCGTAGCGACGGGTGAGGTTCCATACGTTGGCGAGGACGATCTCCGGTACCGGCTCGCTCAGCCCAACGGTGAGGAGATGGAAGTGAAGGCCACAGGTCGCCCGCGCGCGGACCCCCTGTTCGAGCAGAGGCATTAGAATGGAGCGATACTGTTCCACCAGAGCCGGATAAAAAGGCTGACGGCCGATGACCTGGATCTCCAGCCCACAGTGCTCACTCACCACGTCCAACACCCCGTACCGCCCCAGATCGTTCAGATCCTGGGTGGGCTGCAACCACTCCCGCAAGAGGGGGAAGAAATCGTCCTTCTTCACCCCTTTAGGAAGGGCAAACTCGATCTCCGTGCCGATCTTCACGGTCCGGTAGAGCAGGTCCTTCCAGTACATCGCCTGCTCGTGGCTCAAGCAGTCTTCCCTACGGAAGATGATCGGCTCCTTCATAAAGTCTTGACCTCCGGTCCAGAGGGGCGGTGGCAAGCGGGGGAAAGAACCCACCCGTTCGCCACCGCCCGTCGCCGTTCTTCTTCGGAGGGCCGCCGGACAGACCAGGGCCGGGAGAAAGGGGCCCCTACACTAGTTCGAACTGGAGGACGCACTTACGCCCCTCGGTATCTACGTCGATCTTGGAGACGCGGGTCTTCACCCCCAGCCGCTTTCGCATCGCTGCGGCCGCGATGTTCAGGTAGGGGCACATAAAGGGCTTAATGCCAGCCTTGATCAAGTCCTCCTCCGTCTTTAAAAGGACGCAATTCTGGACCATAAGCCCCACTGTGCTATCCTCTTTCGTGATGTCGAACTTGAGGGCGATGCCGATCTCGTCCACGAAGATGCGGCCGATCTCGGTGAGGATGTCCTGCGGATCCTCACCAGCGATCTCCAGCCCCATCGTCTTCTCCATCACCTCCAGCATTCCCTCACCGACCGTCGTACTGACGGACAGGGCGGATTCCCCCAACAGGTCCCACAGCCCTTTCTCCAGACCGTAGATAATCATCGCGTTGATGCGAGCCAAGTTCCGCTTCTTTTCCTCCTCGGTAGCCATCTCTCATTCCTCCTTCACCCTGCGTCTTGCGTTCCGTCTCTCGCCTCCCAAGCCTCGATCAGGACCTCAGGATCTCGGCCAGTTTCTGCGCCACCTGACGGGCCTCGTAGAAAGCCATCCCCAGGTTGACGTCGGCAGGGGTGAGGCCAACAAAGACGGTCCGGGGGTCCACGGCGGTCACGATGATGTTCCCGTCCTTACCCTGGATGAGGGTCTGGAAGAACTCGCCGCGGCCCAACTGCTGCACGCTGCGTCGGCTCAACCCGAAGATGGCCGCTGCGGCCGCGCCGACCAGCGTCTCGTCGATCCCCTTGACGGGCACGTTGGCCGAGAGTACCAGACCATCGATCCCCACCAACGCGCCCCCCTCAATGTCGCTGGAGCCTTCCAGCAGTTCGCTGAGCGCTTCGGCGATCCGTTCGCTTCGTTTCTTGGCAGCCATTCCTGACACCTCCTTTTCTTGTTCCTGTTCTTGTCCCTCGTGTTCAGCCTCAAGCAGGTCCTTCCCCTCCAGCAGGCTTGCTGACTTCTCGTCCAGCCGGCGCATTCCCTCCAGAAGGAGACCGGACCAACTGGTCGTGATCGTGCGCTGAGGCGGGGGAACCCCCATCTCCAGTTCGAACTCCCCATCCTCCCAGCCTAGCAACTCGTAGACCACCTCCTCCCCCACCTTGGAGCCCATCTCGGCGTGGACCACGTTGCCGTCGGCGAAGAAGAGGGTGGCATCCTGTCCGTTCCGTCGGACGCGCAGGCGGGCCAGGTTGTGCTCCGTGCAATTGACCTGGATGATGGTGGGAACGCTCATCGAGCGCAAATTGCCCCGCACGGCGGCCTCATTTTTTTGCTCAAGCAAGCGACGGATCGTGGCGATGAGACGCTGGGCGTCCAGCGGTTTCTCCAGAAACTCCCGCGCCCCCAGGCGGAGGGCTTCGACCACGCTTTCCTTCGTACCATAGGCAGTGAAGATCAGAACCGACGCAGAAGGATCGTATTCCCGGATGGCCCGGAGTACTTCCAGGCCGTCCATCCCAGGCATTTTCAGATCCACCAACACCAGATCGAACCGATTTTCCTTGTACAGATCGATCGCCTCGGCCCCGGTGGTGACACCACGGGCCTCAAACCCCGCCAGTTGGAGCATACGGACGCACGATTTGACCACGTTCGCTTCATCGTCCACTACCAAGATCCGCGGGGCTGCCATCTCCGTACCTACCTCCTCTCGCATTCCCCCTCATCGATCGTCATCACCGTTCCGCTCCGACTTCAAAAAGTCGGGAGGGAGGACGCCCAACCTGATGGCTTCCTCCAAGCCCAGCAGACCCGCCTCCGCCGGCGTCGTTTCCCGGGGGTCTTCTTCCCCCTCGTCGGACGCCTCCGACGGTACGTGGTTCGGCACCTGGGGAGCATCAGGGTCGGGGGCCGCGGCCTCGGAAGCGGGTGCCTCGCCAGAAGGCAGTTCTTGCAGCAGCGCGTCCAGTTCAGCGGCGAGGGAAGCACCAAATTCCTCTCCGATCGGGAGACTGGGCGGGGGGGCCTGGGCGCTGGAAAGGAGGGCGCGGAGCCGTTCGATGGCGCGGCGGGTGTAGAGCCACACGAGGCCAATTCGACTTGGCTGGATCTGTCGATCGCAGACAAGGGAGAGGAAGAGACTTTCCCCCACCGACGCAGCGTAGAGGTCGTACCGTGAGCCCTCGTGGAAGTTAAGGTTGAAAGCGCTGTCGTCGCCCAGTTGACGTGCAAGTTCGGCGCTGGCCGCGATCCCACCGGCCTGAAGGGCCAGCAACGCGGCAGTATCCAACCCTTCGCTGTCCCCGACCTCCACCAGCCGCTGCCCCTGCATATCGGCCAGAAAGACGCACTGGGCCCCGGTCTCCTGGCGCAGGCTCTCCAGTTGGGTGGCGATGGCTTCGAAACATTCGTCGGAGAGCACCACCCATCCCGGTTGAGCCAGGGCGACCTCCCGCAAGGCCTCCTGCACCGCCCGCGTGAAGTCCGCCATATCGAACGGCTTCGTGATGTAGCGGTACGCTTCCAGCCGATGGGCCTCCGCCTCGACCTCGTCGTCCCCGTAGGCAGTGATGAGGATCGTGCGGGTCCGGGGAGAGGAGGCCCGCACCCAGCGGATCAGGTCCAGCCCACTGATGCCCGGCATCCGCAAGTCGGTCACGAGCAGGTCCACCGGTGACCGTTCCAACACCTCCAGGGCCTCCTCGCCGGAGTGAGCGATGGTAACGTGGTAGCCCTTGTTGGTGCGCTCCAGCGCCCGGCTCAGCAGGTAGGCCACCCTCGGCTCATCGTCCACGATAAGGATGTGTTTGTTCCCCATAAGCTTGCCCCCACTCGCACGGACGGCGCGCCTGCCCTGCCGTCTCTGGATCGACGAGGTTGTACCGGGGCACGTCTTTAGAGTACCACAACAGAGGCGGACTGAACGTCCCAAGTTCGTCTCGGAAAGAGCGCAATTGCGTGAAACGAAGGGGAAAAATAAGCAGGTGAGGTGCCCAGCACAGGTTGTAGCGCAGGCTAACAGCGTGGTAAGGCTCTAGGGAACCGGCGGATCGGTGGAGGCGGATGGTTCGTCGGAGAAGAGATAGCCGCTGCCGCGGACGGTGCGAATCCAGCGGGGACGGGAGGGGTCCCGCTCC
>DROW01000140.1 GCA_011388675.1 Chloroflexota bacterium | reverse complement strand
TTCTCCCTCTTCCCCCTCCTCGGGGCCGTGGGGGCGGTCTTCGTCCTGAGAGGCCCCCACCCCATCCGCCGGAGAGGGGACAACGCTCCCGTTTCCAGCCGATCCCTCCTCTGGTTGGGGCTCCCTTTCCTCCCGGCCGCCCTCTGGGGCCTGTGGGCCCTTCCCGTGACCGCGGGGTTCCACAGTTTCGCCACCAGCGCGCCCCCCACCCTCCCCGTTTTTCTGGAAGAACTGGGCGGGTTGCTTTCCGGCCGCGGTGCTCTGGCCCCGCTCTCCCGTGCCCTGTCGCCCGCCTGGCACCAGGGCCTCCTGGCCGCCGGAGCGCTGGGGCTCCTGGTGCTGGCCGCCCGGCGACCGTCGCGGGGAGGGGTTCCGCTGGCTGCTTTCCTGATCGGTGCGGGCGGGCTCTTCGCCTTCTGGCAGGTGCGGCCCGTCCACCACCCACGCTACCTGTTCTGGGGGTTGCCGCTGCTCGCGATGGGCCTGGTCGGGCTGCTGGAGGTGCCGACAGCCCCCCTCGCCAGCCGCCGTCGTGCTCCCTGGGAGAAGGGACTCCTCACCCTGCTGGTCGGGATCGCTCTCCTCTGGGCCGGACCGGCCTCCGGCGCCTTCCTGGCGGCCCCGCGCACCCTGTGGTATCCCGACTTTCGGGAGACGGTGGCCCATATGAACCAGCAGGCCCACCCCAACGACCGGGGCCTGGCGGTGGCCGGGCACGCGCTTCAGGTCCTCCAGGTATACCACACCCCGGTCCCTTTCGCCGCCGGGCCGGAGATCGGAGAGCGGATGCGGCCTGAAGAGGGAGCCTCCCTCTTAGAGGCCCACCGGCCCGCTGGCGACGGACGGTACTGGGTTCTGCTCTACCAGGACGAGGCGGTGGACCCCAGTGGAGTACTCCTGGGAACGCTGGAGCAGGCCGGGGGGTATCGGGTGGCGATGGTTTACACGCGGGAGGCCCGCCTCTTCGCCTACGCCTTGCCGGAAGCGCGCCCGTTCCGCCCCCTCTCGCCGGACCGGGAAGTGCACGCCACCTTCGAGGGGGGCATCCTCCTGCACGGTGCATCGCTCCACCGGGAAGGGCGGCTGCTGGTCGTGTACCTCTTCTGGGAACTGACCGCTCCCCAGTCAGACCATCTCACCGGCGCGGTCCACCTGGTCCGTCGTGCTGGGGAACGGCCCATCACCCAGCAGGACAGAGCACTGCTCAACGACTACTGGCCCCTCCCGCGCTTACCTCTCGGTGAGGTGCTGCCCCACCGGTACGAACTGATCGTCCCCCTGGATCTGCCGCCGGGGACCTACCGGCTGTACGCCCTCCTCTACAACCCGGTCACCGGGGAGCGCCGACGGGTAGTGGAAAGCGAGGGATGCACCGAATGCACCGAGGAGATGGTGGCCGTGGGGACGCTCTCCTGGCCCTGACGCGCCAGCCAACCCTCGGACACGAAATCCCTGACCCCAGGAACGCAGAGGGCACGGAGAAACCTCTAGATCGTGGAGGAAACTCTGTGCCCTCCGCGCCCCTGTGGTGAAATCGTTCGACCTCCGCTGGTCAGTGTCCGAAGTTGTGTCGAAGGCCAGAACAACATTTGACATAGAACAGATGTTCAGTATAATAGAGGCGTGGCGAGGGGGTGAACGATGGGCACAGATTCCGGTCTGACGGAACGACAGGAAAAAATCCTCCGGTACATCTACGAGTTCGGTCGGGAGTGGGGATTCCCCCCCTCTATCCGCGAGATCGGCGCGGCGGTGGGGACCCCTCACCCCTCCGTGATCAGCCACAACCTGAAGCGGCTGGAGGAGGCTGGCCTCATCGAGAGGGAACCGAGGCGATCGCGGGGGATCCGGCTCACGGAGGCCGGGCGGGCCTTCCTCTCCGCCACGCCGACGGAGATGATCCCACCGGAGCCTCCGGAGGGGCTGGTCTCCATTCCCCTGCTGGGCGAGATCGTCGCTGGCGAGCCGATCCCCGTCCCCTCCTCGGACTTCTCCCTGATGGGGGCGGACGAGACGGTCGAACTGGCCCGGTCGATCTTTCGAGACACCAGCGACCTCTACGCCCTTCGGGTGCGGGGCAATTCGATGATCGACGCCCTGATCCACGACGGGGACATCGTCATTATGCGCCACACCCGACGGGTGGAAAACGGGGAAATGGCCGCCGTCTGGCTGCGGGATCGGGAGGAGACCACCCTGAAGCGGGTTTACTGGGAAGGCAGGCGGGTCCGCCTCCAGCCAGCCAACCCCTCGATGAAGCCGATCTACATCGACGACCCCACCCAGGTGGAGATCCAGGGGAAGGTAGTAATGGTCATCCGGCGGCTGCACGGGTGATCCCGGTCACCGTCCGTACACGGTGAAGGCGTCCACACTCCCCCACCCCTCCACCACGACGATCTCCGCGTGGTGGACCTCGTCCCGTCTGGCGGAGAAGAGGACCACCGGCCTACCCTCCAGTGCGACGGACCGCGGGACATCGGCATCGATCCGGACGGAGATCCGGCCACTCTCCGGCCCTGGAGTCAGCACCAGCCGGTTCCCCTCGAACGGGAAGGAGACCCGCGCCCCTGCGCGCGCCCGGACGTAGGCCCCCAGCACCGCGCCCTCGTCCGCCACCCGTTCCCATTCCCCCTCATACTCCAGCGCCCAGTGGTCCTCCTGATGGACCCCTGGGTAGAGGGTAGGAACCAGCGAAGCGATGTACTCCCGCATCGCGTCGTACACCGGCAACGGCGTGAAGTCCGGCTCCACCATCCGGAAGTAATACCAGGACTGATTCCGCTCCTCGTCGGAGGCCCGCTTGAAGAACCAGAAGTTGATCACCCCCACCCAGGGCCAATCCTCCATCGCCCGCTGATAAGCCATCGGAGCGTATCGGGCTTGCTGCTCCAGCGTCACCTGACCGTAGCGGCCCCAGTCCTGGATGTTCGGGTCGTTGGGGACGGCGTTGGAGTTCATCTCGCTGAACCAGATCGGCTTGTGAGCATCCCCGTTGACGACCATGATGTCCCGCAGGTAGAGAAAGCGGCCATAGTTGATGGTCAACGGGTGAAGCCGGTGGTCGGTGGGGCCGGACCAGAGCAGGTAGTCATTGACCGCCAGGATGTCGAAGCAATCGGCCGCGCCCGCGTCGTACATCCGCTGGAGGAAGATCAAGTCGTTCAGGCCGGCTCCCGGCCCTGGACCTGGATCGAGGGCGACCGTCTGGGCCAGCGCGCCGCTGATGACCACCGCATTGGGGTCCGCCTCCTTCACCCGTCGATAAGCCAGACAAAGGAGTTCGGTGTACCCCTCTGGATCGACCGGCTGCTCCCCCCACTCGGGATAGATGTTCGGCTCATTCCAGATCTGATAGTACCGGATGCGGCCGCGATACCGGGAGACGACGGTGTAGACGTAGTCCCCGAAGTCCTCCAGCCGGTCCGGGGGCGCGTGCGTCCCTCGGGCATCCCCATCGGCGCGGGACCAGGACGGGGGGTTACTGAGACGAGCGATGACCTCCAGGTTGTACCGCTCCGCCAGGTCGACGATGCGGTCGTACTTCGCCCACGCATCGACCGGATCGACCTCCCCATCCCCGTCCAGATCGTTCCGCCGGTCGATGAAGTCGCCTTTGCTGTGGACCTCGATGTCCTCCCAGGGGAACGACTGCCGGATCCAGTGGAAGCCCGCGGCGGCGACCATCTGCAGGGTCCGCTCCTGCTTCCAGGGATCGACCTCCTGTTCGAGGAAGACGTTGATGCCAAAGGGGTTCATCCCGGTGTGAGCCACCGGTTCGTACCGGGCGAGGCGGGGCTGGGGACGGACGAGCCCCCCGGCCAGTTGGAGCATCCCCTGGACCTGGCCCAGCGTCTCCTCCTCTCCGGTCCACTCGAACATCCACGCCGGGGGAGAGGCGACGCAACCGGCGAGGAGCAGCCCCACCAGGAGGGGGAAAAGCCACCACAGGGGGGAAGGACGCCGGATCATCTGGACGAACGAGGGGCCTCCACGCGCTCGATCAGGGCTGTGACCCCGATGGGAAGATCGTCGCGCGAGAGGTACTGGCGCACCTCCTCACGGGCCTCCTCGAAGAGGCGGATGATGTCGTCATCCGAGCCTTTGAACCCGCCGACGGTCCGCCGGGCGCAGGTGCAGCAACCCAGCGAGGCCCGGTAACTATCCAAATCGCAGGTCAAACAACTGGCCAGTTTGATCATCATCAACGAGAACCCCAGCACATCCTCGTGCTGGTCCGGCAGCCGCATAAGGCGGTCGATGAGCCGCGCCCACTTCTCCCCACGCAGGTTGCGCAACTGAGGAATGCAGCGAGACGGAAACAGGATTTCGCTATCCGGATACATCGTTCCCCTCTCAACCCAGGATGGGGGAATGATAACACAAATGTGGAAGGTTTTCAAACGAACCGGACCCACCCTAAAAACACCCCAGAGACGCAGAGGGCACGGAGGCTTTTGGGGGGGTCTGGAGATTCTCTGCGCCCTCCGTGCCTCCGCGGCGAGGTCCACCCCATCACCGCAACCGGGTGTCGTGCTTCATCGCCGAACCACCCGCTCCCACGCCGCCTCCACCTGGGCGCGGGTCTGGTCGAGCGTGCCGCTGGTGTCGATCACCACGTCGGCCCGGGCGACCTTCTCCTCCTGGGGGGGCTGGGCCCGCACCCGCAGTTCCGCCTCCTCCCGGCTCAGCCCCCGGTCGGACATCAGCCGTTGGACCTGAAGTTCGGACGGGCAGGTGGTCACCCAGAGGCTGTCGTACCGGTCCGCCATCCCCGATTCGATCAACTTGATCGCCTCGACGACGACCACCGGCGTCGGCGCTTCGGCGATCCGGCGGGCCACCTCCTCCGTCACCGCCGGGTGGACGATCCGCTCCAGCCGGGCCAGCGCCTCCGGGTCGGCGAAGACGACCGCCCCCAGCCGGGTCCGGTCGATCTCCCCATCCGGCCCCACGATCTGAGGGCCGAAGGCTTCCACGACCGCCGCGTGAACCAGCGTGCCGGCCCGCATCACCTCGTGGGCCACCTTGTCGGCGTCGACCACCGTCGCCCCCAGGTCGGCCAGCATCCGGGCCACGGTGGACTTACCGGTGGCGATGTTACCGGTCAGGCCGATGAGCAGTTTCCGGCTCACCCCACCTCCGTCAGAACTTCCCCCAAGGCGGCGATCAGCCGCGCGTTCTGTTCGGGGCTGCCCACGGTGATGCGGAGAAACTCCGGCAGGTCGTAGCCGGTGCAGGGACGGACGATGACGCCGTGCTGCAGCAGCCGCTCGACCACCTCCCGCGCCTTCGGGCCGACTCGCACCAGAACGAAATTGGTGTGGCTCTCGACGTAGAAGAGGCCCAGCCGGTCGAACTCTCGATACAGATACCGTCGCCCTTCCCGGTTGGCCTCGACCGACCGGCGGACGAACTCCCCGTCCTCCAGCGCAGCGATTCCGGCGACCTGGGCCAGCCGGTTGACGGCGAACGGCTCCTTGACCCGCCAGAGAGGGGCCAGCGTGTCGGGATGGGCCACCGCGTACCCCAACCGCAGCCCCGCCAGGCCGTAGACTTTGGAGAAGGTCCGCATCACCATCACGTTCCGTCGCCCCTTCCGAACGTACTGGAGGGTGTCAGGATACTCCGGCGAGTCGACGAACTCGTAGTAGGCCTCGTCGAAGACCACCAGGACCCGGTCTGGCACCTTCGCCAGGAAGGGCTCCACCTCGTCCCGCGTGACGATGGTGCCGGTGGGGTTGTTGGGGTTGCAGACGAAGACGATCTTGGTCCGATCCGTGATCGCCTCCACCATCCCCTCCAGGTCCAGCCGGTAGTCCTTCAGCGGGACCTTCACCAGTCGGGCCCGCATCACGTGGGTGTAGATGTCGTACACGGGGAAGGAGGATTGGCCGACGATCACCTCATCCCCCTCGTCGAGGTAGGCCAGGCAGGTCTGCACGATCACGCCATCGGCCCCGTTGCCGATGATCACCTGCTCCGGGGCCACGCCCAGGTGGTCGGCGATGGCCTGTCGGAGGTAGTACCCCTGCCCGTCGGGGTACAGATGCACCTCCCGCAGCGCCTTCTCCAACGCTGCCAGCGCCTTCGGCGAGGGACCCAGGGGGTTCTCGTTGGAGGCCAGTTTGATCACGTCCTGCAGCCCGTACTCCCGCTTCACCTCCTCGATCGGCTTCCCCGGCACGTAAGGCCGGATCTCGTCCAGTCCTCGCTGCGGTCGTATCTCACTCATTTTTCCCTGCTTCCTCGCTTCCTCGCTTCCCACCCTCCTGCCCCCTGCCCCCTTGCTCCCCTGCGACCTTGTTCCTGATCACCCTCACATCCCCCACCCACACCCCCTCCGCCGAGACGAACACCGGGTTCAGGTCCACCTCGGCGACCTCAGGGTAGAGGAAGGGAAGGCGGGAGAACCGAATCAGGACGTCAGCCAGTGCTTCCAGATCGCACGCGGGTTGGCCTCGGACCCCGGTCAGAAGGGGGTAGGCCCGGATCCCGCGGATCATCTCCTCCGCCTCGGGCCGGTCGATCGGCGCGACCCGCAGGGCGACGTCGCGCAGGACCTCGGTGTAGATGCCGCCCAGGCCAAAGAGGACCACCGGGCCGAACTGGGGATCGCGGGAGAGGCCCAGGATGACCTCCTGCATCCCCCGCACCATCGGGTAGACGACCACGCCCCGGAAGTCCAGGTCGGCCGCCACCCGTTGGAGGGCGACGAACGATTCCAGCGCCCGTTGGTCGTCGGCGACGTTCAGGATCACCCCGCCCACGTCCGACTTGTGGAGGATGTGGGGAGAGACAACTTTCATTACAACCGGGTAGCCCAGGTCGCGGGCGGCCTCCACCGCCTCCTCGGCGGTCGTGGCGAAGCGGAAGTCAAGGGTGGGGATCCCGTTCTCCCGCAGCCAGGCCATCGCCTCCGGTTCCAGCAACGGCTCCTCACCGGGGAGCCTTCGGCGCTCCTGGGGCACCTCCGGCAGCGGACGCCATTGGGCCTTGCGCTCCTCGACCTCGGCCAGGCGGGCCAGCACCGTCACCGCCCGCTCGCCGGTGGGGAAATCCGGTATGCCCCGCTCCCGCAGCACCGGCAGGGCCTTCTCGACGGTCCGCCCGGCCATGAAGTTCGCCACCACCGGCTTGCCGGTCGCCTCCGCCGCGTCGCACACCCCACGGGCGTGGGGGACCGAATCCAGGTACGGCGGGCAGACGTCCAGCGTCAGCGCCGCGTCGTACTCCTCCAGCACCGCCTTCAGCGTCTCCCGATAGCCGTCCTCCGTCCCCTCCACGGTCAGGTCGAAGGGATTGCGGAACGAACAGTAGGAGGGGAGAAATTCCGAGAGCCGCTTCTTCAGCGCGTCGCTCGGCTCGGCCACCTCCAGGCCGACCGCCTCCGCCCGGTCCGCCGCCAGTACGCCGGGACCGCCGGAGTTGGTGACGATGGCGACCCGGCGGCCCTTCACCGGCGGCAGGTGGACCAGCCCCTTGCACAGGTCGAACATCTCCTCGATGGTCTCCACCCGTATCGCGCCGGCCTGGCGCAGCGCGGCGTCGTACACGTCGTCGGAGCCGGCCATCGAGCCGGTGTGGGAGAGGGCCGCCCGCCGCCCGGCCTGCCCCCGCCCCGCCTTGATCACCACCAGCGGCTTGTGGCGGGTGAAACCGTGGGCCGCCTCCAGGAAGGCCCGTCCGTCCTCCACGCTCTCGATGTAGAGGGCCACCACCTTCGTCTCGGGGTCCTCCGCCAGGTAGCCCAGCAGATCCACCTCACCCACGTCGGCCCGGTTGCCGTAACTGACGAACTTGGAGAACCCCAGCCCCTGCTCCTCCGCCCAAGCCAGCACCGCCCCGCCGAGCGCGCCGCTCTGGGAGACCAGCGCCACTTCGCCCACGGGCGGGCGGATCTCCAGGGTGGCGTGGAGGCCCAGTCGGTTGTTGAAGAACCCGGCGCAGTTCGGCCCCACGACCCGGATGCCGTATCGGCGCGCCACCTCCTTGATGGCCTCCTCGCCCTCGACGTTGCCTACCTCCGAGAACCCGGCGGTGATGACCACGGCTACCTTGACCCCCGCCCGGCCGCAGTCCTCCAGCACGTCGGGGACGGTCGGCGCGGGCGAGGCCACGATCGCCAGGTCCACCTCCGCCTCGATCTCCCCCACCGACCGATACCCCGGCACGGAAAGGGCCCCCTTCCCTTTGGGGTTCACCAGGAAAAGGGGACCCCGGTATCCCGCCGAGACGATCTGGCGGGTGAGCACGTAGCCCAACTTCCCCTCCGACGCCGACCCGACGATGGCGACGCCCGTGGGGTTGAAGAGAGAGTCTAGGCTCATAGACCTCCTCCGGCCTCATCGATAGCCCAGTTACCCAGTTACCCAGTTACCCAGTCACCCAGTCACCCAATCACCCAGCCACCCAGTCACCCAATCACCCAGCCACCGCACCAAGCCCTGCCTGGAACGCAACCTGGTTCCGCTCCACCCCCTTCGGCCAGCGGGCCTCAATGGCCTGGAGGACCGATTCGGGGCGGAGCACCTCCCCTAGCCGGGTGCCGCCCACCGCTGCGCCCAGCACGTAGACGTTGGCAGGCACCGGCTGGCCCTCGTAGTCGGGCCGATCCGCCGGGTTGAGGTAGACCACCCGCGCCCCGGCCTCCTGCGCCGCCTCTAAGACCCGCTCCAGCGGTGGGTACTCCGCCTTGCCCAGCATCACCGCCGTCGGCGGCCAGACGTGGCCGTATAGGAGGAACTCGCCGCCGGGCTTGACGAAGCGGATGCCCTTGAGCGCCTCCGAGACCTCCATCCCGATCACCAGGTCGGCCCCCTGCTCCGGGATGTTCGGGCCGGCCCCGTCCCGCCCCAACCGCACCTGGGCCTTGACGAACCCGCCCCGCTGGGCCATCCCCTTGTAGGGGTAGAGGGAGACCGGAATATCCTGTAACACGGCGGCCTGACCGATCAGTTCGGCCACCGTGAGCACCCCCTGCCCCCCGACGCCGACCAGGAGTATGTCGCAATTCATCATCCGCTCCTTTGACGAAATTCCTCTAGGATGTTATACTTTTGACAGAGTCCCCCAATGGGGAGAGCGCGATGGCGGAGAAGACCGTAACCCTAGAACTACCTGCCTCCCTCTATGCCGCGCTGGAGTCGCTGGCTCAGAAGGAGCAAGTCGACATTCCGGAAATGTTAAGCCGCTGGGCCAGACAGGCGCGAGAGCGCGGGGAGGTCGGGAGGGAGAACAACAACCACGCCGCACGCCGCCTCCGCATCGTCCAGGCCCTCCGGGGCGTCTGGTCGGAGGAGGACGAAGAGGCCTTCCGCAGGATGCGCAGCGAACTCTGGTCCCAATGGAACCCCGGCTCCTCTGCATAGACACCGACGTTATCATCGACCATCTGCGCGGGCGCAGCGACGTTCTGGAAACGGTCCTGGCCCATTTCGATTGCGCCCTCACCGCAATCACAGCGTACGAACTCTTGCTTGGCCTCGCCCACGCCCCTCGCCAATCTGCGTTGTTCAACGATCTGCTCGACTTGGTGCAGGTGCTTCCCTTCGACCTCAAAGCAGCCCGAGAAGCAGCCCGGATCGATGCCCAACTGCGCACACAGGGAACCCCTATCGGCCTCCCAGACACCCTCATCGCCGGCATCTGCATCGCATACGGAGTTCCTCTGTTGACCCGCAACACAGCCCACTACAAGCGCGTCGAGGGACTGACCGTGATCCGCACCGATCAACTCCCTCGTTAAGACGTCGCTTCCACCTATTCTACCACCAACGCATCCAACTTACACACCTGCGCGCACAGCCCGCAGCCGTAGCACAGCGCCGGGTCGATCTCCACCGCCTCCTCCCCCAGGTCGAGGGCGGGGCAGCCGGTGAGCAAGATGCAGCGCTTGCAGAGGACGCACTTCTCCGGGATCACCCGGACCGTCCCCACCCGGATCCCCCGCCGCATGGCCTGGATGGCGCACTCTTGCCGCGCCAGGACCACCTTCACCCCCGGCAGCGACAGCGCCTCCTGGATCGCCTGGGTGGTCGCCTCCAGGTCGAAGGGATCGACGACGAAGAGGTGCTCCACCCCCATCCCCCTGACCACCTCCGCGATGTCCACCCGCCGGTTGCCAGGGGGCTGGAACGTCTCCTCGGTGCCGGGGTTGACCTGCATGCCAGTCATGCTGGTCCAGCCGTTGTCCATAATCACCACCGTCAGATCCACCTGGTGCTGGATGGCGTTGACCAGGGCCGGCATGCCGGCGTGGAAGAAAGTGGAATCGCCGATGGTGGCGATCACCGGCGTCTTCACCCCGGCGTGGACGTATCCCTGCGCCAGGCCGATGCTGGCCCCCATCGAGACCTCGTTCCAGACGGTGTGGAACGGGGGGTTCATCCCCAGGATGGTGCAGCCGATGTCGCCGGTGACCATCACCTCGTTCTTCCGGTAGCCCGCCCGCCGGATCGCCTGGTTGATGGCCATAAAGGTGCCGCGATGGGGGCATCCGGCGCAGACGGTGATGGGGCGGGCCGCCGCCCACTGCTCCGCCGCCATCCCACTCAGCAGGCCCTCCGGCACCTCCAGCCCCGCCGCCTCCGCGACGCCCCGCACCACCTCCCGGACGGTGTATTCTCCGATGCGGCTCAGCGTCCCGTCCAACTTCCCCACGATCCGGCCCGCGAACCCCGCCCGCCGCGCCTCCACGTAGACGGACCGCTCGATGTGGGGTTCCAGTTCCTCCAGGACCAGGACCGTCCCGCAGTGATCCAGCAACTGGCGGACCTTTTCGGCGGGGAAAGGATGGACCGCGCTCAGCCGCAGCACGGAGACCGCCTCCGGATCGAAACCGAGGTCGGAGACGACCTCGAAAGCCTCCTCAAGGTAGGAGACTGCGACCCCCGACGCGACGATCCCCAACCCACCCGGCTTCGGGGCCAGGTCTAGCCGGTTCAGCCCCATCCCCTCGATGACCCGGCCCGCCTCCTCCAGCCGGTGGATCAGGTCCCGATGC
Source organism: Chloroflexota bacterium (assembly GCA_011388675.1). Taxonomy (GTDB): domain Bacteria; phylum Chloroflexota; class Anaerolineae; order B4-G1; family DUEL01; genus DUEL01. The sequence continues at coordinate 5,368 of DROW01000140.1, read as the reverse complement.
TGGGCCATGCAGATGGCCGCGCCCGCCTTAGTGAAGCGGGCGATGTCGCGGATTAGTTGGGGCTCCCGTTCCGGCGGGGGCGGCGGCTCCTCCACCTCCACCGGGGCCTTGGAGTGGGAGATCGAGGTAACCAGCCGGACGAAGACCGGCGTCCCTACCCGCTCCGAGATCTCGAAGGCCGCCTGGACCAACCGGTACGCCTCCGCCACGGAGGGAGGGTCCAGCATCGGCAGGTCGGCCATCAGGGCGTAGCCCCGGCTATCCTGCTCCGCCATCCCCGCACTCACGCCGGGGTCGTCGGCGACATAGATGACCAGCCCGCCGACGCAGCCGGAGTAGGCGATGGAGATGACCGAGTCGAAGGCCACGTTTAGGCCGGACATCTTCATCGTGCACAACGCCCGCTGCCCGGCCCAGGCCGCCCCGGCGGCGATGTCGAAGGCGACCTTCTCGTTGGTGCTCCATTCGACGTGGACGTCCTGCGGCTGGCGGCGCAGGAGGCTTTCGAGGGCCCCGGTGGAGGGCGTGCCCGGGTAGCCGGTGACCACCTTCACCCCCGCCTGCAGCGCGCCCAGAGCGAGGGCCTCGTTGCCGGTAAGCAGTTTCTTCATCCGCTATCTCCCGACTTGTGTGATGGAAAACCACAGAGACACAGAGGGCACAGAGGCTCTCAATTCTTTTCTTCTCTGCGTCCTCTGTGCCTCTGTGGTAAATACGATGCTTTCACGGCATCAGCGGCTCGGCCGGGGATTCCAGCGTCGGCAGGAACTGGCCCATCCCCGGCTCGGCGACGATCTCCCCCTCCCACAGCACCTTGTGGCCCCGCTGGAAGGTCATCACCGGCCAGCCCAGTACGGTCCGCCCCTCGTACAGGGTGTAGCGGGCGTTGGTGTGCTGGTTCTCCGCCCGGATGGTGAACTCCCGCGTCGGGTCGAACACCACCAGGTCGGCATCGGAGCCCACGGCAATGGTCCCCTTGCGCGGGTAGAGGCCGAAGATGCGGGCGGGGTTCTCACACAACACCTGCACCAACCGCACCAGGCTGATCCTCCCCTTGTTGACCCCCCCGTCGTAGGTCAACGGCAGGAGCGTCTCCGCCTGGGGGGAGCCGAAGGGCTGCTCCAGGAAGTCGCCGTGGACGTCCTTGTACTTCGGCGCGTGGTCGGAACCGACCGTCTGGAGGGTGCCATCCCGCAGAGCGGCCCACAGCGCCTCCCGGTCCTCGGCGGTGCGGATCGGCGGCCCGATCTTCGCCAGCGCGCCCCGCTCCTCGATGACCTCCTGGGTCAGCGTGAGGTACTGGGGGCAGGTCTCGGCGAAGACGGGAAGGCCCTCCTCCTGTGCCATCCGGATGGGCCGCAGCGCGCGGGCCGAGGTGACGTGGGGGATGTAGAGGCGGCACCCCACCACCTCCGCCAGCCGGATCGCGCGGAAGACCGCCTCCTCCTCCAGCGCGGCGGGGCGGCTGGCGTTGAAGTACTTGGCCGACGCGTTCGGGCCTTTAAGGTATTTGTCCTCCAGATAATCGATCCCCCCGCCGTTCTCGGCGTGGACCATCGCCATCCCGCCGCGCTGGGCCAGGATGTCCATCGCCTTGATCAACTGGTAGTCGTCCGTGTACCAGCCCTGCTTGAGGTAGGTGAGGAAGAACTTGAAGGTGCGGACCCCCAGTTCCATCACCCTGGGGATCTCCGGGACCTGCTTGGGGGCCTCGAAGAGGCCGCCGTGGAGGCCGAAGTCAAGGCGGGAGTGGGCCAGCCCGTCCTCCAGCATCGACTCCACCTGCTCCAGAAGGCTCTCCCCCGTGCGGGCGTAGGCGAAGTGGAGGAGGGTCGTCGTCCCACCGTAGGCCGCCACGCGGGAGCAATCCTCCACCGTGTCCAGGTAGACCGGATGGACGTGGACGTCGATGACGCCGGGGAGGACGTATTTGCCGGTGACGTCGATCACCTCGCGGGCACCCTCCCGCGGCAGGTCCGGCCCGACGGCGGCGATCTTCTCCCCCCGGACCCCCACGTCGGCCCGCTGGATGCCCTCACCGGTGACGACGACACCGCCGGCCAGGAGCAAATCGAAGGACATATCTCCCATCGTCCTCTCTCCACCTTTTTCACCACAGAGACGCAGAGGACACAGAGGAATAAATTTTGGAGTAAATCTCTGCGCCCTCTGCGCCTCTGTGGTTTTATCTCTCAGCCTTCCTCAGCGCCTCCAGGACCTTCTCCGGCGTGATCGGCAGTTCGTGGATGCGGAGGCCGATGGCGTCGGCGACGGCGTTGGCGACGGCGGGCGCGGCCGGGGTCAGCGAGGGCTCCCCGATCCCCTTGGCCCCGAACGGCCCCTTCCCAGAGCCCGACTCCAGGACGATGGCCTTCGTCGGCGGGAAGTCCATCGAGGTGGGGATCAGGTACTCGGAGAGGGTCACGGTCTTGGGGATGCCCTCTTCGACGATGTACTCCTCCAGCAGCGCGTACCCCAATCCCTGAGAACTGCCGCCCTCGATCTGCCCTTCCACCGCTGCCCGGTTGATGGCTCGACCGACGTCGTGGCAGGCGACGGACTTGAGCACCGTGACCTCGCCGGTCTCGGTATCTACCGCCACCTCCACCGCCTGCGCGCCGAAGGTGAAGTCGGGGAACACCCGCCCGCGCAGGTTCTCCGGGTCGAGCGGATCGGTGAAGGGAGCGCGGAAGAGGGCCAGGTTGGAGAGAGGCAACCCCTCCGCCGCGCAGATCTGCGCCATCTCCGCCAGCGAGATCGATTGGTCCGGATCGTGCTTGACGAAGATCCGCCCCTCCGCTATGTCCAGGTCCTCGGGGTCCTCCTCAAAGTACTTGGAGGCCCGGTCGAGGAGGACCTTACGGACCGCGCTGGCGGCCTGGTAGGTGGCGTTGCCGGACATATACAACTGCCGCGTGGCGGTGGAGGTACCCGCCAGCGGGGTCAGCGCCGAGTCGGTGCTGTAGACCGTCACCTGCTCCAGCGGCACGCCCAGCACCTCGGCGGCGATCTGCGCCAGGCTGTTGACCTGCCCCGCCCCCAGGTCCGGCACGCCGGAGCGGACCACCACCGTGCCGTCCAACTCCACGCCGACCCAGGCGCGGGAGGTGTCGTGGAGCCAGGTGATGCGGCCGTAACTCTGGAAGTAGGAGGCCACCCCCCGGCCGATCTTGACCGAACCCCGATCCGGCTCTTTCTCGCCCAGGGCCTCCAGCGCGCGGGTGGCGGTCTCCTCCAGCCAGGTCGCGCTCTCGATGACCTGACCGGTGGCGTTGGTGTCGCCCGTGCGCAGGTAGTTGATCCGCCGCACCTCCATCGGGTCCATCCCCAGCGCCTCGGCGATGGCGTCCATCTGCTGCTCGTAGGCGAACGCCGCCTGCGGCCCGCCGAAGCCGCGGAAGGCGCTGGTGAACGGGTTGTTGGTCGCCACCGCCACCCCGTCCACGCGGACGTTGGGGATGCGGTAGGGACCGGTCGCCATCACCACGGCGTAGAGAAGGACATAGGGGCTGAGGTAGGGGTAGGCCCCCGAGTCAGCCACCAGGTCGATCTCGGCGGCGACGATGCGGCCGTTCCGTTTGACGCCGGTGCGGTGGGTGATGACGAAGGGGTGTCGTTTGGACTGGGACATCATCGACTCTTCGCGGGTGTAGACCAGTTTCACCGGCCGCTGGGTGTGCTTCGCCAGGAGGGCCAGGAAGATCTCGACCGTGATGTCCTCCTTGCCGCCGAAGCCGCCGCCGACCATCGTGCCGATGGTGCGGATCTTGTTCTGGGGCACGCCCACCGCCTTGGCGATGCTGCGGAAGTGCTCGACGACCTGGGTGGAGACCCGGATGTTGATGACGCCCCGCTCGTCCACCCAGGCCACCCCCGCCTCCGGCTCCAGGTAGGCGTGCTCGACGAAGGGGACGCGGTAGGTGTTCTCAATGATCAGGTCGGCCTCCGCCATCCCGGCCCGCACGTCCCCTTTGCGGATCCGCCAGCGGGCGACGATGTTGTCCGGCTCATAGACGATCGGCGCGCCCGGCTTCATCGCCTCCAGCGGGTCGAAGACGCCGGGCAGTTCCTCGTACTCGATCTCGATCAACTCCAGCGCCTTCTCGGCGATCTCCAGCGTCTCCGCCGCCACCAGGGCGATGGGATCGCCGACGAACCGAACCCGATCGCGGGCCAACACCGAGGTCACCGACCCCTTGCGGATCTTCTGACCGGTCTGTCCGGGGATGTCGGTGACCAGTTTGCCGTCCGGCAGGTCCTCCGCCGTCAGCACGCAAGCCACCCCGGGGAGCGCCCGCGCCTTGCTCACGTCCAACCGCTTGATCCGCGCCGAGGGGACGGTGCTGCGGAAGACCTTGGCGTGGAGCATCCCCGGCATCGAGAAGTCGCCCGCGTAGACCGTCTTGCCGACCGCCTTTGCCAGCGCGTCCACCCGGCGCAGGGGCTTGCCCACGACCCGCAACTCGGGCAGGTCCACGGGAGGCAGCGGCTTCGCCGTGTACTTCGACTTATACAGCCCCATTGCTCACCTCCCTTCCTTTGCAGCAGCCATCCGTTCTGCTGCCAGTTTGATCGCCTCGACGATCTTCACGTAGCCGGTGCACCGACAGAGGTTGCCGGAGATCGCCTCGCGGATCTCGTCGTCGGTCGGATGGGGGTTCCGGTCCAGGAGCGCCTTGGCGGAGACGATCATCCCCGGCGTGCAGTAGCCGCACTGGATCGCGCCGGCGTCGGCGAAGGCCTCCTGGATGACGTGCGGATGGGCCTGGTCGCCCAGGCCGGCGTTCGTGACGATCTCCGCCCCGTCGGCCTGCCAGGCCAGGACCAGGCAACTGTTGACCGGCTTCCCGTTCAGCAACACCGCGCACGCCCCGCAGTCCCCTTTCTCACAGCCGTTCTTGACGTCCGTGTACCCCAGGTCCCGCAGGACCTGCAGGAGCGTCCGATTGGGGGGCAGCGCGACCTGGTGCGTGCGGCCGTTGATGTGGAGCGTGACGACCTTGGTTTCCATCGGTCTCCTCCTTAAATTCCACCACAGAGGCGCAGAGGACACAGAGAGAAAATTTTTGGAACTCTGTGTTCTCTGTGTCTCTGTGGTTCTATCCCTTCTCCTCGCTCAGCAACCGACGGGCCAGCACCTCGACCACGTGCTTTCGGTAGGCCGCCGTGGCGCGGATGTCGTCGATGGGCGAGGTCGCCTCGGCGCAGAGGCGGGCCGCCTCGGCGACGAGTTCGGGGGTCAGCACGTGGCCCTCCAGCCGCTTCTCCGCCTCGTAGGCCCGGATGGGCTTCGGGGCCACGGCCCCCATCGCGATGCGCGCCTTGCGGCAGGTGCCATCGTCCCCCACCTCCACCATCACGGCGACGC
>DROW01000139.1 GCA_011388675.1 Chloroflexota bacterium | reverse complement strand
TCATCGGCGAGCGGACGTACACCGCGTCGATGCCGGCCGCGTCGATGGCCTCCACCGCCTCTTCGTCGATCTCCTCGTTCCGGTCGACGATGACCTCGCCGGTCTCCGGATGGACCACCGGTGCTGCGGCCACGCGGCCCACCAGACGCTCCGCCATCGTCTGCCCACCCACGTCGTCGTCGCGGCGGATCCAGATCCCGCTGCGGGTACCACAGTCGTGGGCGTCGATGATCACGTCTTGGACCACGTCCACCAGCCGCCGGGTCAGATAGCCCGCGTCGGCCGTGCGCAGGGCGGTGTCGGCCAGCCCCTTGCGGGAGCCGTGGGTGCTGATGAAGTACTCAAGGGCGGAAAGCCCCTCTCGCAGGTTGGAGCGAATCGGCAGAGGGATGATCCGCCCCGAAGGATCGGCCATCAACCCCCGCATCCCGGCCAACTGGGTGATGGGGCCAAAGCCGCCTTTCGATGCACCGGATTTGGCCATCACAGCGACCGGCCCGTCGGGGTCGAGGACGCGGGAGACCGCCTCGGCCACCCGCTCGCGGGCGCGGCTCCAGAGGTCGATGGTGCGGGCGTACTGCTCCTCCTCCGTGAGCAGGCCACGGCGGTACTGCCGCTCCACTTCCGCGACCTGGGCCGTGGCTTCCTCCAGGATCTGCTGCTTCTCCGGCGGGATGGTCAGATCTCCGATGGCGATCGTCACGCCAGACCGCGTGGCGAAGCGGAAGCCAATGTCCTTGATCCGATCGACCAACTCGGTGGTCGCCTCCGGCCCCAACTGACGGTAACAACGGGCCACCAGATCCTGCAACTTCCCCTTGTCCAGCGGCTCGTCGATGAAGCGGAGTTCGTCGGGGAGGATGCGGTTGAAGAGGCACCGGCCCACCGTCGTCTCGACGGGTTCGGGGGAAGCCGGGCGGCTCTCGTAGACCTGCCCGACCTTGATGCGGGCATGCAGGTCGACGCGGCCCAGGTTGTAGGCCATCTCCACCTCGTCCAGATCGACGAAGACCTTTCCGTCCCCCTTGTGCGGCCCCCTGGTGTCCATCGTCAGGTAGTAGACCCCCAGGCACATATCCTTGGTCGGCCCGACGATGGGCTGCCCGTCGGCCGGCTTGAGAAGGTTCTTGGTGGAAAGCATCAGTTTGCGGGCCTCCTCCACGGCCTTCTCGGATAGGGGGATATGGACCGCCATCTGGTCGCCGTCGAAGTCGGCGTTGAAGGCCGCGCAGACGAGGGGATGGATCTGGATCGCCTTGCCCTCGACGAGCACGGGCTCGAAGGCCTGGATGCCCAGACGGTGCAGGGTGGGGGCCCGGTTGAGGAGGACGGGGCGATCCTTGATGACCTCCTCCAGCACCTCCCAGACCTCTGGCCGCTGCCGCTCGATGATCCGCTTGGCTGCCTTGACGTTGCCGGCGTAGTTGTACTGCACCAGTTTGCTGATCACGAAGGGCCGGTACAGTTCCAGCGCCATCTCCTTCGGCAGGCCGCACTGGTGGAGTTTGAGTTTCGGTCCCACCACGATGACGGAACGACCGGAGTAGTCCACCCGTTTGCCCAGCAGGTTGCGGCGGAAGCGGCCCTTCTTCCCCTTCAGCATATCGCTGAGGGACTTCAACTGCCGATGCCCGCGGCGGGAGACCGCCTTGCCGCGCTGACTGTTGTCGATGAGGCTGTCCACAGCCTCCTGGAGCATCCGCTTCTCGTTGCGGATGATCACGTCCGGCGCACCCAACTCCCGCAGTCGCTTGAGCCGGTTGCTCCGGTTGATGACCCGCCGGTACAGGTCGTTCAGGTCGGACGTGGCGAACCGACCGCCGTCCAACTGAACCATCGGCCGCAGGTCAGGCGGGATGACCGGCAGGACGGTGAGGATCATCCACTCCGGTCGGTTGCCGCTCTTGCGGAACGCCTCGACGACGCGCAGCCGTCGGGTCGCCTTTTTCCGCCGCTGCTTGGAGGACCCGTGCCGGACCTCGTGCCACAGTTCCTTGGACAACTTATCCAGGTCCAGGTCGCGCAGGATCTCGTAGAAAGCCTCCGCTCCCATTCCCGCCTTGAAGACCTGGCCCCATTTGCTTTTCAGTTCCCGCAGCCGAGCCTCGTTGAGGAACTGGAGCGGAGCCAACCCCAACAATTCCTCCCGGTCGGCCTCGTAGTTACTGCGCAGCGCCTCCAGGTCCTTTCCCAACTGCTCCTGGATGCGGGCGATCTCTTCCTCTGTAGCCTCCTGCCAATGCTGCAGGTCGGCCATCAACGGCTTGAGTTTCTCCTCCTGTTCGGCCTGGATGCGCGTCTCCAGCGCTTCCAGTTCCTCCTGAACGATCTGATTGAGCATGGTGAGGTGCTCGCGGCCCAG
>DROW01000138.1 GCA_011388675.1 Chloroflexota bacterium | reverse complement strand
GGGCCTCCTCACGCTGCGCCCGAGCCCGGGTCCAGCGAGGCGCGGCCTCCCGCAGCCGCGCGATTGGCTCCTCTGCCGTCCTCCAGCGACTTTGGGCCTCCTTCAGCAACTGGAAGGCCCCCTCGGTGGACGCCACGATCTCCCGTTGCATCGCGCGGGCCTGCTCGTCGATCAGCAGGTGGCGGGCGTCCGGGGCTACCCGATCCTCGTGGCCGATGCGGACGACGCGCAATCCCCTCAGCCGGGTCAGGACATTGTCCACGGCCAGGTTGTTCTTGGAGGTGACCAGGGTTCTCTTCCCCTCCCGGGCCAGTCGGTTCACCATCTCGGTGATGGTTCGAGTCTTGCCCGTCCCCGGTGGACCTAGGATGAGGAAGAGATCCTCCACAGCCAGCGCGCACTGGAGCGCCCGATTCTGGGAGGGGTTCAGTGGCCCTTCCCCAGGGTTCTCCGGCATCGGGTAAGGGGTGTACTCCCCATCGACGAGGACGTGCAGCAGGTGGGGGTTGAGGGAGGTTCTATCACGGAGCGCCTTCACCGCTCGCTCCTGCACCCGCTGCTGGACGTCGTTGAACTCGAAGCCCACCAGGCCGGGCCGGGGGATCCGGGCCACGTCCACCTGCCCCTCGAATTTGATCACCACCTCGCGGCCGTCGGCGCCGACCACCCGCGCCCGTGCGCGGGGTCCCTCCGGGTTCATCCCCTCCAGCCCGACCCAGACGAACTCGCCCGCCGTGAAGGGGGAAGGCTCACTCAACCGGAGGGTGTAGGTCTGACGCACGACGCGCTCGGCGCTGGTGGCCTCCATCGCCTCGAAGACAACGGGGGGGCGGCCGCGGATTCGGTCCTGTTCGACCTGACGGGCCAGGGCGATGTGGTCCCGCAGCATCTCCAGGTAGGCCTGGTGGGCGGGGGTCAGGTTCTCAGAGGGAGACGGGCGTTCGAGGGAGCCGACGTGGGCCTCGAAGCACCGGCGGACCTGCTCGTAGCCGGTGCGGTGCAGATAGGACCATCGGCCGGACGTCAGTACCTGCCATCGGGCGGGACGGACCCGGATGGCTTGCCAACTGGGCAGTCCGTAGTACAGGAGGGCGGGCGACTTCAGGCTCGTGAGGAGGTAGACGTCCTCTTTGACCACGCAGCGGGCGATGAAGTGGGGCGTGCAGAAATAGGCGACGTGTTGCAGACCATAGCGGGGCGACTCCTCAAGTCGCAGGATCGTCGGCACGCCGGTCTCCATCCCGTTCAGCGTCGACGCGACGGCGTGGACATCGGGGGGACGGTCGAGGGAGAGGGCCAGCCGGTCGTCGAGGTTGGGCAGGAGGCCGGAGGTAGAGACGAGGGTGATCGGGTGGGGGAGGGTGCAGACGGTGCTCACAGCCCACCCCCTCTCAGGCGCCCGACGGCCCACACGGCCAGGGCGGTCAACACGCCGCAGGCGGTCAGCGCGGCGAGGCACGAAAGGAGCACCCCCACAGCGATCAGCAGGGTCCGCTGGGCCCGCGTCCGCTCCGCCTCGCTCGGCAGGTCCACCCGTGGCGTCCGGGGGGGCGGCGGGGCGGAGGGCGGGGGCTCCGGCCTCACCGCCTCCTCGTTGTACCGATCGGCCAGAGAGGAGGGAGGCTGCCCCTGATCCTCCGCCGCCCGCAGGCCGTCCCGCACGGCCCGCAGCCGCTGGCAGAACTCGCCGCTTCCGGGCCGGTCCTTGGGGGTGTAGGCGAGGGCAGCGACGATCAGATCGTCCAGCGACGACGGCACCGCCGGGTTGGTCCCGCTGGGCGGCGGAGGGGAGCGGCGGGGGAGGGGAACCGGGGGCGCTGTGCCGGTCAGGAGGTGGTAGAGCACCGCCGCCAGGCCGTAGACGTCGGACGGGGGGCCGGGGAGGGTCAGGGGGTCGCGGGCGGCCGTCTGCTCGGGCGCGCGGTACCCCGGCGTACCCTCCCCTTCCGCCCGGTAGGGGGTTCGGCCGGGGAGGGCCGCCAGGCCGACGTCGATCAGTTTCACCTTCCCTCCGGGACCCACGACGATGTTGGCCGGCGAGACGTCCCGATGGGCGACGCCGCGCCGGTGCAGCGCCTGGAGGGCCCGGCAGACCCCCACCCCGATGTCCAGGATGGTCGCCACCTGTTCCGGCCCCGGCGGCTCCCTCCCGGGTCGAAGATAGAGTTCGGCCACCGTCTTGCCCGAGACGAACTCCATCACCAGCCAGACCCGGTCTTTCTCCTCCACCACGTCGTAGAGGAGAGGGAGGTTGGGGTGCTCCCCGACGCGGGCCAGCAGGCGGGCCTCGGCGCGGGCCTGCTCCAACAGGGCCCGACCCGCCTCGTCCTGCCGCTGCAGGGCGATCTCCTTGAGGGCGACCCGCCTGCCCAGGTCCGGGTCCCACGCCTCGTAGAGACGGACGGCATAGGCTCCTTGGGGGTCCAGCCGCTCGTAGATGGGCCGCACGGCGTACCGCTTCCCCCCGACGGCGCGGTGACGGGAGGTGTCATCCGAGACCATCGATCGCCTCCTGAACAGCGGTGTACAATTGGTCCAACGGAGGCCGCTCCTCCGGCACGGGGGAGAGGGCCCGTTCGATCAACGATTGAAGGGAGGGGGACACGGGCGGGTCGAATCGGGCCAGGGGGGTGAAGGCCCCCCAGCGGGCCTTGCGTTCGCTGGGGTAGGGAACCTGTCCCGTCAGCAACTCATAGGCGACCACGCCCCAGGAGTAGACGTCCGTGGGCGGCCCGACCTGATCCGGCGTCGCAGCCTCCAGGAGTTCGGGGGAGGCGTAGAGCCGCCAGCGTTGGGCGCGGGTCTTGGCCCGCTCGAAGGCGGTGGCGCGGGAGGGGAGCCGGGTGCAGTCGAAGTTGAACAACAGCGCACGCCCCTCCTCGGTGACGAAGACGCTCTCCGGACGAAGGTCCCGGTACAGCGCGATCCGCTGGCCCTCCCGATGACCGTGGATGTGGGCCAGTCCGTCCAGCACGTCTCGGAGCACGCGCAGTCGGTCCATCAGGGAGAAGTCGCCGGCCTCCATCCGTTCCCGGAGGAACCGTCCGTCCACCCGTCGCAGGACGACGTAGACCCGGTCGCCGCTCTCGTAGTAGTCCTGGTAGGTGGGGATGTTGGGGTGGCTCCCCAGCGCGCTGAGCGCGACGGCCCCCCGAAGGAGAAGTTCCGCCTCCCCTTCCGGATCGAGGGAGAGGACATCCCGGCGGTACTCTTTGAGCCAGACCGGGAGGTGGGTCACCGCCTGATGGCCGAACAGGAGCCGGTACTCCTCTTCGACGGGGTACTCCCCCTCGACGACGTAGGAGCCGATCCGCCGTCGAGCGGGCGGGGGGAGAGGCTTCATCTGGCTGAGGACGGCGCGCATCAGCCGTTCCTGCTCCTGCGGCGACAGGCGCGTCCGCTGCTCGCCCCGTTCCCGCCGGAAGGCCCCCAGCGCATCCGTCAAAGCGGACAGCCGACATACGGCGACGCCTCCCAGGAGGCGAAACTTCCTCCGTTCCCCTTTGCTCTGTGGGCGCAGATGGCCCGTTCCTCCGACGTCCACCACTTCTCCCTGGACGATCAGTTCCTCCAGGCGGTCGCTGGTCATCAGCAGCATCCCGACGATGGGGACCTTGGGCACGTCGGCGATTTTAAACAACTTACTCAGTACCTTTGCACTGTAAGCCAGGTTGCGGGAAGGGTTCTCCTTTTCCTCAACGGAGCCGTCGGCCCTGTAGAGGCGGATCGGTTCGTTCAGGCTGGGGACCTCCACCCGACCGTAATAGTCCTTGAGTTCCAAGAGGACCACCGCGTCCTCCAGAACCAGCACCGCGTCGATCTCCCGGTTGGAGATGATCTTCCCCACCATCAGCGAGGGGATGAGGTAGCCGGGGCCTTCGACGTGCTCCTGGAGGTAGCGAAGGGCGACCTTTTCGTGGTCCTTCAGATCCTGCACTCCCTCCACCGGGACCAGTCGCAGCGTCATTCTCGACCTCCATCTGCCCGGATTGATTGCCTATGGCTTGGCCTCCCGCTTCCAGGTCAGCGTCACTTTGTAGTTGGCCTCCACCCCGGTGGCGGCGATCACCGCCCCGGCCTCGGCGCTCATCTTGAGGCCGAACTCCACCTCGATCTCGTCCGGCGGGTCGTGGAGGGCGCGGAGTTTCTTGATGATGGCCTGGGCAGCGGGGCGGACCTTCTCCAGCGCGGCCTCGAAGGTCTGTTGGGCACGCTGGACCACCTCGCCCCGCGCCGCCGGGACCATCCCCGTCCCCTCCGGCATCTCCACCTCGACCAGGATGGTGCCGCCGTCTTCCAGGGGGAATTCGATCAGACGTTTCATCACCGGTTCTCCTCAGATCCGTTGTTGCCCCTGTGCGAGATCACAGTTCGGAGGGCTAACAAACCAGCGATTACATTAGCGATGATGAGGCCAAGGAATATGGCAGGGCCCAACCAGCTATGCCGGCTTATTT
>DROW01000137.1 GCA_011388675.1 Chloroflexota bacterium | reverse complement strand
CCAGAACCAAACTGGTTACCGGAACCTTCTTCGCCTCGCCACCCTGGCGATGTTGGAAGGGTACTACTACAAGCCCCGCATCGACAAGCAGGCGCTCCTGGAGTACGGGGAGGGCCTTGTCGTCACCACCGCCTGCGGGTCGGGAGAGATCCCGCGGCTGATCCAGGAGGGCCGGTTGGAGGAGGCCCGGGCGGCCGTCGCCTGGTACCGGGACGCGTTCCCCGGCCGCTTTTTCATCGAACTGCAGGACCACGGCATCCCCGAGATGGACGCGGTCAATCGCCGCCTCCTCGCCCTCGCCCGCGAATTCGACGTGCCGGTGATCGCTACCAACGACGTCCACTACGTCCACCGGGAGCAGGCCCCCATCCACGACATCCTGCTCTGCATCGGCACCGGCAAGAGCCGGAACGACCCGGACCGCCTCCGATACGAGGGGGAGACCTACTACCTGCGCACCGCGGAGGAGATGGCTGCCCTCTTCGCCGAGGTGCCGGAGGCCCTCAGCAATACCCTCCGCATCGCCGAGATGTGCGATGTGGAACTGGATTTCCACAACTACCACCTCCCCATCTTTGAGGTTCCGGGGGGCCATACCCCCCAATCCTACCTGCGAGCCTTGTGTGAGGAAGGGCTGCGCCGCCGATACGGAGACCGCGCCGACGCCCCGGAGGTCCGCCAGCGACTGGAACACGAACTGGACATCATCCACCGGATGGGGTTCGATACCTACTTCCTGATCGTCTGGGACCTCTGCCGGGCGGCGCGGGAGCGGGGGATCTGGTACAACGCCCGGGGCTCCGCCGCCGGCTCCATCGTCGCCTACGCCCTCGACATCACGATGGTCGACCCTCTGGCCAACGGCCTGATCTTCGAGCGGTTCCTCAACCCCGGCCGGGTGTCGATGCCCGACATCGACCTGGACTTCCCCGACGACCAGCGGGAGCAGATGATCGAATACGCGCTGCGCAAGTACGGCTACGAGAACGTGGCCCAGATCATCACCTTCGGAACGCTGGGCGCGCGGGCGGCGGTGCGGGACGTGGGCCGGGTGCTGGACATCCCGCTCACGGAGGTCGACCGGATCGCCAAACTGATCCCCAGCATCCCCGGCAAGCCGGTTTCCATCCCCCAGGCCCTGGAGCAGGTGGAAGAACTGCGGGAACTGTACGAGACCACCCCCTACGTCCGGGAGCTCCTGGACACGGCGGCCCAGTTGGAAGGGGTGGCCCGCCACGCCTCCACCCACGCCGCTGGGGTCGTCATCTCCGACGAGCCGCTGGTCACCTACTGCCCCCTCCACCGGCCGACCAAAGGGGACGCTCAGAGCAGCAACGGGGCTGAGAGCCAGGAATCGGCCCTCAAGGCCGTTACCCAGTGGCCGATGGAGGACCTGGAGGCCATCGGGCTGCTCAAGGTGGACTTCCTCGGGCTGAGCACCCTGACCGTGATGCGGCGGGCCTGCGAACTGATCCGCCAGCGGCACGGGGTGGAACTGGATCTGTACTCCATCCCGCTGGATGACCCGGCCATCTACCGGCTCCTCTCCAGCGGAGACGTGATGGGGGTCTTCCAGGTGGAGGGTGCGGGCTTCCGCCGGGTGTTGCGGGAGATGCGTCCCTCCCGCTACGAGCACATCGTCGCCGTGCTGGCCCTCTACCGCCCCGGCCCGATGGAGTACATCCCCACCTACATCCGCCGGATGCACGGCGAGGAGTCCATCGAGTACCGCCACCCCGCCCTGGCTCCGATCCTGGACGAGACCTACGGCATTATCGTCTTCCAGGAGCAGATCATCCGCATCGCCACCGACCTGGCGGGTTATTCTGCCAGCGAGGCCGATCTCCTCCGTCGGGCGGTCGCCAAGAAGAAGAAGAAAGAACTCCTGAAGCACCGGGAGAAGTTCTTAGAGGGCGCGGTCGCCAACGGCATCCCCAGAAAGACGGCGGAGGCGATCTTCGCCGACATCGAATACTTCGCCCGCTATGGGTTCAACAAGAGCCATGCCGCTGATTACGCCGTCCTCACCTGCCAGACTGCGTATCTGAAGGCCCACTATCCGGTGGAGTATATGGCCGCTCTGCTGACGGTGGAGCGGCACAACACGGAGAAGGTCGGTGCGCTGATCACCGAGTGCCGCCGGATGGGGATCGAGGTGCTGCCGCCGGATGTGAACCGGTCGATGCTGGAGTTCACCATTGAGGATCGGGAGGAGGGGCCGGCGATCCGGTTCGGCCTGGGAGCGGTGAAGAACGTAGGAGACGGACCGGTGGGGGCGATCCTGAAGGGGCGAGGGGACCGTCCTTTCAGAGATCTGGAGGATTTCTGTCAGCGGGTGGATCTGCGGCAGGTGAACCGCAGAGCGCTGGAGAGCCTGATCAAGGTCGGCGCGCTCGCCCCCTTCGGAACCCGTGCCCAGTTGCTGGGCGCATTGGACCGCATCCTCGCCCTCAGCGCCGAGTTCCACCGCGCCCGGGAGATCGGGCAGATGAGCCTCTTCGGCGAGGCCACCGGCGTCCGTCTGGACGGGGAAGCGACCTTCCAGCTCGGCCTGGAAAGCCGGGTGGAGGTCCCGCAACAGGAGCGGTTGGAGTGGGAGAAGGAACTGGTCGGGACCTACATCTCGGAGCACCCACTGATGGGGGTGATGCGCGAACTGGACGACATCATCACCGCCTACATCGGGCAGTTGGACGAGGAGATCCCCGGCCAGTTGGTGACCGTCGTGGGGATCGTGCGCCGGGCCCGGCGAACCGTCACCCGCAGGGGAGAGGAGATGGCCTTCGTCACGATGGAGGATCTGCACGGCTCCTGCGACGTGGTCGTCTTCCCCCGGGTCTGGAAACGGACCCGGGAACTGTGGCTGCCCGACCGAATTTTGGTTGTGCGGGGGAAGGTGGACGGCCGCCGGACGCCGCCGAATCTGATCTGCGAGTGGGCGAAACTTCCCGAGGAGGTGGACCGGCCGCGCAAGCCCTCCTCTTCGCCGCCGCCTCCCCCACAACCCCGCCCCCACCCCCGCCAGCGGCGAGTCGTCCAGGTCACCTTCCACCGTACCGGCGATCAGAAGCGGGACTTCAACCTCTTGGCTGCGGCGCACGAACTGCTGACCTCGTACCCCGGCGAGGATCAGTTCGTCTTTTTTCTGCGGGGCGGTCCCAACGGGGACCATTTGCTGGAGTTTCCCAACGACACCACCGGTTACTGCGACGAACTGGCGGCGAAGTTGGTCGATCTGGTGGGGCCTGACGCCGTGCGGGTGCGGGAGGAGACGTGGTAGTGAGCGAGGGAATGCGTGGGCCAGCCGATGTGGAGGTGATGCTGCGGGCACGGGAGGTTCCCTACCGTCGGATCGACGTCGCCGAGGCGGCCCGCGCCGACCAGGCCGCTCGGTCCCTGGGGGTGGACCCCGGAGCCGTGGTGAAGTCGTTGCTCTTCCTGGCCGACGGGGAACCGGTGTTGGTGCTGGTCGGCGGGGATCGCCGGGTTGATCCGAAGCGGCTCCGGCAGGTGCTGAAGGCCCGCCGGGTGATGATCGCCCCGCCCGAGCGGGTGACGCAGGAGACCGGCTACCCTCCCGGCGCAGTCCCCCCGGTGGGCCATCCCCGACCGCTGCCCACCTGGATCGACGAGGGGCTATCCGCCCATGCCACCGTGTACGTCTCCGGCGGCGCGCAGAACGTGATGATCGCCCTCTCCTTCTCCGACCTTTCCCGCGTGACGCGGGGGCGACGTGCCCTCATCGGCACCCCGGCTTGACCTCACCGCTATCTCGTGTATCATGCCTCCTAAGCCTCCCTGACGCGGGGAGGCTTTAGGACGAATACTGCCCGAGCGGCGGCGATTGAGGAGGAGAAAATGCGCATCGGTATCCTGACAGGCGGAGGCGACGTTCCAGGGCTGAACCCCTGCATCAAAGCCCTCGTCTATCGGGCCGTCGACGAGGGGCACGAACCGATCGGCATCCGGCGAGGGTGGGCCGGGCTGTTGTACTACAACCCCGACGACCCGACCACGCACGAAGAGTGCATCGTTCCCCTGGATAAGACCATCGTGCGGACCATCGACCGGACAGGGGGAACTTTCCTGCATACCTCCCGTACTAACCCGGGCCGGGTAGCGATCGACAAGGCCCCGGGTTTCTTGGACGCGGAATCGTTCCCCGTCGACGAGAACGGTCATCTGGACTTCACCTCGCACGTCCTCAAGGTGTTGGAACACCTCAAACTGGACGTGCTGGTCCCCATCGGGGGGGAGGACACGCTGGGGTACGCCGCCCGGATCCACCGGGAGGGCTTTCCCATCGTCAGCATCCCCAAAACGATGGACAACGACGTCTTCGGCACCGATTACTGCATCGGTTTCTCTACAGCGATCACCCGAAGCGTTCGCTTCATCCACCAACTCCGATCCACCGCCGGATCGCACGAGCGGATCTGCGTGGTGGAACTGTTCGGGCGGCACTCCGGGGAGACCTCGCTGATCTCCGCCTACCTCTCCGGGGCGGACCGGGCGATCATCGCTGAGGTGCCTTTCGACATCGAGAAGTTGGCCCGCCTGGTCGTGAAGGACAAGTACGCCAACCCCAGCCGGTACGCGATGATTACCATATCCGAGGGGGCCCGCGAGATCGGCAAGGAGGTGCTTCACCACGGCGTGGCCGATCCTTACGGGCACAAGAAACTGGGCGGCATCGGCGCTGTCACCGCCAAGCGGTTGGAGCAGATCACGGGTGAGAAAACGATGTCCCAGCAATTGGCCTACCTGATGCGGTCCGGTGAGCCCGACTCGCTGGACATTATGGTGGCCGTGAACTACGCGAACGTGGCAATGGACCTGATCCTGGAGAAGAAGTTCGGACGGATGGTTGCCCTCCGGGAGGGGCGCTACACCGACGTGGACGCCGAGTCGCCCACGCTGGGAATCAAGCAGGTGGACGTGCGGACGCTGTACGACGTCGAGGAATACCGGCCAAAGGTGATGCACGTGCACGGAAAGCCGATGTTCCTCTACTAGAACGGGTTCCAGGTTCCAGGTTCCAGGTTCCAGGTTCTGGGTTCCGGGTTTCAGGTAGAACGGCTTGGAGCAAGGGGCGTTGAGAACCTGGAACTGTCAGGAGGGAGCATGAAGCGCATCGCCGTGCTGACGAGCGGAGGGGACGGGCCGGGGCTGAACCCCTGCATCCGCGCCGTGACCCGGATGGCGATCCACCTGGGAGCGGAAGTCCTGGGCGTCGAGCGAGGGTTCACCGGCCTGATCAACGGCAACGTGCAGCCTCTGGAACGCCGGTCGGTGGGGGGGATTATGGGCCGCGGAGGGACCTTCCTCGGGACCGACCGCTGTCGGGAGTTCTACACGGTCAAGGGGCAGCGGAAGGCCCTGCGCACGTTGAACCAGTTGGATGTGGACGGACTGGTGGTCATCGGCGGGAACGGCTCTCTCACGGGTGCGCTGGCGCTTCATCGGCTAGGCTTCCCCGTCGTCGGTGTCCCGGCGACCATCGACAACGACGTCAACGGAACCGACATCGCCATCGGTGTGGATACCGCGCTGAACACGATCCTGGACGCCATCGACCGGATCAAGGATACGGCCTCCTCCCACCAGCGAGCCTTCCTCATCGAGACGATGGGACGCAACTCGGGGTACCTCGCCCTGATCAGCGGGCTGGCCGGTGGGGCGGAGATGGTCCTCATCCCCGAGGTCGAGACGCCGATGGAGGAAGTCGCCGAGGCGGTGGGGTACGCCTACGAGCGGGGAAAGTCCCACTGTATCATCATCGTGGCTGAGGGGTGGAAGCCGGGCACCCGCGCACTGGTGGACTACTTGAAGAGCCGGGAAGACGAACTGGGCTTCGAGGTCCGGCTGACGGTGCTGGGCCACATCCAGCGCGGGGGAGCGCCCTCCGCCTTCGACCGGCTCCTGGCCACCCGGCTGGGCGCTGCCGCGGCGCGGGAACTGCTCAGCGGGGCGCGGGGCGTGATGGTCGGCTGGGTCAACAGCCAGGTAACCCTCACGCCGCTGGAGGAGGCGGTGGCTTTCCAGAAGCAGGTGGACTTGGCCCTCTGGGAACTGGCCGAGATAATGGAGCGGTAGGCGTCAGGGTTCACGGCAGGCCGAGGATGCCTCTGAGGAGAGCCCAGAGCGCAGCCCACACCTCATCGAGCCATCCGAAGTAGAGCAGGGCCGCGACGATGACGCCAACGGCGATCACAAACTGACAGCAGGTCAGTTTCGCTCTGGCCGACCGACTGGCTTCCACCACCTGTGCCGGGGTCTTGGCGGTGAAAGCCGTCTGCGGCCGGTAGGCGGCCTTCACCGTGTTGCTCCATCGGCGCATAACGAAGAAGATCTGTCCCACGACCACGACCACGAGGCCGCCGATCAGCATACCGAGGAAGAGGGGATCGAGGCCCAGTAACTGGGCCAGCGTGTAGAGCAACCCCTTCAGGTTAAGGGTCCCCATATCTTCTCCCCCCGTCGGGCCTTCAGGTGCGGCCGGTGCGCTCACCACCGGCGACGTCCCCACGGGCGACGCTCAGAACCGATGCGGCTCGAAGTGCCCCGCTGGAGAGACAGTTGACCGCCCACGGAGAGGGATTATAATGAAATTGTATCTGCAATCACTGCCGCAGGGCAAGTCGATGTTGGCGGGGTTTATGGACGACTTCTGCGCCGAATGGGACGGGCCTCCGGCGGCCGCGCGGGAAGTGCCCCTGACACCGAATGAGGCGATCCGGAGGGGCCCGGCCGACCTGGAGAGGCTCGACGACCCGTTGCGCCGTTTCCACACCGAGCCGTTCGGGCAGCCGGAGGTGCTGGAAATGGTGCGTCGGGGCCTGGGGGGAAACAGAAAATGGAACGGAGTGAGAGCCAGCACGGCGCGCTGGCCGAACTGATCGACACCTCATCATCGCCTACGCCACTTTTCGGGTCCGGGACGAGTCGGTAACCGGGATTCTCCTCATCACCCTCGGCGTTCCTCATCTGAAACAGTTGCTGACGGCGATCGAGGAATGGCAAGTGGCATACGAGGAGCGGAGCATCGATGGATGAACGGTTCGCCGAAGAGGTCCTCGCCCACATCCCTCTCGGAGTGCTGATCACGGACACCGACTTGGTGGTGCGGTTCTGGAACCGATGGCTGGAGGAACACAGCGGCCGACTGGCAGAGGAGGTGGTCGGCCGGCCCCTGCTGGAACTGTACCCGGAACTGGCCCTCCGGGGGATGGACCGCGTCTACCGCGATGTGCTGGAGGGGCAGGTCCGCATCCTCTCCTACCGACTCCACCGCTACCTCATTCCCCTGACCTCCCATTCGCTCTATGGGCGAGAGGCGATGATGCAGAGCGCGCAGATCGTCCCGCTGAGGCGAGAGGGACAGGTGGTGGGAACCCTCACCTTCATCCAGGACGTGACGGAGCAGGCGGGGTATGAGGAGCGGCTGGTCGCGGAGATGCGCCAGGCCCACCGCCACGCCGAACGACTGGCCCTCGTCAATCGGATCGCCGGGGCCGCCAGCGCGGTGCTCGAGATGGACAAACTGCTGGAGACCGTCTACCTGGAGATCGCCTCTACGCTGCCGGTGGACGCTTTCTTCGTCGCCCTCTATGACGAGGAGCAGCAGGAATTGGACTATCGGTTCCGGATCGACCAGGGGGTCCGGCATCCGCCGGAGCGTCGGCCGCTCGACAGCGGCCTGACCGCCCTGGTCATCCGTCGGGGACAGTCCCTGCTGATCCGCGATTTCCCACGGGAACGGGCACACCTGCCCACGCCCCACGTCTGGGGCAGTGGCGAGATCCCGGATTCCTGGCTCGGCGTGCCGATGCGACTGGGGGGGCAGGTCATCGGCATCATCTCCGTGCAGGCCTACCGCCCCGAGGCCTATGGGCCGGAGGACGAACTCTTCTTGAGCATCGTCGCCGATCAAGTGGCGATCGCCGTGGAGAACGCCCGTCTCTTCGCCGAGGAGCGGGAGCAACGGCAGCGGGCGGAGGCCCTGCTCGCTACCGCATCCATCATCAGCAGCACGCTGGACCTGGAGGAGGTGCTGGATCGAGTCCTGGAGGAACTGGAGCGGGCCATCGCGGGGGACGTCTACTCTGTGATGGTGGTCGAGGGGGACGAAGCGCGCGTCGTCCGCCACCGGGGGTACGAGCGGCTGGGGCTGGTGGATCACATCACCGGCCTCGTCCTCCCCATCGAACAGTATCCCCTGCTGCAGCGGATGCGGCGGACGGGCGAGCCGGTGGTCATCCCCGATACCCTCTCCTCCTCAGAGTGGGTCCGTGCCCGGGAGGAGGAATGGCGTCGCTCCTACGTAGGCGCTCCCATCCGGCTGGGCGAGCGGACGATCGGCTTCCTCAATGTGAACAGCACCGAGCCCGGCCGTTTCGGCCCTGCGGATGCCCGCTGGTTGCAGGCCTTCGCCGCCCAGGTCGCCATCGCAATGGAGAACGCCCGCCTCTACCAGGAACTTCAGACCTACGCCGCAGATCTGGAGGATCGGGTCGCCGAGCGGACTGCCGAACTGCGGGTCCAGTACGCCCGGCTGGACGCCGTCCTCCGGAGCGCCGTCGACGGCATCGTCGTCGCCGACCGCGAGGGTCGGATCCTCCAGGCCAATCCGGTGGCCGATCAGTGGCTGAACAACCTTCCCCCGGAGGAGGCGGCCCGGCTGCGGAAGGCGATCGCCGACCTGGCGCAGAGGGCGGGGGAACGACCGCAACGGCTCCTCGAACTGAGTATGGGCGACCTGGAGGTGAAAGCCTCGCCGGTGGAGGAACAACAGGCGGACGAGGCCTGGGTGGTGGTGGTCCTGCACGACGTCAGTTACCTGCGGTCCCTGGACCGGATGCGGACGCGGTTCATCACCGACATCTCCCACAAGTTCCGCACCCCCCTGGCGACGGCCAAGTTGTACGCCGCTCAGATCCGCAAACACCCGGAGCGGGCGGAGGAGTTGCTGGCTTCGCTGGAGGAGGAGATCGACCATCTGGGGCGGCTGCTGGAGGACATCCTGAAGGTTACCCGGTTGGACGGCGAGGGGATCCCGGGGCCGTTCAAGGGGGTCTCCCTGAACCTCCTGACCGCCGCGGTCGTGGACAGTCGCCGTCTCCTGGCCACCTCCCACGGCCTGACGTTGGTCCACCGCCCGGCAGCCTCCGATCCCGTGGTGATGGGGGATTGGGGGAACCTGATGGAAGCGCTGGACCAACTGGTGTGCAACGCGATCCAGTACACCCCTGAGGGGGGAAACATCGTCGTTCGCGTGGCGACCGCCGAGCGCGAGGGACGGGAATGGGGAACTATCGAGGTGGCCGACACCGGCATTGGCATCCCGGATGACGAACTGCCTCACATCTTCGAGCCGTTCTTCCGCGGGGAAGGGCCGCGACAGGAGCAGATCTCCGGAACGGGGTTGGGGCTGGCCCTTGCCCAACGGATCGTCTCCCTTCACGGGGGCTGGCTCACGGTGAGGAGCAAGGTGGGGGAGGGATCCACCTTCACCATCTGGTTGCCCCTATCCTCCGACCGTGAGGGAGGGGCCTCCGGCTCCTCGGAGTAGGTCGGTCAGCGCCCGGCGGGTCCTGTCGTTGAGGAGGGCTGGGAGGGCGCACACGAGGGCCCGCCCCTGGGCCCTCATCGCCCGAAGCGGCCCCCCCCGCCCCCTTTCGACGACGGCCTCCAGGCCGTAGAGCCGCACGAGGAGGTCCCGCCGTCCCAACCGACGGGCCAGGGAACGGGCCTGCCCCATCAGCCGGTGCACCTCGGGGTACGATCCCTGGCGCACCGCCACCGCGACCAGCAAGGTCCGGAGTTCCGCCGTCTTGTGGTCGTTCCCTAACGTTTTCCACAACCGCAGCGCCTGGCCCAGCCAGCGACGCGCCCGTGTGGCGTCCCCTCGGTCGGCCCAGAGGCGGCCCTGGTGCTCCGCGTAGTCGGCTTGCCCTGCGGTGTCCTCGGCCCGCTCCCAGAGGGTCGAAGCGCGCTCTAGGCACGCCTCCGCCTCCTCCCACCGGGCCTGCCGTCGGTAGAGGTCGCTCAGGTCCCCCCAGGTGTAGGCGAGGCCGGTGGTGTCGCCCGCCTGGTCGCTGAGCCGCAGGGCCTCGTGGTAGCACCGCTCCGCCTCCTCCCACCGGCCCAGGTCGGTCAGGGCCAGCGCCAGGTTGCTCAGCATCCGACCCCGGTTGCGGGCGTATTCGGCGCCGTCCGGGCAGAGGCGCAGGGCGCGGCGAAAGTGCCGGACCGCCCGCCGCCATCTGCCCCCTCGCCAGTGCAGCAGCCCCATCACGTTGGCGATGCGGGCACGGAAGAACGGGTCGTCGGGGATCGACCGGGCGTAGGCGTCCGCCTGGCGGTAGCAACGCAGGGCCTCCCGCCACTCCCCCCGGAACCAGTGAACCCGTCCCAGGTCGAACAGGGCGTGGGCGAGGCCGTGAAGGTCGCCGACGTGGCGGAAGGCCACGATGGCCCGCTGGTGGGCCCGGGCGGCCGCCCCCCACCGGCCGCTGCCGCAGTAGGCGTTGCCCAGCGTGCGCCAGATCTCCCCCTCCAGTCGACGGTCGTTCTCCCCGACCATCGCCTGTCCGATGTTCTCCAGGTAGCCGGCCCAACTCTGCCACTGGCCTCGACGGAGCATATACTCGTCGAGGCTCAGGGCGAGCCGTGCCGCCCGGGGCCAATCGCCGAGGTACTCGCCGCAGGTCATCATCGCCTGGAGCAGGTTGTCCCGCTGGCGATCCAGGGCGTGCACGTCTTGCCCGTGCCGTCGAACGTAGTCGAGGCTGAAGGCCGCCAGACGGTCGACCTGCTCGCGGAACAGCCGTCGGCGGGCCTCAATCGTCTCCGTCACCGCAATTCCACCTCCCGAGCAGTTCGCTCAGAATGAAGGTGTAGGTCAATTGATGGATCGTGTACCGCGTCTCGCGCCCGCCCGCTACCTGGAGGAGCGACATCTCGACCAACCGCTCGATCGCCGCGTCGAGCCGCTCGTCGGAGAGGCCGGTGGCGGCCTGGAGGTTCTCCCAGTAGGCCCCGCTGGGGGCCAGGGCGGGCATCGCCAGGAGGACCCGGCGGGCGTCGTCGTTCAGCATCTCCCACGAGCGCCAGTAGATGAACCGGTACAGGTCCTCGTACCGACGTCCGGCGCCGCTTCGCAGCCGCTCCAGCACCCGTTCGACCGGCAGGTAGCGGGCCTGCCCGACGACCAGTTTGATCGCCAGGGGATTTCCGCCGGTTGCCTCGTAGATCCGATGGAGGGCCGTCTCATCTGCCTCCGCCAACGAGACGATGCCCCGCATACGGGCCTCGTGCCGCATCAGCGCGAGGCTGTCGGACTCGCCCAGTTCGTCCAGCGTGAGGCAGAACACGCCGGGGTGCCGTCCCAGGCTGTGCCGGCTGGTGAGGAGGAAGCGGGAGGGGCCGGAGAACGCCCACAGGCGGGGGACCAGTTCCTGGGGATCGGCCGCCGTCTCCAAGTTGTCCACCACGATCAGGTAGGGTTTCTG
>DROW01000136.1 GCA_011388675.1 Chloroflexota bacterium | reverse complement strand
GGCAGCCCATTGGGACTCCGGCCCCAGGAAGGCGAAGTGCTGGTAGCCAAAGCGGACGAGTCCGCTCCGTACGTACACCTCGTCGATCCGGCGGCCCGTCTCCATAGCGAACCGACCGCAGAAGGGACACTGGAAGTCGCTGAACTCGACGATCGTCACCGGCGCGTTCGGATCCCCTTTGAAGTGGCGCGTCCGCGCGACCACGACCTCCATCAGCGTGGGTGGAGCGTCATCGCCAGCGGACGGACGCGTGGTGGCAGTGGGAGCGGGGTCGACGGCCCCCGTCGGGGTGGGCTCGACCGTCCCCATCGGCGGCGGCGTCTCCTGGACGGAGGCCAGGGGGAACGCCAGCGGCCGGATCACAAGCCCCAGCGCTACACCGACGACCAGCCCTATGAACAGCATCACGAACAGCCCGATCCTACCTCTCCTCGGTTGGTCCCTTGCCATGTTCCGACTCCTTTCCGACTCTACCCTGCCTTCGCAACAGGGGCACGGGAAGTACAGGTCCTCGCGTCCCCCCCGTCCCCACGGCTGACTTCCCCAAAATGGGAAAGGTTCCCCGCCGAGGAACGGCCGGCAGGGAACCTCCCCTCAACACGGCTAGTGTCCGTGATGCATTCGATGGTGACCGTGAGCCCCCTCGGTCCCCTCCAGATACCTCTCGGGGTCTTCTTCAAAGGCCATTTTACACCCTGGAGCGCAGAAGTAGTAGGTCTCTCCCTTGTACTCCGTCTTGGCCGGAGCCTTCTCCGGATCTACCATCATCCCACAGACTGGATCCTTCACCATCTGTCTTCCTCCTTATATCCTGCTTCCTGCTTCTTGCCTCTTGCTCCCTGCGCATTGCTCCCTGTCTACGCCCGCACCTCCTTCCCCACGGCGAGAGCCCTCGCCCGGCCCAGCCGGAGACTGGCAGCGCCCACGACGGCGAAGTAGGCCCCGTAGGCAAGTACCTCCAGAAGCGACGGGTCGCCGTTGTAGCCGAAGAGCGCTTTGAGAAGGGTCCCCACCCCACTACCCTCGTCCAGGATCGGATTGACGTCCCACACGTGCTCGACGAAGGTGGGCAGCAACGCTGCTTCCTGGAATTCGTGCACGCCCTGAGCCACCAACCCGGCGGCGAAAAGGAGGAGGAGAAGGCCAGTGACGCGGAAGAAGACGCCCATGTTGAGCCGTCGACCGGCGGCGAACGTCAGCCAGCCCAGGCCGACGGCTGTGGTCAGCCCCAGCGCGCCGCCGAGCAGCGTCTGGACGGGGGTGGCGGTGAAGGCGGCGGCGGTGAGAAAGAGGGCCGTCTCGATCCCCTCCCGGACCACGGCGATGAAGGCCAGGGCGAAGAGCGCTCCACGGCCTCCGGCGGCGGTGGCCCGCCGCACGTCCTGCTCCAACTCCGTCTGGATCTGCCGCCCCTGCCGCTGCATCCAGAAGATCATCCAGGTCAGCACCACCGCGGCTAGCAGCATCGTCGCGCCCTCGAAGATCTCCTCGCCGCGTCCTTCGAAAGCCACACCCAGCCGATGGATCGCCAGCCCCGCGGCCACGCTGGCCCCGACAGCCGTCGCCACGCCAGCCCAGACCACCCTGGCCTGGTCGGTGT
>DROW01000135.1 GCA_011388675.1 Chloroflexota bacterium | reverse complement strand
GGAGGGGGGAGCGGAGGGTGGCCTCGATGGCCTCCGCCGGAAGGCCCATCCGGGCGGCGAAGACCTCGGCGGTGCGGACCTGTCTGCCAGGTTGCAGCTGCTCGACCAGCAGGTCCCGCCACGCCCGCAGGTCCTCGTCCCGCACGAAGGGGAGCCACCCGCGAGGCTCGGCCCTTGCCAGCGCCTGGGCTTCCCTCCCGTCCAGCCGGGCCTGGTCTTCCTGGTCCATCCAGGTGCGGAGGACGTTGTGGAGGAAAAGCCGCCGCTCGAACGTCTCCCACCCCGCCTCAGGGCCGAAGAAGGGGTGGAAGATCTCCCGCCACCATTGCTCGTCCACCAGCAGATGGGCGAGGTATCCGGCGAGGAAGGCGGCGTGGTCGGACGGGAGGCGGTCGGCCCGGGCTAGTTCAGGGTAGGTGCGGAGGAGGCGGCGGTAGGCGGGGGTCGTGCTGCTGGGGGGGAGGGTGTAGAAGTGGGTCTCGTCGCGGGGCTGATGGCTGACCGTCTGCACGTCCGGCGCGGTGTGACCCAGCAGGAAGGGACCCCATTCCCGTTCCAGCAAGGATTGTACGGGGGGGGAGAGGGCTCCGCCTTCGACCAACTCGCGGGCCATAACCAGGTGGGTAACGGGCGTCGGCATATCGAAGATATTGTACCGCGAAAGGAAGGGATTGGGTAGTGGGCGGACGGCGCTCCCCTTCCTCCGCCTGCGGGGAGGGGTGCAGGGAAAAGAGTGGGGAACGACGAGCAACGCGCTCCCGTGAGGAAGAGAGGGAATGAGGGGGAGGAAGACGAGACGCCTGCGAGCGAATACCGGCATTTGCCATTTGGTGGTATAATCGGCGCAGGACAGTTCCCACAGGCGGTCTGTGTGCTGGTGGTCGACAGGGACCATCGGAAGCCAAAGGGTGGGTGGACCCCTCGATGACTGATTTTGTCCATCTCCACGTACACACCTATTACTCGCTCCTCGACGGCCTGAACAGCCCGCTGGCGCTGGCTCAGCGGGCGGCAGAACTGGGTATGCCAGCCATCGCCATAACGGACCACGGAGCCCTCTACGGGGTAGTCCAGTTCTACCAGGCGGCCAAGCAGGTCGGCATCAAGCCGATCATCGGGATGGAGGCCTACCTGGCCCGGCGTGGGATGAAGGACCGGGACCCCGCGAGGGATCGAAAGCCGTACCACCTACTCCTCCTGGCCCAGAACCAAACTGGTTACCGGAACCTTCTTCGCCTCGCCACCCTGGCGATGTTGGAAGGGTACTACTACAAGCCCCGCATCGACAAGCAGGCGCTCCTGGAGTACGGGGAGGGCCTTGTCGTCACCACTGCCTGCGGGTCGGGAGAGATCCCGCGGCTGATCCAGGAGGACCGGTTGGAGGAGGCCCGGGCGGCTGTCGCCTGGTACCGGGACGCGTTCCCCGGTCGCTTTTTCATCGAACTGCAGGACCACGGCATCCCCGAGATGGATGCGGTCAATCGCCGCCTCCTCGCCCTCGCCCGCGAATTCGACGTGCCGGTGATCGCTACCAACGACGTCCACTACGTCCACCGGGAGCAGGCCCCCATCCACGACATCCTGCTCT
>DROW01000134.1 GCA_011388675.1 Chloroflexota bacterium | reverse complement strand
CGTGGGCCTGCCGGAGGCTCAAGAGAGTGCCTCTTGAGCCTGGCTTTGCTCTGCCAGTACAGCCTTCCACAGGAAGCGATCCCTTTCGCATCACGCTGACCGCCGCCTGCTTCAACTTCAAATTTGCCAGAGTCCAGTTTAGATAAACTCTGTGTCCTCTGTGCCTCCGTGGTTAACTCACCCCTCGACCGTCCCCGCTCCGTCTGCGGCCCGGCAGACGTAGACGGTGGGAGGACGGCCGAAGGCTTGCTCGTAGGTCCGCGAGACGTGGGCCTGGAAGGGGCCGACGACATCGGCGTCGACCAGGGCCACCACGCACCCGCCGAAGCCGGCCCCGGTCAGCCGCGCCCCGTAACACCCCTCGAACGACCACGCCGCCTCCGCCAGCCGGTCCAACTCCGGCGAACTGACCTCGTAATCGTCCCGCAGGCTCTCGTGGCAGCGCCGCATCGCCCACCCCATCCGCTCCAGGTCCCCGGCCTTCAGCGCCTCCACCGCCCCCAGCACGCGGGCGTTGTCGGTGACGACGTGGCGGGCCCGCTTCCGCAGCACCTCCGGCAGGTGATGCTGGACCCCCTCGAAGTCCTCCGGGGAGACATCCCGCAGGGCACGGATGCCGGGCAGGTACCGGGAGAGGATCCGGACCGCCTCCTCGCATTCCTGCCGACGGCGGTTGTACTCCGACGCGGCCAATTCCCGCCGCACGCCGGTATCCATCACCACGATGGCGACCCCCTCCGGCAGCGGGACCGGCTCCACCTCCAGCGTGCGGCAATCCAGAAGCAGCGCGTGGTCGGCCCGCCCCCAGACGGAGGCCATCTGGTCCATCACCCCGCACCGCACGCCCACGTACTCGTTCTCCGCCCGCTGGCAGAGGAGCGCCAAGCGGGTGCGGTCGATGTCGAGGCCGGAGAGAACCCGCCAGGTCCAGGCGAAAGCCACCTCCACCGCCGCCGACGAGGAGAGCCCCGCCCCGACCGGCACCTCGGAGGTCAGCACCGCCTCCATCCCGACCAGGGGAAATCCCTCTTCCATCAGCGACCAAGCCACCCCGCGGGGGTAGTCGGCCCAGCCGCCGACGGGGGGAGGGACCGGCAGCGGGAAACGGGCCTCCTCCCCCAGATCCAGCGCCATAACGTATACCTCGGGCCGATCCAGCGGGGAGGCCGCCACCCACGCAGCCCGGTCCACCGCCGCGGGCAGGACGTACCCCTCGTTGTAGTCGGTGTGGCCCCCCAACAGGTTGACCCGCCCCGGCGCGCGCACCACCACCGCCGGTCGATGCCCGAATCGCTCCACAAACGCCCGAACCACCTGTTCCATATCCAACTCCTCAATTGCCCAATTGCCTAATTATCCAATCCACTTAATCCGCTCAATCCGCTTCCCGTTACCCGCTCTCCCCAATCCGCTTAATCCGCTCAATCCGCTTCCCGTTACCCCCTCTCCCCAATCCGCTTAATCCGCTCAATCCGCTTCCCGTTACCCCCTCTCCCCAATCCGCTTGATCTGCTCAATCTGCTTCCCCTACCTCCACGTCCGGCAACACCCCCCGCTCCACCAGCGCCCGTGCCAGACGGGGCCAGTCGCCCGGAGCGACCAGCGCGGCTGTCGGCCCCAGGACCTCCCGGATGTACCGACGGGTGGCGGGGGCCGTGGTCAGTTCCCGCAGCAGATCCTCATCGCGCACCCGGAGGAGGACCCCGTGGGTCAACCGGACCTCGGCTCCGTGGCGGGCCCAGCGGGCCAGGGCGGGCCTCAACGTCCGCGGAACCCGCCCCCCGGTCGCCTCCTCGAAGAAAGCGACGATCCGCTCCGGGGGGATGCGCTGCCGGCGCGCGCGCTCCAGGGAGGTGGGGGTGATCCGGTAGAGGTAGGGATCGCCGGTCTGGACCCAATCCGCCACCCGGCTCAACTGGAACCGCTCGTACCGGCGACCAGCGGGGGCCAGGACCGTCAGGTCGGGCCGGACGACCAGAGGGGGTGGTTCCGTCCGGGCCGGTGGGTCCGCCCTCCCCAGAAAGGCGACCCCGTCCGGGGAGAGGCGGAAGGAGGTCGGGAGGTCCCCTTCCCTCTCCGCTCCTAGGTCCACCAAACCCAACCAAGCCAGAGGGCCGGTGATCAGGTAGCGGATCAGCGCGCCCTCCACCGCGTCCCACGACTCAAAGCCGCTCAAGTATTGGCCCGTGGCTGCGTCCCGGATGTACCAGGTGGAGTAGTCGCCGTCGGGCCGCTGGAAATCAGGGTCAATCTCCTTCACCGCGGCGACGAACGTGTCCAGCGCATACCAGGCGTCGGGCTCGCAGGCGCCGAGGTGGCGGAGGACCGCCTCGCGGGCCAGGACCGGGTTGTTGCGCCAGGAGCCGGTGTCGTCGGGACGGAGGGTGGGGACATGCCAGAGATCGTTCCAGGTAGGATCCTCCCGCCAGGTCCGCGCCAGTGCCGACCGTTGCTCCCAGGTAGGAGCCCGTAGCCAGCCGATCACCGTCTCTGGGTTGGGACGGAGGTACCCCCTCTCATCGGTTCGAAGCCAGCCCGTCCGGCGGGCCAAATGGCGCAGAAAAGCAAACCGGTCGGGCCGGTCGTCGCGGAACTGGCGGAGGAGCCGAGCCTCGTCCCGCGCCGGCCACTCCCCCTCCGGCCCCGGACGCAGCCGGTGATTCTGCAGATAGGCTAACAGCGTGCAGGCATCGTCCAGCAGGCTGTCGTCGGCGGGGTGGACGAGGGGAGGGGGAGGGCAGGGGGTGGGGTGGACGACGGGGGGCGGTGGCGCAGGGAGATGTGGGCGAAGTTCCTCCGGCACCACGGCGACCTCCACCAATCCGGCAGGCCCCTCTTCGAGGTCCTGGAAGACCAACCCCCAATACCAAAGGGCCTCCGCAGGCGAGACCGGGTCCTCCCAGGGGCGCTCCCGCTCCAGGCGCGCTGGCCCCATCGTGCGCACCGTTCCCCAGGAACGGATGAAGGTCTGCCAGGGAAGTTTTCCCTCTTCGGCGAGGAGATCGCCCAGGGCACGGCGCTCCGCCTCCCCCAGCCGTTCCCAGACGGCGACGATCTGTTCCGGGACGGTCATCCGTTCGGCGAGGGCGGCCGCCTGTTCTCGCCGGGGGCCCCGAGGTAGTTCCACCCCCCACCGCTCGGCGATGACCGAGAGGCGGATGGGGTCACAGCGGATCAGGTGCTGCTCTAGCGGGCGCATCGCAAAAAGGTCGCAAGGGAGCAAAGGAGCAAGGGAGCAGGATGCAAGGACGCAGGGAGGAGGGGAGCAGGTCGCAAGGACGCAGGGAGCAGGGGAGTAGGACGCAAGGACGCAGGGAGCAGGGGAGCAGGTCGCAGGGTCATTCCTCCAGCGTGAACTCCCAGGCGCACCAATACTCGTCGGGATGGGGGTCGGGTGGGCAGGCCAGGCATCGGGTGCGGATGCGGGGGTCGATGGCGCGGGCGAAGTTGGAGTATTCCACCAGACCTACTGGCTTACAAGGGAAATCGGGCAATCCTTTTCGCTTCCGCGCGGCCTGCACCCGGCACTCGTTCATCCGGAAGATCAGGGTCCGCTCGTCCACCCGAATGCACTCCTGGACGTTGAGGAAAGCGTAGAGGCGGAGCCCCAAAGCCTTCTCCAGCGCGTCCAGCCCGCCCCCTGGCTCGATCCCGTGCCGCTTCATAATGCGGCGGGCCTCGATGACGGTGAACTGCTCCCAGGCCGCGGCGTCCACCTCAATGGCGGTCTCCATCCCGAACCGCTTTTCGACGTTCAGAAACCAAAGACCGTCGTGGGCGAGCCAGTTCTTAGCCGCGTCCTCCAGCATTCCGATTAACTGCTCTTTGGAAAGCGCGAGAAGGCGCTGACGCAACTGCACGCGGTAGGTTTCGGCTTCCATCGTTACGGCATTCCCGAGATTTCAAAGGTGTAACCCAAGATCGTGACGACGGCCGTAGAGGCCTCGGGGCGGTCGAACTGGAGTTCGACCTGTCGGGTCTTCCCCCCGGCGATGACCCAGGGGAAGGGCGGAGATGGCGTCTGCAGCCTCCCCGGCCCGGCGGAGGAACTCAGAGCGATGTCGTCGGCGGTGACGGTCAGGATCTCATCGCCCGGGTTGTGGATCTCCGCTACGACGTGCAGGATCGTCCCGTTCTCCCCGAGGAACGCCTCCAGGATTGTCACCTCCGGCAGCGGGGCCGGGTTCGCAGGAGGCGCGTAGGGGATCGAAAAGCGGGTCCGCACTTCCGACGCCGGCGTGGGGGAAAAGGTCCAGATCAAATTAGGGCCGGCGAGATCTTCAGGGACCACGTAGGCTACCGAGCCCTTCACCTCCCGTCCGGGCCCGATGCTCTCCGGCAGGGGCCCGTGCTTCCCCGCCCCGGCGGCGGAGGGAGAGGGAGTGTACCGGTTCCCCTTCCCGTCCTCCAGCACCATCAGGAAGGTGCTCGGCGTCAGGGCGGCGTCGCCGGTGTTCCGGACCAGGACCTCGACGAAGTAGAGCATCGTCCCCGGTGCCAGCCCTGCCCCACCCCGTTCGGCGTGCCCTTCCAGCACCACGACGCGGGCATCGCCCACCTGCACCGTCTGCCCGACCTCGGCCATCCGCTCGCCTGTGGCGGGGGTCGGTTCCACCACCGCCTCGAAGTCCGCCCGGAGCACCGTCCAGGCCGTTGGGTCCAGCAGGATCAGGGTCAACCGGGGCTGGGTCTGCTCGAACACCTCCTCCGATCCGACGGGAACCTCGTCGGGGAGGAGCGCCCGGAAGGTGATCCGACTCCCATCGGAGAGGCGAAGGACGAGCGGGTCTCCCTTTTGAATCCCCCTTACCGTCTCCCGGTTTTCGTCGGTAGGCGGGAGCCCCAGGACGTAGTTGACGACGGTGCCGTAGAGCCAGACGGCCGTGTCCGACTGGCCGGCCTCAACCGCCCAGGGGTCTTCGGCCTGGGGGAGGGAAGGGCGGACGGGGATGGATCGCCCACCGACCTCCAGCAGGGTCGGCACGGCCAGAGGGACCTCGCTCTCCCCCACCTCCACAAGCGGTGGAGCGACGGGAGTAGGCGGAAGCGGCGAGGTGGGCGGGGTCTCCAGAGGGCTCTCACCCGGCCCCGGCTCCGTCGGAGAGGGGAGAAGGGAACGGACGAAGAGGAACCCCAGGGCGATGAGGAGGAGAGCCCCGATGATCCCCCCAACGATGACGAGGGGACGGGACAGGCGGATGGAGGTGGGGCCTCCGCCCCGAGGCGGCTTCGGCGACGAGGTGGGTTGTTCAGCCATCAACATGCTCCTGACGACAGATTGAACCTTCCACGGCCGATGGATCAGGGAAGGGGGCTGGGCGGGATCCGGATGCGCAGCCCCGTCTCCCCTTCGCTGATCACCCGCTCCACGCCCAGATAGGGAATGCTGATCCGGACCTGCCCCTGCACGGCGACGGTGAACTGGCATCGCCCCGAGAGTTCGGTGAAACAGCGGGTGATCATCGTGCCGGTAGCGGTATCGTAGGCGATCACGGGGATGCCGGAGACGCCCTCACCAGTATCGGGGGTGCGGTCGCCGTCTGCGTCGTAGTAGACCAGCAGGTCCACGGAGACGAAGCGGGGAACGGGGGTGCTGACCGACGGCGAGGGAGAAGGTGTGGGCGTGCTCAGCAGACGGACCGTGAGGTCGGCTTCCGGAGGCAGCGTGGGTGTGGCAAGCGGAGACGCGGGAGGAGTGGGGGTTCGGTACGGACGAGGGGTGCGCGTGGGTCGGGGGGTGGGGGTAGCGGTAGGCTGCCCCGGAACGGTCATCGAGCAGCGGAGGCTGTACTCGCTGTTCTCGACCTCGGCCAAAGGCAGTCGCCCACCGTGGCCTACGAGGATGTAAAGATAGCCCTCGTAGTTGGAAAAGTAGGAAAAGCGGCTCCGGTAATCCCCCAGTTTCACGTCGTCGTTGCCGCCGATGGGATTGCGGTTGGCGTCGTACATAATCAGGTTGGTGTCTACACCCGGAGCCAGGTCCAACGTCTCACACGTGTAGAGAAGACCGGGCTTGACCCAGATCTTGTAGAAGTCATTGTCCTCCGACGCATCCCCCCAGGGGATGAAATTCAGATTGTCGTACGTGATGTTGACGCCGATGGTGGCCGCGTGATCGAAGTCGTAGTTCGGCTCGAATCGGTCGGCGCCTGGGATGGGGGTGGGACCGGGGGAGGTAGGGGTGGGGGTAGGCCCCTGCGTAGGGGTGGGGGTGGGGGTGGGGGAGGAGGCATAAGCCGTCAGATGATACGTCCCGCCGCTGCAATAGTTGCTGATCTGATAGACCTTGAAATAATAGGGGCCGGAAGAGGTCGCTACCAGGGAGACGCTGGCCTCGTTGCCGTCCAGGGTATTGGCATCCGTGATGATCGGTTGGCGGCTGGCGTCGTAGACCACGATGCCCAGGTTGTAGTTCCCCACCCCGTCCGGTATTGCCTCCACACGGTAAGTCCAGTTAGGCACTGCGTTGTCCAACCGGAAATAATCCTCCTCCGGATTCCGTTCGTCCCCTTTGTTGCCCTGCACGAGGGCCAGACCCTCGTAGTCCGCCAGGATCGCTGCGTCGTCAAAGGAGTTGATGTTGGGCAGGGCGTCCGTCGTCGTGGTCGCCAGGGTGCAAGTGATCAGGAGGGATTGGGGAAAGGGAAGGGCAATCGACGCGCTGCGGGAGAGCGGAGCAGCCATAGAAGGTGCAGGTTGGCCGGGGAAGAGGAAGGTAAGAAGTGCCAGAACTCCACATCCCGCCGCCACCGCTAGCCCAAGTATCCACAGGGAACGTTTCATCGGCCACTCCTTCGCTCGGGGAAGGCTTTGCCTTCTCTTCCCACGAGCAATGTTACTATACCATAATTCCGGGCGACTTCAAGCGGTCGTCCCTGGGTGGGTGTGCTTCGGTTTGGGAGCGCAGGTGTCCGTCGGCTCTTCTCAATCTCCCCCTATTCTGAAGCACACCCTGACAAGCCCTGCCCCGCGTTTGGACGCCGCCGCTGGCGCGTACCGCTCCGCTACGTATAATGAAGCCCGGTCGCCGGCCGACCCGCCGCGGCGACCGGTGAAAACTCGCATCGGCAGGAGGGGTTCGTATGGACCGGTTCTTCTATCCCGAGAGCATCGTCGTCATCGGCGTTTCGGAGAAGCCGGACAACCTGGCCCGGAACATCCTCGCCAATCTGCGCGCCTTCGGGTACCGGGGCGACCTCTACGCGGTCGGGCGGCAGGCGGGGGAGGTCGAGGGGATTCCCATCGCTACGTCTCTCGACCGACTTCCGGATGGGATCGACCTGGCGGTGATCCTGACCCCCGCCCCGACGGTGCCCGACCTGGTGGAGGCGTGCGGTCGGAAGGGGATACGGCGCGTGGTGATCGAATCGGGCGGCTTTGGCGAGTTCTCCGAGGAGGGCCGTCGGCTGGAGGAGCGGCTGCTGGAGGTGGCCCGCCGATGGGGAATCCGGTTCGTCGGCCCCAACTGCATCAGCGTGGTCAACCTGGAGACCGGCGTGTGCCTCCCCTTCGCCCCCCTCTCCCCGGAGATGGTCCGCTTCGGCCCCGCCTCGGTGGTCGCTCAGAGCGGCGGGGTCTCCGTCACCTATCTCGACCGACTCTCCGCAGCCGGCGTCGGCGTCAACAAAGTGGTCAGCATCGGCAACAAGACCGATCTGCACGAGATCGATTACCTCTCTTATCTGTTAGAGGACCCCGGCACGGAGATCGTCGTCTTATACCTAGAATCGCTGAGCGACGGACGCCGGTTACTGGAACTGGCCCGGTCCTCCTCCAAGCCGATCATCGTCCACAAAGCGAACCGGGGGCGGGCCAGCCAGCGGATCGCCTCCTCCCACACCGCCGCCCTCGCCGACGACGACCGGATCGTGGACGCAGCCTTTCGGCAGGCGGGCATCCTGCGCGCGGAGGGGTTTCGGGACGCGGTAGCGATGGCCCAGGCCCTGTCGTTGCCGCCGGTCCAGGGGAACCGACTGGTGATCATCTCCCGGTCCGGCGGGCACGCGGTGATCGCTGCTGACGCGGCCGAGGCCTACGGCTTCCGCCTCCCCCCCCTTCCCGACGACTTCGCCCAGCGCGTGCGCCGTCTCTTCCGCGCCGACGTCATCGCGCTCACCAACCCCATCGACCTGGGGGTCATCTTCGACTTCGACCTCTACGCCCGAATCGTCGAAGAATGCCTGCGTAGCCTCGCCCCGGACGCCGTCCTGTTGATCAACACCTACAGCCCGGCCGAGACGGAGGGAGGCCGACGGCTGGCCCGCAGCGTGGAGGCGATCGTCCGAGAGACAGGGCGACCGGTGGCCCTCTGTGTCTACGCTATGGAGGACGAGGCCCGGGTGGTGCAACAGATGATCGACCTCCCCGTCTTCACCGAGATCGAGGAGGCTGTGCGGGGACTGGCAGCGGCGCGGGAGTGGCACCGTCGGCGGTTCGTCCCCGCCCCGTCCCCCGCCCACGAAACGGCGGGGCCGAACGAAGCGGCCCACACCCTCCCGGCTGGCACCCTGACGACGGACCAGACACTGACCCTATGCCAGTCCTACGGCATCCCGATCGCTCCCTGGGCAAGAGCGTCGACTCCGGAGGAGGCCGTCCAGGCCGCCGACCGGCTAGGATACCCGGTCGCCCTGAAAATCCTGTCCCCCGAAGTGGTGCACAAGACCGACGTCGGCGGGGTGGCGCTGGGACTGAGCACCCCGGAGGCAGTTCGGGAGGCGGCCCGACGGATGATGAACCGCGCTCCGGCGGGCAGCGCGCTGATGATCCAGCGGATGGTGGAAGGAGGGGTCGAGGTGATCCTGGGCGGCAAACAGGACCCCACCTTCGGGCCGGTGGTGATGTTCGGACTGGGGGGCGTCTACGTGGAGGTGCTAGGCGACGTCGCTTTCCGCGTCGCGCCCCTCACCCGCGACGACGCCGAAGCGATGATCGACGAGGTGCACGGCAGCCGACTGCTGGAAGGGGTGAGAGGCACCCCCCCGGCCGACCGGGAAGGGCTGGTCCGATCCCTGCTGGCCCTCTCCCGCCTGCTGATCGACCATCCCCGCCTGCTGGAGATCGACGTCAACCCGCTGATCGCCCTCCCGGACGGCGTCGTCGCCGTCGACGCCCGTGCCCGGGTGGAGTAGAAAACCGCAGAGGCGCGGAGGACACAGAGGAAATTTTTGAAAAATCTCCGCGCTCTCTGCGTCTCTGCGGCGAAGATCCCTCGCTCTAATGCTCTTCTAATCCCTCTCTAACGTCTTTCTCATCCGCACCCGGTAGGATAGGGACGGCGCGACGGACGACCGTCGCGTCTGCGTGCATCAGACCCGACGAAAGGAGGTGATGCGGTATGTTGATGCGATGGGATCCGTGGGCTGATCTGATGGTGATGCGTCGGATGATGGATCGGCTGTTGGAGCCTTGGGTATGGACGGAGCCCATCGAAGGGCCGGAGGTAAGCCTGACCCGCACGGAGGACGGGCTGATGGTGCGGGCCGCTCTGCCCGGCGTCCGCCCCGACGACGTGGAGGTCCAGATCCGGGGCGACCGCCTGACCCTCCGCGCCGAGGTGCGGGAGGAACGGACGGTGGATCGGTTCGGCTGGGTCCTCCGCGAGCAGCGGGCGGGCATCTGGGAGCGGACCTTCCGCCTGCCCTTCCGGGTAGATGCCCGGCGTGCGGAGGCAGAACTCTCCGGCGGCGTCCTGACCGTTCACCTCCCCAAAGCGGAGGGTCTGATGGCGCGGCTGAAGCGCCGGGTGAAGCGGTTGTGGAACGCACTGCCGCCGTCCCGGCGCACCGTGCGGGTCCGCACCCGCCCGGCTACGAGTAACTAAAAGCCACGGAGGCACAGAGAACACAGAGTTTTCTCCGTAAAAATTTAGAATTCCTCTGTGCCCTCCGTGTCTCTGTGGTGAACGCATACTCTGAAAACTTTGGGAGGTAGGGAAGGATGGGCAAGATTGTAGGGATCGACCTGGGTACGACCAACTCG
This sequence comes from Chloroflexota bacterium, assembly GCA_011388675.1. Lineage (GTDB taxonomy): Bacteria > Chloroflexota > Anaerolineae > B4-G1 > DUEL01 > DUEL01. Next base: position 4,052 of record DROW01000134.1, on the reverse strand, counting down.
GTGGTGGCCGTGCTGGAGGGAGGCGAGCCGGTGGTGATCCCCACCGCTGAGGGGGGGCGGCTGTGCCCCTCGGTGGTCGCTTTCACCAAGACCGGGGAGCGGCTGGTGGGCCAGCCCGCCCGACGGCAGGCAATCATCAACCCGGAAAATACGATCTTCTCGATCAAGCGGCTGATGGGTCGCCGGTACGACGACCCGGAGGTGGAGAAAGCGCGGCAGATTTTGCCTTACAAGATCGTGAAAGGGCCACAGGGGGATGCCCGGGTCTACATTCCGGTGACCGGCAAAGAGTACACGCCGCAGGAGATCTCGGCGATGATCCTGCGCAAACTGAAGCAGGACGCCGAAGCCTACCTGGGTGAGGAGGTGACCCAGGCGGTGATCACCGTGCCGGCCTACTTCAACGACAGCCAGCGGCAGGCCACCAAGGACGCCGGCAAGATCGCCGGTCTGGAGGTCCTGCGCATCATCAACGAGCCGACCGCCGCGTCCCTCGCCTATGGGCTGGATAAAGAGGGCGCGGAGACGATCCTGGTCTTCGACCTGGGTGGCGGCACGTTCGACGTCTCCATCCTAGAGGTCGGCGAGGGCGTCGTCGAGGTCAAGGCCACCAGCGGCGACACCTACCTGGGTGGCGATGACTGGGACCAACGGATCATCGACTACATCGCCGACGAGTTCAAGAAGGAGTACGGCATCGACCTGCGGGAGGACCGGCAGGCCCTGCAGCGGCTGAAGGAGGCGGCGGAGAAGGCGAAGATCGAACTTTCCTCGATGCTGGAGACGGAGATCAACCTGCCCTTCATCACCGCCGACGCCTCCGGCCCGAAGCACTTGCAGATGAAACTGACCCGCGCCAAACTGGAACAGTTGACCGAGGACCTGGTCCAGCGGTGCCGCGGTCCGTTCGAGCAAGCGCTGAAGGACGCCAAGTTGACGGCGAAGGACCTGGACGCTGTGATCCTGGTCGGCGGCGCTACCCGGATGCCGATGATCCAGGATCTGGTCCGGGAACTGACCGGCAAGGAGCCCCACAAGGGGGTCAACCCCGACGAGGTAGTAGCCGTTGGCGCGGCGATCCAGGCCGGGGTGCTGGCCGGTGAGGTGAAGGACGTGGTCCTGCTGGACGTGACGCCGCTGACCCTGGGCGTGGAGACGCTGGGCGGGGTGATGACGCCGCTCATCCCGCGCAACACCACCATCCCGGTGCGCAAGAGCGAGATCTTCACCACCGCCGAGGACGGACAGACCGTCGTCACCATCCACGTCCTGCAGGGTGAGCGACCGATGGCGGCCGACAACATCAGCCTGGGTCGGTTCAACCTGGAGGGCATCCCGCCCGCGCCGCGCGGCGTGCCGCAGATCGAGGTCACCTTCGACATCGACGCCAACGGCATCCTGAACGTCTCGGCGAAGGACAAGGCGACCGGCAAGGAGCAGTCGATCACCATCACCGCGACCACCAACTTGAGCAAGGAGGAGGTGGAGCGGCTGGTGCAGGAGGCCAAGCGGCACGAGGCGGAGGACCGGCAGCGGAAGGAACTGGTGGAGGCCCGGAACACGGCCGACCAGTTGATCTATCAGACCGAGAAGTTCCTGCGGGAACTGGGCGACAAGGTCCCGGCCTCCGACCGGTCGCGGATCGAGCAGACCATTTCCGACCTGAAGGAGGCGATGAAAGGGGACGACATCGCCCGCATCCGCCGCCTGATCGAGGACCTGCGCAACGCCAGCATGGCGCTGGGCCAGCAGATGTACGCCCAGCAGCAGCAAGCGGCCGGCGGGCCAACCCCCGGCCCCGGCCCGGAAGGTCCTTCCTCCGGTGGTGAGGACGTCATTGAGGGCGAGTTCGAGGAGACGTAGGGTCGAACGCCGGTAGGGGCGACCGGCCGGTAGAGGCGACCTGCAGGTCGCCTCTACCGGCCGCACCGACGTTGACCTAAGGAGGGATGACCGTGCCGAGCCGGAAGAAGATCCCCATTCGGGTGAAGAAACAGGACCTGGAGGAGCGGAAGGCCCAACCGCCTGCCGCCCCCGTCGAGGAGGGTGTGCCGCCGGTGATGGAGGCGGAGGCGGTGCCTGTGCCCGTCCCCTCCCCACCACCGACAGAGGGCGCACCCGAGGCAGCGGAAGAGGTGGTCGAGGAACTGGAGAAAACCACGGAAGAACTGGAGATGTGGAAAGACCGGGCGCTCCGCCTGGAGGCGGAGATGGACAATTTCCGTAAGCGGCAGCGGCGGCTGGCAGAGGACCAGGTCCAGGCCGACAAGGAGCGGCTCCTGCGGGCCTTCCTCGCCGTCGCCGACGACCTGGCCCGCGCCCTCTCCGCCGACGGCGTGGACGCCGAGAGCCTGCGGCAGGGGGTGGACCTCACCTACCAGAGTATGATGCGGTTGTTGAGCCAGGAGGGCGTGGAGCCGATCGAGGCCGAAGGGCAGCCGTTCGACCCGGCGTGGCACGAGGCGGTGGGGACCGTCTCCCACGAGGAGGCCGGCGTCGAGCCGGACACGGTGGTCGAGGTGGTCCAGCCCGGCTACCGGATCGGCGACCGGCTGCTGCGCCCGGCCCGGGTGATCGTGGCGACCTAGGTGCGACGCACCTTCAAGGTGCGTCGCACCTGCCTACCCTACCGGAGGGAACAAGGAACCGTGGAGTACAAGGACTACTACCAGATCCTCGGCGTCAGCCGGGACGCCACAGAGGACGAGATCAAACGGGCCTACCGCCGCCTGGCCCGCAAATACCACCCCGACGTCAACCCGGGCGACAAGGAAGCCGAGGAGCGCTTCAAGGAGATCAACGAGGCCTACGAGGTCCTCTCCGACCCCGAGAAGCGGCGCAAGTACGACCAGTTAGGGGCCGCCTGGCGGGAGTGGGAGCGGATGGGTGGTCAGCCCGACGATTTCGACTGGAGCCAATGGGTCTCCGCAGCCCCCGGCGGCCAGCGGGTCTACGTCCGCTACGGCACCGCCGAGGACCTGGAGGATCTGTTCGGTGGCTCCAGCCCCTTCTCCGACTTCTTCACCCAGATTTTCGGCGGGCTGGGCGGCGCGCCGGGCGGCTTCGAGTTTCGGGCCCGCCCTCGCCGCGGACAGGACCTGGAACACGAGGTGGAGATCAGCCTGGAGGAGGCCTACCACGGCACGACCCGCCTTCTCCAGAAGGACGGCCGCCGCCTCCAGGTGAAGATCCCCCCCGGGGCCTATACCGGCCTGCGCATCCGAATGGCCGGGGAGGGCGGCCCTGGCGCGGCGGGCGGTCAGCCGGGCGACCTGTACCTGCGCGTGCGGGTCGCGCCCCACCCCCGCTTCGAGCGGCGCGGCGACGACCTGTACACCACCGTGCCGGTGGACCTCTACACCGCGGTGCTGGGGGGCAAGGTCCGGGTGGAGACCCTCGCCGGTCCGGTGATGCTCACCATTCCGCCCGGCACGCAGAACGGGCAGACCTTCCGGCTGCGGGGCAAGGGGATGCCCAAACTGCGCCAGAAGGGGCAGTACGGCGACCTGTACGCGCGGGTGGAGGTAAGGCTGCCCACCCGACTCACCCCGCGCCAGCGGGAACTGTTTGAGGAACTCCGTCGCCTTTCGCAGGAGGGGCGGTGATGGACGAGCGAGAGGTCGAGATCATCACCATCTCCGTCGCTGCCCGCCGCTGCGGCCTGACCCCCACGACCGTCCGACGGTACATCCGCTGGGGGCTGGTGGAGGCCCCGTTGACGGAGGAGGATCTGATCACCCTCCGACGCATCCGTCGGCTGCGGGAGTTGGGGATCAACCTGGCGGGCATCGAGGTGATCCTGCGGATGCGCCGGAGGATCGAGGAACTGCAGGAGGAGATCGCCCGCCTGCGCGCAGCGCTAGAGCACGGTTGGGAATAGAATTTACCACAGAGACACAGAGGGCACAGAGTTTTCTCGAAAATTTTTGGAGGCCCTCTGTGTCCTCTGTGCCTCTGTGGTTTCATTCCACACAGGAGGCTATCTCGGATGCGAAAGTGGGTAATCCTTGCACTGCTGGTTGGTACGACAGTAGCGTGCGGCTTACCGGCGG
>DROW01000133.1 GCA_011388675.1 Chloroflexota bacterium | reverse complement strand
CCCTTACGGTGGAGCCGGACCTGCCGGACGAGCCGATCCACCGGAAGCGATTGGCTGCCCTGGGTTTCGTCCCCTCTCCTTTGGATAGCATCCAGCCGCGGCGTACCCTGGTCGTGGACCTCTCCGGGACGGAGGAGGAGGTCCTGGCGCGGATGAAGCAGAAGACGCGGTACAACGTCCGGCTGGCGGCCCGGAAGGGTGTGGTGGTGCGGGAGGGCACGGAGGCGGATCTGCCGGCGTTCAACCGATTGATGGCGATCACCGGTGCCCGAAACCGATTTGGCGTCCATTCCCCCGCTTACTATGAACGGGCCTTCCACCTCTTCGTTCCCCGAGGCTGGGCACGGCTCCTGATCGCCGAGGTTGAGGGAGAGCCGGTGGCGGCGCTGATGGCCTTCGCCCTTGGGCGACGGTCCTGGTACTTCTACGGGGCCTCCGGCGACGCTCACCGGGAGAAGATGCCCACGTACCTTCTCCAGTGGGAAGCGATGCGCTGGGCCCGGTCCCTGGGATGCACCGAGTACGACCTGTGGGGCGTGCCGGATGCCGACCTGGAGCAGTTGGAGGCGGAGTTCACCCATCGCCGGGACGGTCTGTGGGGGGTGTACCGCTTCAAGCGCGGCTTCGGTGGGAAACTGGTGCGCACTGTCGGTGCCTGGGATCGCCCCCTGCGCCCTCTTCTCTACCGCCTGTACGCCCTCGCCGTCCGCTCCCGCCACGGTCCGTCTACCTAGTACCCGGCGTCTCACCGAGGTGAATTTGAGGGGTCGTGCCCTCATTCGCCTGGCGGGGTATCTCCGGGGTGCGCTTCAGTTTGGGCCCTTCTCAATCTGCCTCTATTCTGAAGCACACCCAACCCGGCGCGAAACCCCTTGCCGACCGGCCTGATTTGGTGTACAATCCATTTTAGAGGTCGCTAATGCTTCGGTTGGCCATCACAGCGAAGCAACTTGACATTGCCCCCTACATCGCTCTCGCGTCAGAACACCGCGTAGGCCTGGAGATTCAGGTCTTCGGCTATCATCCCAACCTGCTAGACGGGGACTGGAAGGACCTGGTCCGACGGTACAAGCGCCTACTCCGCGGGTTCACCGGAGAACGGGCGCTCCACGGGGTTTTCTACGATATGAACAGCGGCAGCCCCGACAAGCAGGTCCGAGCGCTCGTCCGCGAGCGATATGCCCTCAGCCTCCAAATCGCGGCCGAACTGGGAGCCCGGACGGTTGTCTTTCACGCCAACTATCTTCCCTTCGTCCGCCGTCCCGAATATCTGCCCGAGTGGACCCGGATACAGGAAGAGTTCTGGGCCGGTCTTCTCCAGGAGGCCGAACGCCTTGATCTGTTCATCGCTCTGGAAAATATGTGGGAACCGAACCCGGAGATCATCGCCAACCTCCTAGAGCGGATCGATTCCCCTCGACTGGGTGCGTGCTTGGATGTCGGGCACGTGTACCTCTACACTGATTCTACCCCCCTTCCGGCGTGGATCGACCGGCTTCGGCAGTGGATAATCCACATCCATATCAACAATCATCGCGGATACTACGACGAACACCTCCCTCTCGACGCGCCCGACGGTGTCATCGACTACCGGGTTGTCCTTCCCCTTCTGGAGACGTTGCCACGCCATCCCCTGGTCTGCCTGGAAATGAACCATCCGGAGGCCATCGAGCGCAGTCTGCGCTACCTGGGTCGGTGAACAAACCCCGTTCCCCTTCGCTGCCCCGACCCGCAGGGGGCTTGTAACTTTTCGGCCGGTGGGATCGTTATGAGAGTCGGACACCGAGCGAACAACTCGAGCGACATACAACTGGTACACCGGGCCCAGCGGGGGGATAAGGCGGCCTTCGGCGAGCTGTTCTGCCGGTACGAACGGCGGATCTACGGCTACCTCTACCGCCTGGTCGGGAACCGGCAATGGGCAGAGGATCTGACCCAGGAGGCCTTCATCCGCGCCCACCAGTCCCTGAACCAACTGGGCCCTCCGTACGACTTCAAGTCGTGGATCTACCGGATCGCGGGCAATCTGGCGATCGACGGACTTCGCCGCTACAAGGACGAGATCTCCCTGCCGGATTGGGATGCAGGTGAAGCATCGGCTCCGGAGCCCGCCGACGAACATCCGGAGGCCGACCCGGAGCAGGAGGCCCGCCGAGAGGAGGTCCGACAGGCCGTCTGGCGCGCGCTCCACCGGCTCCCGGAGAACTACCGCCAGATCCTTCTCCTGCGCGAACTGGAGGGGCTCTCCTACCGAGAGATCGCCGGCATCCTGGGCGTCTCACTGGACAACGTGAAGGTCACGCTGCACCGAGCGCGGCTGGCCTTCCGGGACCTCTATGGGCTACAGGTAATGATGGAAGAAGGGAGAGGGGCGTGCCGGGAACTGGATGAACTCCTCTCGGCCGAGATCGACGGGGAGTTGGATCGGTCCACCCGCCGCCGCGTCAAAGAGCATATCGCCTCTTGCCCCGTCTGCCAGCGGACGCGGAAGGAACTTCTGGCCGTCTCTAACCTGCTGGCCCTCCTGGCCCCCGTCTTCCCCCCGCCCACTCTCCGCCCCCGCTTCCTGCAGCGGTTGGAGGAACTGCCGCCTCCCCGGCCAGTCTCCCCGCCCCCGTCCCCTCCTTCCTCCCCTCCTTCCTCAGGCCGAGGAGGGGGATCGGAGCCAGGGAACGTCTTCTGGCTGGTGCTGCTCGGCGTGATCGGCGGGCTGTTGCTGCTTGGGATCCTCGCGTTCGCCACGCTGGCGGTCTTCGCCCCTGGACCCACTCCCACGCCGGCACTTCCCTCCCCGCCACCGACCGACACCTGGACCCCGCCCCCACCGACCTCCCCTACGCTGCCGCCGCCGTCGCCCTCCCCTTCACCGTCGTCGCCGCCCTCGCCCTCCCCCTCGCCCGTTCCCCCCACCTCCACCCCGACTCCCACGCCCACACCGGTCACCCCCACTCCCACCTCCACGCCCACGGCGACGCCGACCCCGGCGGCCTCCATCGCCTTCTGGGCGGACGCGACCACCGTCCCCGCCGGTTCCTGCACCACCGTCCACTGGGAGACGGCCAACGTCGCCGGGGTCTACTTCGACGGTCAGGGCGTGGCGGGCGTGGGCTCCCAACAGACCTGCCCCTGTGCGCCGGAGACCCACACGCTGGAGGTGGTGTTGCGGGACGGCACCCACGAGGTGCGCACCCTCACCATCGACGTCACCGGCTCCTGCGTTACCCCCACGCCGACGCCGGACACCGTCCCCCCGCCGGCGCCTCAGCCCATCGGGCCCGGGACCACCGACCCGAACGGCCCGGAGAACACCGCCTGCCCGGTGACCCTGCGCTGGAACCCCGTCTCCGACCCCAGCGGCGTCGTCTACTACGTCCGCCTGGAGCGGTGGACGGGGAGAGAATGGATTTTGGAGGGTTCGTGGTATCCGGTCTCGGCCAGTCAGGTAGAGGACGTGCCTTGCTCGTATTATCTCTACCGCTGGCACGTGATGGCGGAGGACGGAGCGAGGAATTACAGCGACTGGTCGGCTTGGATGTACTATGCGGTGCCGGTTCCATAAAGGTGTAACTTCAGCCTCTCTCGACTCGTTATCAGAGTTGAGACCTTTTCGAGGAGGAACTTGAGATGAATAGGAATGTACTGGCGATCGCGCTCATCTTGGTTGTGCTGGCGACTCTGGCCTGCAACCTGTCCAGCACTCCGGCGGAGACGACCCCCACCCCTAGCGGGGAGGCAGCGGGTGGTGTCACACCGACGCCGACGCCAGCGCCGGACATCACTACCCAGGGGGGATGTACCCTCAACGCGGCGTTCGTCGCCGACGTCACCGTACCCGACAACACCGAGTTTCCGTCCGGCACCGCTTTCACCAAGACCTGGCGGCTGCGCAACACGGGCACGTGCACCTGGGAGGCGGGCACGCTTCTTGTCTTCGTCTCCGGCGACGCGATGGGTGGGCCGGCGTCGGTGCCGGTTG
>DROW01000132.1 GCA_011388675.1 Chloroflexota bacterium | reverse complement strand
GTGTGGCTCACCGTGTGGCTCCACTGGGCGAACCCCTCGGCGAAGATCGGGTCGCTGGCCCGGAGGATCTCCCGGAAGAACCCCCGCTCGTCGGTGTGGGTGGCCAACTCCTTGACCTCGACCCCGTGGATCATCGAATCGACCTCCTGTGAGACGCTGTGTGCAGGGATTATAGCAGAGTTGAACGGGATGTCCAGCGATTTGAAACCGCAAGCGGTTCGTGCTATAGTCGAAATCCGAAATTCCCAATCCCCAATCCGGAGGTGGGTATGGTCATCACGAAAGAACTGCACCTCAGCACCCGCGGTCACACCGATGTGGTCGACATCACCGGCGAGGTGGCCCAACTGGTGCGGGAATCGGGCCTGCGGGCCGGGATCGTCACCGTCTTCTGCCCCGGATCGACCGGCGGGCTGACCACCATCGAGTACGAGAGCGGCGTCATCGCCGACATGCAGCAGGTGCTGGACGAGGTGGTTCCGCCCGACAGGGATTATCGGCACCACCTGCGCTGGGGGGACGACAACGGCCACTCCCACGTCCGGGCGGCCCTGATCGGCCCCTCCCTCACCGTGCCGTTCGTCGGCGGGCGGTTGACGCTGGGGACCTGGCAGCAGATCGTCTTCTGCGACTTCGACACCCGGCCCCGCACGCGGCGGCTGGTGGTCCAGATCGTCGGGGAGGCGTAGCGATGTCGCACCTGACCCATCTGGAATGCTCCCTCTGTGGCCGCACCTTCGACGCCGACCGTCTCCAACGGCTGTGCCCCGATTGCCAGCGCCCCCTGCTGGCCCGCTACGACCTGGCGGCGGTCCGTGCCCTGGGCCGGGAGGCCGCCCTCACCGACGAGCCGACGATGTGGCGGTACCGCGCGCTGTTGCCGGTTCGGGAACCCGGGAACGTCGTCAGCCTGGGGGAGGGGTTCACCCCACTCACCCCTGCCCGGCGGCTGGGAGAAGCGCTGGGGATGGAACACCTCTACATCAAGGACGAAAGCCTCAACCCCACGGGGTCCTTCAAGGCGCGGGGGCTCTCGGCGGCGATCTCCCGCGCCCGCGAACTGGGTGTGCGGGAGGTCGTGATCCCCTCGGCGGGCAACGCGGCCGGGGCGATGGCTGCCTACGCGGCGCGGGCCGGGATGAAGGCCCACGTCTATATGCCCCGCGACGTCCCGCCTCCCTTCCTCCTGGAATGCCGCACGCTGGGGGCGGAGGTGGTGCTGGTGGACGGCCTGATCACCGACTGCGGGCGGGAGGCCCGGCGGGCGGCGGAGGCGAACGGCTGGTTCGACGTCTCCACCCTCAAGGAGCCGTACCGGCTGGAGGGGAAGAAGACGATGGGGTACGAGTTGGCCGAGCAGTTCGGGTGGGAACTGCCCGACGTGATCATCTACCCCACCGGCGGGGGGACCGGTCTGATCGGGATGTGGAAGGCGTTTCAGGAGTTGGGTGAACTGGGGTGGATCGGTGAGCACAGGCCCCGGATGGTGACGGTGCAGCCGACGGGCTGCGCCCCCATCGTCCGCGCCTTCCACGCCGGGGCGGAGTTCGCCGAGCCGTGGGAGGACGCGCACACCGTCGCCGCCGGGCTGCGGGTCCCCGCCGCCGTGGGCGACTTCCTCATCCTCCGCGCCCTGCGGGAGAGCGGCGGCACCGCCGTCGCCGTCCCCGACGAAGCGTTGCTGGAGGGCCAGCGGAAAATGGCCCGCCTGGAGGGGATCTTCGCCTGTCCCGAGGGGGGAGCGACGGTGGCTGCGTTGAAGATGCTGCTGGCACAGGGGTGGATCTCCCCCGACGAGCGGGTCGTCCTCTTCAACACCGGCACCGGATTGAAGTATCCTCCGTCTTCTGAGTAGAGGTCTTTCCCCAAGGTGGGCGCGACGCACCTTCGGCGCGTCCTGCTCGTCCCGTGAGGGTCCGACGGGCCGCTTCGGCCGAGGGTGCGTCGCACCGATCCGTCTCCAGGTCGACTGTCGTCGGGGGCCCGTCGAGGCGTACAGCCGGGCCTGTCCTCTCACGGCTGGGGGGAGGCCGCTGTGCGGGCTCCCGCTACTCCCTGAGCACCAGGGGCAGGAAGATCTCCGCGGGATACTCGTAAGCGCCGATGTCGCAGCCCTTTCCCAGGGGCCGGGTCACGCCCCGCTGGTCGGTGGCGATGCCGGGGATGCACACCCCCGCGTCGATCGCCGGGCTGCCACGGCGCAGGGGGTGGATCAGCGTCCCATTGTCCTCCGTCAGGGGGTCCAGGAGCGGGTCGGTGTCCGTGATGTCGCCGCTGGCGGTCAGATTGCAGGTGTCGGCGTCCTCCAAGTTGTGACCGTTGGAGGTGATCGTGCCCCCGCAGTTGGCTGGGTCGTTGTGGGCGATGATGCTGTCCTGTAGCAGCACCGTCCCGCCGAGCCGATGGACGCCACCCCCGCCGCTGGCGGCCGTGTTGCTGGCGATGGTGGTGTGGGTGATCAGGATGGGGCCGCCGACGGCGTAGAGACCACCGCCCGAGTCGACGTCGGTCCTGTTGCCGCTGAGGGTGGAATTGACGAGGGTCAACGCATTAGTGGCGTAGAAGCCGCCGCCGCACCGCCCGGCGGTGTTGCTGATGATTTGCCCACCGCTCATCGTCGCGCTGCCGTAGAGGACATATACCCCACCGCCGTTGAGGTTGGCGGTGTTGCTGGCGATCTGCCCGCTGTTGACGCTCAGCGTCGCGCTGTCATAGGCAAGATACACCCCGCCGCCCTCCTCGACGGCGGTGTTGTCGGCAATCCGCCCCCCGTTCAGCGTCACGCGGCCATGGTAGGCGAACACCCCGCCACCTTGCTTATGAGCGGTGTTGCCCAGAATCTGCCCGCCGTCCAGCGTCGTGCGTCCTTCGTAGATGTACACCCCGCCCCCATCGTTGTCGGCCGTGTTGCCGGCAACAACACTGGCGGCGCCTGTCTGGATGAAGTCGGCTGTGTCCCAGAAGATGAACACCCCGCCGCCGTCGTAGGCGGTGTTGCTGACGATCTGTCCGCCGTCCAGCGTCGCGCGCCCCTCGTAGACGCACAACCCGCCGCCGTAGTTATAGGCGGTGTTGCCCAGGATTCGCCCGTCGCTCAGCGTAACGCGGCCGTTCCACATATACACCCCGCCGCCGTTGGTGGTGGCGGTGTTGTTGGCGATGATGCTGGCAGCCCCCTTCTGGGTGAAGGTGGCCGTGCTCTCCGCGACGAACACCCCGCCGCCGTTTTTGGCGGTGTTGCTGACGATCTGCCCCCCGTCCAACGTCGCGCGGCCGTGGTCGATGTACACCCCGCCGCCATCGCCGTCGTTGCTGGCCGTATTGCCGGCGATAGCACCGGCGGTCTGGACGAGGACGGCTGTGCTCTCCGCGACGAACACCCCGCCGCCACGGTGGGCGGTGTTGCTGACGACCCGCCCGCCGTCCAGCGTCGCGCGCCCCTCGTAGACGTACACCCCGCCGCCATCGTTGTTGGCCGTGTTGCCGGAAATAGCGCTGGCGGCGTCTGTCTGGACGAAGACGGCCGTACCCTGTCCGACGTACACCCCACCGCCGTCGTAGGCGGTGTTGCTGACGATCTGCCCCCCGTCCAACGTCGCGCGGCTGTAGTAGATGTACACTCCGCCGCCGTAGTTGGCGGTGTTGCTGACGATCTGCCCCCCGTCCAACGTCGCGCGGCCGCTCCGGACGAACACCCCGCCGCCGTTGGTGGTGGCGGTGTTGTTGGCGATGATACTGGCAGATCCCGTCTGGGTGAAGACGGCCGTGCTCTCCGCGACGAACACCCCGCCGCCCTTGTTGGCGGTGTTGCTGACGATCTGCCCCCCGCTCAGCGTCGCGCGACCGTCCCGAACGTACAAGCCACCGCCGCTGTTGTTGGCGGTGTTGTTGACGATCTGCCCGCTGCTCAGCGTAGCACTGCCCTCCCGGACGAACACCCCGCCGCCGTAGCCGGCCGTGTTGCTGGTGACGACGGTGTTGATCAGGATCAGGTCGGCAGCGTGGTTAAAGATACCGCCGCCGCTCACGCTAGCGCCGACGCTCCCGTTCATAATCGTCACCCCGGAGATGACCACCGTGTTCGCCCCGGAGAGGAGGTGGAAGACCCGGTCGATCCCATTGGCATCGATGATCGTCCGCTGCGGGCCCTGACCGACGAGGGTCAGCGTGCCGGTGATGTCCAGGTCGCCGGTCCTACAAGCATCCTCGTCGGCTCCGGCGATGCTCAGCACGTAGATCCCGCTCTCCAGGGTGATCGTATCCGCCTCGCCGTTGCCGTTGGCCAGGATGATGGCGTCCCGCAGGGAACAGTCGCCGTCGCTGCAGCTGCCGTCGTTCTCGTCCACCGTGGTGGTCACGGTGAAACTGTCCGCGCGGACGGGCTGCACGGAGCCCGCGGCCAGCAGCCAGAGGAGCCCCAGGGTCAATCCCAGACCGAGGCCGCAGGCGATGGAGAGTCCTTTGGCTCGCATCTCGTCCCTCCTCAGAGCGTGTTCAACTCCAATCCGGCCGAACGCTGCGGCAGGTCGGGGGGCCGGTGCTCCGCCGTGCCGCCACACAAAGCCCCGCCCTGGGGTTGCTCTCCTTGTCAGAGCCGTCCTCTATCGCCCCTGATTTTCGTAGACTTACCCCCTCCCGGGCGGCCCGTGATACGGGTCGTCGCGGAGGGTCTATGATGCCTTGCCTTCATCCGACGCCGATCAGGGGTATATGCGGTGATCGTCCACGAGGCACGAGGGGGGGAGACGTCCTTGCGCGGGGTGTTTCCACTGCGGAGATGGAAGGGGCACGGAGTCAGCGTTTTCCCCTGCGTTCTCTGCGCCTCTACGGCGGTTAGGATAATCGCCGCGTATACTGGGCTGACCGAAGGTGAACTTTTTCTCGTCGAAAAAATTATACCACGCCCTTGTAGCCGCGCAACCTCCGCCGCTCGCGGGTGCGCTGCGGAGGAGGGCTGCAGGGATCGGGACTTTTGAAATGCCCGGTTTTTATCATCGATATTGACTTTATTTCGACGACGTGTTATACTGGTAGCAGTGAGAACGGACTTCTTTGTCCATTGAGAAAGGAAACAGCGATGACAAACCGCCTGGCGAAGGAGACCAGCCCCTATCTCCTCCAGCACGCAGACAATCCGGTGGACTGGTATCCGTGGGGAGAAGAAGCCTTCCGGAAAGCCCGCGCAGAGGACAAGCCGATCTTCCTCAGCATCGGCTATTCCGCCTGCCACTGGTGCCACGTGATGGCCCACGAATCGTTCGAGAACGAGGCGATCGCGGCGATCCTGAATGAGCACTTCGTCAATATCAAGGTGGACCGAGAAGAGCGGCCCGACGTGGACCGCATTTATATGAGCGCAGTGCAGGCGATGACCGGCGGCGGGGGCTGGCCTCTCTCCGTCTTCCTCACGCCTGAGGGGGTCCCCTTCTTCGGCGGCACCTACTTCCCGCCCGAGCCACGCCACGGCCTGCCTGCCTTCCCCGACGTGCTGCGTGCGGTGGCCGAGGCGTGGCAGACCCGCCGCCAGGAGATCGTCGAGGGCAGCCAGCAGGTGGTCGAAGTCATCCAGCAGCGGACCGAACTGCTCCGGACCCTGCCATCGGAGCCCCTGAAACCTGCAACACTCAGCCGTGCTCTTCTCCATCTTCTGGACAGTTTCGACGAAGCCCGGGGTGGCTGGAACAGCGCACCCAAGTTCCCCCAGCCGATGACGCTGGAGTTCCTCCTTCGCTACCACCACGGGACCGGCGAGCCTCAGGCGCTGCGGATGGCCGTCCAGACGCTGGAAGCGATGGCCCGGGGCGGGATGTACGATCAGGTGGGCGGCGGGTTCCACCGCTACGCCGTGGACGACCGCTGGCAGATCCCCCACTTCGAGAAGATGCTCTACGACAACGCGCTCCTGGCCCGCGTGTACCTCCACGCCTGGCAGGTCACCGGCACCCCCCTCTTCCGCACCGTCGCCGAGGAGACGCTGGACTTCGTCCTGCGGGAGATGAGCGACCCCCAGGGCGGCTTCTATGCCACGTTGGACGCCGACAGCGAGGGCGAGGAAGGGAAGTTCTACCTCTGGACGGAGGGAGAGATCCGCCAGGTCCTGGGCGCTGACGCCGACCGGTTCCTCGCTGTGTACGATCTGGTGCCCTTTGAGGGAAAGGGCATCCTTGTCTTCCGGGGGGCCCTGGAGGAGCGGGACGGACTGACAGAGGCCCGTCGCCAGTTGCTGGCCGCCCGCCAACAGCGGGTTCGGCCGGCCCGCGACGAGAAGGTGATCACTTCCTGGAACGGCCTGATGCTGGCCGCTTACGCCGAGGCCGGGCGCGTGCTGGGCCGGGCCGACTACCTGGAGGCGGCCGAGCGGAATGCCGACTTCCTCCTCACCGCCGCCCGTACCGTCGAGGGACGGGTGTACCACACCTGGAAGGAGGGGGCCGCCCGAGTGCCCGGCTATCTGGAGGATTACACCCATTTGGCCGACGGGTTGCTGGAACTGTACCAGGCTACGTTCGGGCCCCGATGGTACGAGGCCGCCCGGGAGTTGATGGACCTGGCGATCGAGCACTTCCGTGCCCCGGATGGAGGCTTCTTCGACGCTGCTGACGACCACGAACCGTTGATCCTCCGCCCGCGGGATCTGCAGGACAACGCGACCCCCTCCGGCAACGGTATGGCCGCCTTCGTGCTCCTCCGGCTGGCCCATCTGGCGGCCGAGCCGCGCTACGCCGAGGTCGCCCGCTCGATGCTGGAGCCGATGCAACCCCTGCTGGCCCGGTATCCGCTGGGCTTCGGTCAGTGGCTCATCGCCTTGGACTACACTCTGGCCTCGCCCGTGGAGGTCGCGGTCGTGGGCGATCCGACGGCGGAGGAGGCCCAGGCGCTCCTGGCCGTCTGCTTCGAGGCATACCGCCCCTGCCTGGTGGTGGCCGCGGGCCCCACCGGTGCCGTACCCCTCTTGAACGACCGTCCGCCCGTGGAGAACCGTCCCACGGCTTACGTCTGCCGGGGTTTCACCTGCCTGCCGCCGGTGACCGAACCGGACGCGCTGCGCGGGTTGCTGGCGGCCGAGGAGAGGGAAACGCCCTCTGAGGAGGAATGACGATGTTGAAACCCGGTGATCCTGCCCCTGACTTTACGTTGACCGCTGACGACGGCCGCGAAGTGAGCCTCTCCGACTTCCGTGGTCGGAAGGTCGTGCTCTACTTCTACCCCAAAGCGAACACGCCGGGATGCACCCGGCAGGCCTGCGCCGTCCGCGATGTCTACCCCCAGGTCGAAGAGAAAGGAGTGGTCGTCATCGGCATCAGCCCCGACCCGCCTGAACGGCTGGTCAGGTTCCGCCAGAAGCACAGTCTCCCCTTCATCCTGCTCTCAGATCCCGACCACCGAGTGGCGCGGGCCTACGGGGCCTGGGGGCCGAAAAAGTCGTTCGGCAAGACGTACGAGGGGATCATCCGCAGCCACTTCGCTATCGATGAGAAGGGCCACCTGATGGAGGTCGACCTCAAGGTCAGGCCGGAGGAGACCGCCGATCTGGCGCTCAAGTTGGTCGAGATCTAAGGAGGGCCAGATGGGTCTCGAAGTAGCGAAATCGGTGGCGGCGGGGATCGCCGTGGGCCTGGCCCTGCTCCAGGGCCTGGCGATGCTTCAGGTTCAGGGCAAAGGGCCAGCCCTGTTCCCTTTCGAGAAACAGGTGTTGCGCCGGTGGCATCGCAGAGGCGGCGTTGCCGCCTTGGGCCTTATGACCGCCGTGGCCGCGGCCTGTGTCCTCGGAGAGGGGATCTACGCCTATCCCTTCCGCGTCTGGGTTCACGCCGTGGCGGGGACGCTGGCGATCCTCGTCCTCCTGGTCAAGGTCGTTTTCACCCATCGCACCCGCCGTTTGGTGCGGTACAACGGCCTCCTGGGGCGCGCGGCCGGCCTGTTGATCCTGATCGCGTTTCTGGCAAGCGTGGCGGGATATTATCTTTCGTCCCGGTTCTAACCGGGCACCCTATGGCAAACGGAAGGAGGAGCCAATGAATCGACGGACGCTGATCGTTCTGCTTGGAGCCTTTCTCGTGTTGACCGTCTCGTTTCTCTCCGCCTGCGGCAAGGCGGCAGAGCCGACGACCGCTCTCCCTTCGGAGCAGCCGGCTCAGGGGCAGCCTACCCAGCCGCCGAGGTCGACATCTCCTGCGGTGGAAGCGACCCCCGCTCCACCCACGGAACAGCCGGCCCTCATCGAAGGGGAGACCCTGGTGCAGGAGCGATGCACCGTCTGTCACGGCCTCTCGCGCATCCAGCAGGCCTCCAAAACCGAGGACGAGTGGAGAAGGACGGTGGCGCGAATGGTCGGTAAGGGGGCCGACCTGAACGAGGCGGAGCAGGCAATCGTCATCCAGTACCTGACCGAGACCTACGGCCGGTAGTCCGTGGCTGCTGCGGGGGATCCCCTGGTTATGGCCCCTCCTCCGACCCGATGAGCAGGCCTACGATGGGGAACCTTTCAAGCAGGTCCTCGCCGTGGGGGGCCTGATCCAACGCCGCGGTCAGGTCTGTACCTGCGTCGTGGAGCACCTGATGCCGCCCGCCCTGCCACAGGAAACTCTCGGAGACGTCGTACACCCGCCCTCCGTAGGCGATGTAGGCGGGCTGGCCGTCTTTGCCGTCGTACCGAGCGAGGTCTTCAAGCGTGAATCGACGCATCGGTGGGCCTCAAGAAGAAGTCGGAGGAGGGAAGGCTGCAGGCCTTCCCTCCCCCGTCCCGGATTTGACCTCTATTCCAGGAACTTGCGCACGAAGGGGGAGGTCTCCCCACGCCGCAGGAAGTGGCCGGAGGGGCCTTCGCCCAGGAACTCGGAGAACCAGGATTCGTGCTGGATCTCCTCGTGGAGGATCGCCAGCGCCAGGTCGTAGGTCCGATGATCCTTGCCGAAGGTCATGTTGCAGATCTGGGTGTAGCCTCGCACGGCGCACCGCTCCGCCTCCACCAGCACCTTCAGGAGGGCCTTGACGTCCGTCGGGTCCTCCGGCAGGCTGGCGGGCGGGCAGGCGGAGATGTCGTGGAAGGCTTTCATATCGGCGGGGAGGCTCCCGCCCAGTTCGTAGATGCGGGGGACCAGGGCTTCGAAGTGGTTGCGGTCTTCGATACGGGCCGCTTCGGCGATCTCCTTGATCCCCTCTCCCTCCAACCCGATGAGGTTCACCCGCAGGATGGTGTAGTAGTAGTAGGTGGTCAGTTCCGCCGCGGCGTTCTTGATCAGCAACTCCAGCAACTGATCGACGTCCACACCCGCTCGCTCGACGACTTCTCGCGTTACCTTTGCCATTTTCCTTCACTCCTTTCCTTGACTGGGCCGACCGCCATCCGCTCGCTGACAGTCGGGGCAATAACCGTAAAACGTCACCTGATAGTTCACAAGTCGAAAGCCCGCCGCTTCCTCCGGAGGGAGTTCGATCCCCTCGAATTCCCGGTCGATGTCGATCAGGGCGTGGCACTGCACGCAGAAAAGGTGATGGTGATGGGTGGTGTTGGTGTCGTAGCGGGTTCCTCCCTCGCTCAGGTTCTCCACAGGCCTCAGTTCGCCCAGGGTGATCAGTTCGCGCAGGGTGTTGTAGACGGTGGTTCGGGAGACCTCGGGCATCACCGCGCGGACGCGCTGGTAGATTTCCTCGGCGGTAGGGTGGGACCTATCCCCCGCCAGCAACTCGAAGATGAGCCGACGCTGAGGGGTCACTTTGTAGCCGCGCTCTCGAAAGAGTCGAACGAGGTCCTCAACCGATCGCATCACGTAACTGGTCCTTTTACTAATCTGTAATCATTATAAACTAAAAACAATAGTTTGTCAAGAGCCAATTTCCATTGGCATCACTAGGACACAGGAGGCACGGATGAACGATGAAGCGATCACGATTCGCATCGGCGGAGAGGCCGGGATGGGGCTGGAATCCAGTGGGGCGGGGTTCTCCAAGGCGCTGACCCGAGGTGGCCTCTATGTCTTCGGCCTGCCGGACTATTATTCCCGTATCCGGGGCGGCCACAACTTCTTCTCCGTCCGCGTTGCCCCCTATCCCCTCTACTCCCACGCCGAGCCGATTCACATCCTGCTGGCGCTGGATCTGGAGACGGTACGCCGTCACGTGCGGTACGTGGTCCCTGGTGGGGCCGTCGTCTACGACGCCAAGGAGGACCTGCCGGACGACCTTCGCCGGTCCGACGTCAATTTCTGCCCCGTACCCCTCACTGCACTGGCCGAGGAGAAGGGGGGGCAGGCGGTGATGCGCAACACGCTCGCTTTCGCCGTCGCCGCCGGGCTGATCGGGTTCGCCCCCACCTACATCGAGAGCGTCGTCCGCGACAACTTCGCCCGCAAGGGCCAGGCGGTGGTGGATGCCAACCTGCGGGTCGTGGAGGCCGGCATCGATGCTGGGTGTACCTTCCAGACCGATTTCCCTTTCCGGGTAGAGGCTGTGCCGGATGCCCCTCGCCGCCTGATCCTCAACGGCAACGAGGCGTTCGCCCTGGGCGCGCTGGCGGGCGGCTGCCGCTTCGTCGCTGCCTACCCGATGACCCCCGGCACGCCGGTCCTCCATTGGTTCGCCGCCCACGCGGAGGAGTACGGGGTGGTCACCAAACACGCCGAGGACGAGATCGCGGCCATCAATATGGCCATCGGCGCTGCCTACGTGGGGGCACGGGCCCTGGTCCCCACCTCCGGCGGCGGCTTCTCCCTGATGGTGGAGGCCCTGGGCCTGGCCGGGATCACGGAGACCCCTGTGGTCATCTACAACGCGCAGCGGCCCGGACCGGCCACCGGGATGCCCACCCGCACCGAGCAGGGCGACCTGCTGTTTGCGATCCACGCTTCTCAGGGGGAGTTCCCCCGCTTCGTCCTCGCCCCCGGTACGGTGGAGGGCTCCTTCCGCGCCGGATGGCGGGCCTTCAACCTAGCGGACCGCTACCAGACGCCGGTCATCGTCCTCAGCGACCACTACTTGGCGGCGGCCTACCGTACCGTCGAGCCGGACGCGCTGGGCTTCGACGAGGTGACCATCGACCGCGGGGCCCTGCTGACGCCGGAGGATCTGGACGGACTGGACGAACCCTACCGCCGCTTCCGCGTCACCGACTCCGGCATCTCCCCCCGCGCCACCCCTGGTCACCCCAACGCGGTCTGGACCACTACCGCTAACGAGCACGACGAGTTGGGGGCCATCAACGAGGAGCCGGACAACCGGGTCGCTCAGGTGGACAAGCGGATGCGGAAACTGAGGGGGATGGGCCGCGAGGTGGAGGGACCGACAAGGTATGGCCCCGAGGAGGCGGAACTGACTCTCCTGTGTTGGGGCTCGACCTACGGGCCGGCGCGGGAGGCGGTGGATCGGCTGAACGCGGAGCGGCCTGGTCGGGCTAACCTGCTCCACTTCCACGATCTCTGGCCCTTCCCCGTCGAGGCCACCCGAACCGCCCTGGAGCACGCAAAACGGACCATCGTCGTCGAGGGGAACGCGACCGGTCAGTTGGAGG
>DROW01000131.1 GCA_011388675.1 Chloroflexota bacterium | reverse complement strand
CCTACACCTGGCACCGCAATCTGGGTGCGCTGATCGAAGCGGGGTTCCGGGCCCTGGCCTACGACCAGCCCGGCTGCGGCGGGTCCGACCTGCCGGAGGGGTTTCGCTTCGGGGTGGACGACTTGGCGCGGGTGGCCCTGGGGCTGCTGGACGCGCTGGGGATCGACCGGGCGCACGTCGTGGGTTCGTCGATGGGTGGGGGGGTAGCCCTCTACTTGGCAGTCCACCATCCCGACCGGGTCCGCCGGGTGGTTGGAGTGGCCCCCGTCTGCTACCATCCGCCGTTCCGGCCCTTTGCCCCGCTCTTTCGGTGCTCGCTCTTCCTCGCCCTCGCGCGCCGCATCGCTGGGCCGTGGCTGGTGGAGCCGGTGCTCCGCTCCCAGTACGCCGACCCCACCCTGCTCACCCCCGAGGTGATCGAGCACTACCGCCGGGCCTTCGAGCGGCCGGAGTACCTGGAGGCCTGTGCCGGGATGTTGCGGGACTATTGGAATCGGGCCTTCTACGAGACGGCCCGCCGGTACGGGGAGATCCGCCCGCCGCTCCACCTGATCTGGGGCGAGCGGGACACCTGGGTTCCGCCCCGTCGCTTCGCGCTTCGGCTGGCGGCCGACACGGGTGCGGACCTCACCCTCGTCGGCGGAGCCGGCCACCTGGTCCAGCAGGCCCGTCCCGGCCCCTTCAACCGCGCCCTCCTCCGCGCCCTGGGGAGGTAGGATGAGGACCGCACGGGACAGAAAAACCACCTCCAACCGACTTCCCTCCTGGCACAGGCTTAATCTGCTTAATCTGCTTAATCTGCTTAATCCGCTTAATCCGCTTAATCTGCTCAATCCGCTGAATCTGCTTAATCTGCTTCGTCCGCTGAATCTGCTGTCCCTCCTCCCCCGCCTTGCCCTCGTCCTTTTCATCCTTTGGTCCCTCCGTTCCCCGCCCATCCTCGTCGTCGTCGGCCCGCCGCGGCAAGTGATCACCACCAACCCCCTCGTCGGCGTTCACACCCGCCTCACCGACGAGGTAGAAGAGTGGAAGGTCCAGCGCACCCTCCAGATGGTCCGCGAGATGGGCGCGCCGTGGATCGTCGAGTTCTTCCCCTGGGCCTACTACGAGCCGGGGCCGGACCGGTACGAGTGGGATCACGTCGATATGGTGGTGCGTCACGCCCGTGCCCAGGGATTGACGGTGATCGCGCGGATCGGGTGGGTGCCCGAGTGGGCCCGGCCGGAGGAGACCACCTTCACCTACCTCGACCCCGATGGGTACGAAGCCTTCGCCGACTTCGTCGCCACCTTCGCCGCCCGGTACCAAGGACAGATCGATCACATCATCATCTGGAACGAGCCCAACCTGAGTTTCGAGTGGGGGTACCGGCCGGTGGACCCTGCGGCCTACGTGGACCTGCTGCGGGCGGTCTATCCGGCGGCCCACACGGCCAACCCGGACGTGGTGGTGCTGGCGGGCGCGCTGGCCCCCACCCTGGAGCCCCCTGGCAGCCCGGCCGGGCTGAACGACCTGGACTACCTGCGGGGGATGTACGAGGCCGGCGCGGCTCCCTACTTCGACGGGCTGGCGGTCCACGCCTACGGGTTGGGTTTCCCCCCCGAGGCCGACCCCGCGCCGGACGTGGTCAACTTCCGCCGGGTGGAACTGCTGCGGGCGGTGATGGAGGAGTACGGGGACGGAGAGAAGCCGGTCTACGTTACCGAGGCCGGGTGGAACGACCACCCTCGCTGGACCCGCGCTGTTCGCCCCGCCCAGCGGATCGCCTACACCATCGGCGCCTACGAGTGGGCCCGCCAGCACTGGCCCTGGTGCCGCGTCGTGGCGATGTGGGCCTTCCGCTACCCGGCCCCGCTTCACAACTACCAGGACTATTACACCTTCGTCACCGACGACTTCCGGCCGAAGCCGATCTACCTGGCGGTGCAGGAGTATACACAGGGGGGAGAGGATTGGTCAGCGAATGGGGAACGAGTAAACGAATAGTCTACCTCTCTCTGCTTCTCGCCTTCTGCCTCCTGCTTCTCGCGGCCTGCCGTCCTGCCCCGGACGCGCTTGAGCGCGTCTTGGAGAGCGGCGTGCTGCGGGTCGGGATGGATGCCAGTTTCCCTCCCTTCGAGTACATCGACGGGGAGGGGAACTTGGTGGGGTTCGACGTGGACCTGGCGCGGGAGATCGCCGCCCGGCTGGGTGTGGAGGTCCAGTTCGCTGCCAACCTTCCCTACGATGGGCTCTACGACAGCCTCACCGCCGGACAGGTGGACGTGATCATCTCTGCCCTCTACGTCGATCCCACCCGCACCGCCGACTTCGCCTACTCGGCCCCCTATTTCGACGCCGGGCAGGTGCTGGTGGTGGCGGAGGGAACCGAGGGGATCGAGGAAATGAGCGATCTGGACGGCAAGACGCTGGCGGTGGAGTTCGGCAGCGCCGGGGACGTGGAGGCGCGGGCCTGGGAGCGACGGCTGACCTCGCTCACCATCCTTCCCTGCCAGACCCCCGACGAAGCGTTGGGGAAAGTGGCCTCGGGAGAGGCGGACGCCGCGCTGGTGGACCATCTCTCCGCGCTGATGACGCCCGTGGAGGGACTGCGCATCGTGGGGCAACCGGTGATCAGTGAGCCCTACGCCGTCGCGGCGCGGCGGGAGGACCGTCGGCTTCTGGAAGCGATCGACGAAATCCTGACCGCGATGCGTGACGACGGCACGCTGGGTCGGCTCAAGGCCCGCTGGTTCACCGCGGCTCCTTGATTCCTTGCGGGATTGCCTCAGTTGACAAAACAGGGAAAAGGGAGAATACTCTCATCGCGCCGTCGGCGAAGGGCGGGGAGATGTGGGCCTGGACCGCAACGCACATCGGTGTCTGCTTTTTCACAGCAATCTGCTCAGGAGGAGGTGAACAAATGGCAGATGATCCCGCAGAACTGACCAAGAAGTTGCTGACCGAGATCCTGGACGAGGAAGCCGTTCGGGAGATCAACGTACGGTTGTGGGACGGTACCTACTGGCCCGACGACCAGCCCCGACGGGCCACACTGGTCCTCAACCACCCCGGTGCGCTTCGGCAGATGTTTCTCCCTGGCGACGAGGTCTCGCTGGCTGAGGCCTATCTGTACAACGACTTCGACATCGAGGGGGACATCGAGGCCATCTTCCCCGTGGCAGATCGGTTGTCCGAGAAGGTGAAGGATACGAAATGGAAACTGCGCCTGGGGAAAGATCTGCTACGGTTGCCCAATCGGAAATCCCCTCGCACTGCCCGCCGTGGACGGGCCCGGCTGCGCGGACGCCGTCACTCCGTCGAGCGGGACCGGCAGGCCATCTCCTACCATTACGACGTCTCCAACGAGTTCTACGCCCTCTGGCTGGACCGGCGGATGGTCTACTCCTGCGCCTACTTCACCTCGCCCGACGACGATCTGGACACGGCCCAGGAGCAGAAACTGGAGTATATTTGCCGCAAACTCCGGTTGCGGCCGGGCCAGCGGCTGCTGGACATCGGCTGCGGCTGGGGTGGATTGGTCATCTACGCCGCCCAGCACTACGGCGTGGAGGCTTTGGGGATCACTCTCAGTCGCAACCAGGTCGAGTGGGCCAACCAGCGGATCGCTGAGGCGGGTCTGGCGGACCGCTGCCGGGTGGAGTACCTGGATTATCGGGAGGTGGATGAGGAAGAGGGGTTCGACCGGCTGGTCAGCGTGGGAATGTTCGAGCACGTGGGCGAGGAGATGCTGGAGGTCTACTTCCGTCGTGCCTATCGCCTTCTCAAACCGACCGGCCTCTTTTTGAACCACGCCATCGCTCGCCCTGCCACGATCCCTTGGACCAAAGGCCCCACGTTCTCCAACACCTACGTCTTCCCCGACGGCGAACTGATCTCCATCAGCACCACCCTGCACGTTGCCGAGATGGTCGGCTTTGAGGTGCGGGACGTGGAGAGCCTTCGGGAGCACTACGCGATGACGCTCCGTCACTGGGTCCGGCGGCTGGAGGCCCGTCACGACGAGGCGTTGAAGTACGTGGACGAACCGACCTACCGGGTGTGGCGGCTCTTTATGTCCGGCTCGGCCCACGGTTTCACCGTAGGGCGGCACAACGTCTACCAGGCCCTTCTGCTCAAGCCGGGGCCAAACGGCGAGAGCGGCCTGCCGTTGACCCGCGCCGATCTGTACCGGCCGTAGGAGGGAGAAGGGCTGGACGTGTCTCAACAGGCCCTTAAACGCGGGGGCCGCTGGGGCGCGAGGGGCGTGAGTTCTCTGCGTCCCCCGCGCCCCACCGGGATACCCGTACGGGGTGGGGAGAGAACAGGATCTCACGAGGGAAGGGAGGGCTATGCCACGTGGCAGGCGTGAGAGCCATTGGCTGGTGATTCGCCGCTGCCTGGCGATCATCCGCCGGGCGCAGCGGGGCCCGGCGACGCGGGCGGAGTTGATGCAGGCCGTCCTGCACGAGGTCGGGACCGACGCCTACGGGGAGGAGACGGACGAGGAGGCTCGGCAGATCCGGCTGGAAAAGGATCTGGAGCGGATCCGGGATCGGCTGCTGGTGGACCTCTACTTCGATCGCAAGGAGGGCCGGTACATCATCCGGGACCTGTGGACGCCCCTGCTGGACCTGCCGGATGAGGACCTGGAGACCATCGCCTGGCTGGAGGAGACGTTCGGGCCGGAGTCCCCTCAGCACGATGAGGTTCGCGAGTTTCTGGATCGCATCCGGTTCTATCTACCGATGGAGCGACGGCTTGCCATCGAACGGTGTCGGACAGCGCTGGCCGTGGACCTGCGGCAGCGGGATGAGGACGAGATCTCGGAGGCTGTGTGGGAGGGCCTGACCCGAGCGTTGGTGGAGCGACGTCGGGTGGAGTTTTTGTACCGCTCGCCCCAGCAGGAGGATGGCGAACCCCGTCGCCACGTGGTGGACCCTTACGAGCGGTACTTCGACACCGCGCGGGGGCATTACTACCTGCGGGGGTGGTGTCATTACACGGAGGGGCCTCCGGGGAGGTATCCTCAGCACCGGTACTTCGATTACCGTCTTGGTCGTATCAGCGATCTCCGGCTTCTGCCGAACAAACTGCCTCCCACCCGTCCTTCCGGCCCTCGTTATGAGGTAACGTACGAACTGGCTCCAAAGGTGGCGCGACTGGGGATCACGCGCCATCGGTGGATCGAGATCGAATCGGTGGAGTGGCGGGAGGATGGCGGGGCGGTAGTCCGTGGCTGGACCGAGAGCCTGTTCTGGGCGGTGCAGGCGCTTTTGCACTACGGCCCCAACTGTCGGGTGTTGG
>DROW01000130.1 GCA_011388675.1 Chloroflexota bacterium | reverse complement strand
GGCGGGCAGCAGCAACGGGTAGCCCTGGCCCGCGCGCTGGTCAACCGCCCCAAAGTCCTTTTGCTGGACGAGCCGCTGGGCGCACTGGACCTCAAACTGCGGAAGGCGATGCAATTGGAACTGAAAGCGCTCCAGGAACGGGTGGGGATCACGTTCGTTTACGTGACCCACGATCAGGAGGAAGCGTTGACGATGTCGGATCGGATCGCGGTGATGAACGAGGGGCGGGTGCTGCAGGTGGGCACGCCGGAGGAGATCTACGAGCGGCCCGCAAACCGTTTCGTAGCCGACTTCATCGGGGAGACCAACTTCCTTGAGGGCCGGGTGAAGGAGAAGGAAGCGCGGAAGGTGGTGGTGCTGGTGGACGGAGCGGTGGAGGTCCCCGCGCTGGCCGACCGTCCAGTGGAGGTGGGGGACGAGGTAACGATCGCCATCCGGCCGGAGCGGATCTCCGTCCACGCCGAGCCTCCCGGCCCCCACGCGCTCCCCGGCCGCGTGGAGGAGCGGATCTACGTAGGCACCGACATCCGGTACATGATCCGCCTCACCGACCGGGTCCTCCTTTCGGTCCGCCAGCAGAATCCCGGAGCCGATGCCGCGGTCCGGTTCTCACCGGGCGACGAGGTCTACCTCCACTGGCGGCTTCCCTCGGCCCGGCTGCTCACGGAGTAGAGGAATGATGGGGCGACCCCGGACGCGGCGGGAAACGATCCGGTTGCTTTTCCTCATTTCCCCCAGCCTCTTCTGGCTGCTGGTCTTCTTCCTATTCCCCCTTCTCCTCGTCTTCGCCATCAGTTTCGGTCAGCGGGGAACCTACGGTGGCGTCCGCTGGACCCTGACCCTAGAGAACTACGTCCGCTTCTTCGATCCGCTGTACCTGCGGATCCTGGGGCGGACCTTCCTGCTCGCTCTGACGACGACGGTCCTTTGCCTGGTGATCGGCTATCCGCTGGCCTACTTCATCGCCACCCGCCCCGCCCGCTGGCGCAACGTCCTGGTCCTGCTGCTGATGATCCCCTTCTGGACCAACTTCCTCATCCGCACGTACGCCTGGCTCCTGATCCTACGGGATCAGGGGCTGATCAACACCGTGTGGACGGGGCCGTTGCACGAGCTGCTGGTTCAGATCGCTGCGGCGGCCCCGCTTCCTATCTGGGAGGCGGCGCTGCGGGCGACCTCCCACCCGCTCCATCTCTTCGGCACCGACGGGGCGATCATCGTCGGCCTGGTCTACGGGTGGCTGCCGGACATGGTCCTCCCCTGCTACGCCGCCATCGAGCGGCTGGACTTCTCGTTGGTGGAGGCGGCGCAGGATCTCTACGCCGACCGACTGCGGTCGTTCACCCGCGTCATCCTGCCGCTGACGATGCCGGGGATCGTCGCCGGTTCGGTCCTGGTCTTCATCCCCTCACTCGGGGCCTACGTCACGCCGGACCTGCTGGGAGGGGCGAAATCCATCATGCTCGGCAACGTCATCTACTCCCAGTTTATGTCCGCCCGGGATTATCCCTTCGGCGCGGCGATCTCGTTCATCCTGATGGCTGTGATGCTGATAGGGACGCTGGTGTACTTCCGGATGGGGGCGGAGACGGAGTAGGAAAGGGAGGGAACAGGAGGCAAGATGCAGGGAACAGGAGGCGGGAGGAAGCGGGGGCGATGGCTGGCGCGGTTGCTGGCCCTGCACGGGATGCTGAGTTATCTCTTCCTCTACGCCCCCATCGTCATCCTGGTGATCTACTCCTTCAACGCCTCTCGTTACGCCTCGGGGGCGTGGCGGGGGTTCACTCTGAGCTGGTACGCCCGGCTGTTCGCCAACGAGGCCATCGGTGACGCCCTGAGGAACACCCTCATCGTGGCCGGGACCTCCACCGCGATCTCCACCGTTTTCGGCACGATGGTCGCCCTGGCGATGGAGCGGTACGACTTCCGGGGCAAACTGGCCTTCGACGCCCTCCTCTACCTTCCCATCATCATCCCCGACATCGCGATGGCGGTGATGCTGCTCCTCTTCTTCGTGCTCGCCCGCGTCCAGTTGGGGCTGACGACCATCATCATCTCCCACGTGGCCTTCAACATCTCCTTCGTCGCTGTGGTGGTCCGCGCCCGGTTGGCCTACTTCGACATCACGCTGGAGGAGGCGGCGCAGGACCTCTACGCCGACGAATGGCAGACCTTCCGTCGGATCACGCTGCCGCTGATTATGCCGGGCATCCTCGGCGGCGCGCTGCTGGCCTTCACCCTCTCCATCGACGACTTCGTCATCACCTTCTTCACCGCTGGTCCGGGCTCCACCACCCTCCCCCTCCGCATCTACTCGATGGTCAAACTGGGGGTAACCCCCGAGGTGAACGCGCTGTCCAGTATGATGCTGGTGGCCTCCATCGGATTGGTGCTGCTGTCGCTGTTGTTGCAGAAAGGAGGTGGTGGAGGGGGAATCGAAATCGCGTGAGGAGGAAGTGGGGAAGCG
This sequence comes from Chloroflexota bacterium, assembly GCA_011388675.1. Taxonomy (GTDB): domain Bacteria; phylum Chloroflexota; class Anaerolineae; order B4-G1; family DUEL01; genus DUEL01. The sequence continues at coordinate 10,663 of DROW01000130.1, read as the reverse complement.
AAGGAACGAGGGGGAAAGACGGTCCACGATTCGTGTTGTGAAGGTGGAGGTGTGCGATGAAAGGGCTTCGGTTCGTGGGATTCTTGCTGCTGGTAGGGAGCCTGGCGGCATCGCTCGCCGCCTGCGGCGGGAAGGCCGGCGGAGGGGAGGAGACGCTGGCGCCGGAACTCCACGTCTATAACTGGTCGGAGTACATCGACCCCCAGGTCTACAAGGATTTCGAGGCCGAGTTCGGGGTGCACGTGGTGGAGGACACCTTTGCCAACAACGAGGAACTGCTGGCCAAACTCCAGGCCGGGGCCGGCGGATACGACGTCATCGTCCCCTCCGACTATATGGTCGCCATTATGATCGAGGAAGGCCTGCTGGCGGAGTTGAACAAGGAGAACCTCCCCAACCTCTCCAACCTGGATTCCAAGTTCACCAACCCGCCGTACGATCCCGGCCTGGTCCACTGCGTGCCGTATCTCTGGGGGACGACCGGGATCGGCTATAATATGGAAGTCTTCGAGGAACCGCCGGACAGCTGGGCCTATCTGTTCGATCCCGAATTGGCCTCCCAGTACGCCGGGAAGTTCACCATGCTGAACGATATGCGGGAGACCATCGGCGCGGCGCTCAAGTATCTGGGGTACTCCCTCAACAGCACGGACGAGGCGGAGTTAATGGAGGCCCGCGACCTGCTGATCCAGCAGAAGCAATGGGTCTATGCCTACGACGCTGAACAGTACGAGGACCTCTTGAGCGCGGACGAGACGGTGATGGCCCACGCCTGGAGCGGCGACATCTTCATGGTAGCGGAGGAGGACGAGCGGCTGTGGTACGCCATCCCCAAAGAGGGGGCCACCATCTGGGCCGACAACCTCTGCATTCCCAAGACTGCACCGAACAAGTATACCGCTGAGGTCTTCATCAACTATCTCCTCCGGCCCGATGTGGCGGCGAAGAACTCCAACTACACCTGGTACGCCAGCCCCAACGCGGCGGCCAGCGAGTACATCGACGCGGAGATCCTAGAGGAGCCCGCCATCTACCCGCCGCCCGACGTGATGGAGCGGCTGGAATGGATGGAGGATCTGGGCGACGCCACGCCGTTGTGGGAGAGGATCTGGACAGAAGTGAGGGCGGCAGCGACACCTTAAACGGAGGCTGTACGAACCGGAGGCTGTACGAACCACGGAGGGCGCGGAGGAGCGCGGAGAGGCGGGAACCAGGCCGATGCGCTCTGCGTTCCTCCGCGCCACCGTGGCGGGTCCGGGGAGAGGGGAAATGGACTGGCGACTGTGGGAAATGCTCGTGACAGCGGCTACCTGCGAGATCCTGGGCGATCTGGCCTTCAAATGGTGGGCGGAGACCGGGCGGACCATCGGGCTGGTCGGTGGCCTCCTCGTCTACACCGTGGCCCTGGTGCTCTTCGCCAAGATGCTCCGCCGGGCCGAACTGGCCGTCGTCCTGACCCTATGGACGGGCGTCGCCCTGGTGCTGATGGCCCTCGCTGGTTGGTGGCTCTTCCACGAGACGCTCTCTCCCCGCCGCGTCCTCGGTATCGCGTTGGTGATCGGCGGCATGGTGCTGCTGCAGATGTGAGCACACACTGTGGGACAGACGATCTAAGGCGAGGTAAACGATGAACGGTCCTTACGCTGGACGGTGGCTGCGGATCGATCTGAGCGAAAGGAGGGTCGAGGAGCGGGACTTCGCCGCAGAGGAAATCCGCCAATGGCTGCTGGGAAGCGGAATGGCGGCCCATCTGTTCGACCGGTGGCTGGAACCCGACCGGGACCCCCTCGATCCGGCGAGCCCCCTGTTGATCTTCAACGGCCTGCTGACCGGCACGTTCGCTCCGGCGGCGGCACGGACCTCCTGGTGCGGCCGGTCTCCCCTCACCGGTATCTGGAACGAGTCCAACGTGGGAGGCCACTGGGGAACGCAACTCCGCTACGCCGGATACGACGGGCTGGTGATCGTCGGCCGCGCCCAATCGCCGGTCTATCTCTGGATCGACGACGGCCAGGTCGAGATCCGGGACGCGGCCCATCTGTGGGGGCTCGGCACCTTTGAGGCCCACGACCGGCTGCGGAAGGAGACAGACCCGGAGGCCCAGGTGGCCTGTATCGGCCCGGCGGGGGAGAACCGCGTGCGGATCGCCGGGGTGATGGTCGGCGGACGGGCCCACAACCGGGCCGCCGGGCGCGGTGGAATGGGCGCGGTGATGGGGGCGAAGCACCTGAAGGCCGTCGTGGTGCACGGCACCCAGAGGCCCGTCTATCCCGATCCCGACCGGATGCGCCGAGTGGTGCGGGACCTCAACCGGACCCTTCGCAGCCGGTCCGAGGGAATGTCCCTCACCGGCACGGCAGGGGGCATTCCGGGAGCAGAGCACTTCGGAGACCTGCCGCTGAAGAACTGGCGGGAGGGTTCCTGGCCCGAAGGAGCCCAAGCGATCTCCGGCCAGAAGATCCGGGAGACGATCTGGGTCAAGGATACCTTCTGCCACGCCTGTCCCGTCGGCTGCGGGAAGGCGGTCCGGCTCTCCTCGGGCCCCTACGCCGGAGCGGTGCTGGAAGGGCCGGAGTACGAGACCCTCGCCGGCTTCGGCGGCAACCTCCTCATCGACGACCTGGAGGGGCTGGCGACGATCAACGCCCGCTGCAACGACCTGGGGCTGGATACCATCTCCACCTCCGCCGTCATCAGTTTCGCCGCCGAAGCGGTGGAACGGGGGTTGATCCCCGCCGAAGAGGCGGAGGGGCTGACCTGGTCCGACCCGCGGCCGGTATTGACCCTGCTGGATCGCATCGCCCGCCGGGAGGGCCTGGGCGACCTGCTGGCCGACGGGGTCCGGGCTGCTTCCCAGCGACTGGGCCCGGAGGCCGCGCGATTCGCAGTCCACGTCAAAGGAATGGAGGTCCCTTACCACGACCCCCGCGCCTTCGTCGATATGGCGCTCAACTACGCCACCGCCAATCGGGGGGCCTGTCACCTGGAAAGCCTCTCCTACTGGCACGGCTACGGCATCGAGTGGCCCGGCTGGCAGGAGGGACCCCGCGACCGGTTCGCCTCCGACGAGGAGACGGTCCGGCTGGTCGTTACCTTCCAGGACTTCCTGGCCGTCTACAACCCGCTGGGGCTGTGCAAGTTTATGGTCAAGGGGGGGATGGACCCCAAACGGACGGCCACGTTGGTGAGCGCGGCCACCGGATGGGACTGGACGGCCGAGGACCTGATGCGCACCGGTCGGCGGATCTTCGACCTGAAGCGGCGGATCAACCGGCGGCTGGGCGTCACCCGCGCCGACGACACGCTTCCCCACCGCTTCCTCCACGAGCCCCGGCCTTCCGGCACCGCGGCAGGGGTCCTGCCCGACTTGGAAGCGATGCTGCCGCTGTACTACGAACTGCGGGGGTGGGAGTAAGAAGCAGGAAGCAAGGAAACGGGGGAGCGAGGAGCCAAGCACCTTGTACCCTGCACCTTGCCCCCTGTCTCCTTTACCCTACATCCTTCCGAGGAGGGGCCTATGAGTAACGTCTCTTCGGCTGAACGGCTCGTCTCCCCCGTCTGGCCCCGCTACACGCACATCTTGGCGGTGCGGGCGGAGGGGGCTTACGTGTACGACCAGGACGGCTCCCGCTACCTGGACTTCACCTGCGGGATCGGGGTGACCAACACCGGCCATTGCCACCCGAAGGTAGTGGAGGCGATCCGGGAACAGGCGGGCCGCCTCCTGCACGGGCAGGTCAACATCGTCTACCACCCACCGCTCCTGGAACTGGTGGAGGAACTGCGCACGGTCGTCCCGGAGGGGCTGGACTGCTTCTTCTTCTCCAACAGCGGCGCGGAGGCGGTGGAGGGGGCGGTGAAGTTGGCCCGCCACGCCACCGGCCGGCCCAACGTCATCGTCTTCCAGGGGAGTTTCCACGGCCGCACGGCCCTGACGATGGCCCTCACCACCTCCAAGACCATCTACCGGGCCGGATACCAGCCGCTCCCGGCGGGGGTCTTCGTCGCCCCGTACCCCTACGCCTACCGCTTCGGCTGGTCCCCGGAGGAAACGGAGACCTTCTGCCTGCGGGAGGTGGAGTTCCTGCTCAAGACCCAGACCGCGCCGGAGGAGACCGCCGCCGTCCTGGTGGAACCGGTGCTGGGAGAAGGAGGGTACGTGGTCCCCCCACCGGGGTTCCTCAAGGGACTGCGTCGCATCTGCGACGAACACGGCATTCTGCTGATCGCCGACGAGGTCCAGTCCGGTTTCGGGCGGACCGGCCGATGGTTCGCGGTGGAGCACTTCGACGTGGTGCCGGATGTGATGGTGATGGCGAAGGGGATTGCCTCGGGATTGCCCCTTTCCGGGATTGCGGCACGGCGGGAGTTGATGGAGCGGTGGAAGCCGGGATCGCACGGAGGGACCTACGGAGGGAACGCCGTTGCCTGTGCCGCCGCCGTAGCGACGATCCGGGTGATGCGGGAGGAGCATCTGGTGGAGAACGCGGCGCGGATGGGCGGGTTGTTGCTGGAGCGTCTACGGGCGGTGCAGACCGCGTTCCCCATCATCGGCGACGTGCGGGGGCTGGGGCTGATGGTCGCCACCGAGTTCACCCATCCCGACGGCACCCCCGCCAAGGACGTAGCGAAGGCGGTCGTGAAGGGCTGCCTCGAGCGGAGGCTGATGCTCCTCACCTGCGGGCCGTGGGATAACACTGTCCGCTGGATTCCGCCCCTCATCGTCACCGAGGAGCAGGTCGAGGAAGCGGTCGGTATCTTCCAGGAGGCCCTCAGAGAGGCTACGAGCGCCATCTGAACGGGCAAAACGTGCGAAGTGAAGGAGGCGATATGCGGGTACTGGTCTTAGGGGGAGCAGGAGCGGTCTGCAAGGAGACAACCCGCGACCTGGCCGAGTACAGCGATTTTGAGGAGATCGTCGTCGCCGATCACAACGTGGCGGCGGCCGAAGCGCTGGTCGAGGAGATCGGCGACCCGCGCCTTCGGGCCATCCCCTTCGATGCCAACGACTACGAAGGGATGCTCCGTCTCTTCCCCGACTACGACGTCGTCGTCAACGGCCTGCCCTTCAAGTACGACTATGTGGTCAACAAGGCCTGCGTGGAGGTGGGGGTGGACGGGCTGGATCTCTCCAGCGAGGATCCGCAGTTCGCCCTCCACGAGGAGGCCCTGAAGAAGGGAATGGTCTTCGTCCCCGGCGTCGGAGCGACCCCTGGGGTCACCAATATGATGGTCCGGCGGGCCTCGGAGGTGCTGGACCGGATGGACGAGGTGGAGATCTTCTTCGCCGCCTTCCGCTGCCTGGCTCCCGCACCGGGTCTCTTGCAGACGACGCTGTGGGAGTTCAACCCAGAGGAGGAGAGCCGGGAAGAGGTGTACTTCGAGGACGGGGCCTGGCACCCCACCCCGCCCCTCTCCGGCGAGCGGGTGGTCCGCTTCCACGATCAGATCGGCGAGCAGAGAGTGTACTACGTCCCCCACGACGAGGTCTACTCGCTGCCCCGCTCCTTTCCCACCCTGCGCCGGGCGGCGGTGCGGGGCTGCTTCCCGCCCCACGTGATGGCGTTGATGGGAGCCCTGATGCGGGCGGGGCTGCTCTCCAGCCGCCCGGTCCACGTCGATGGGAAGGACGTGCCCTCCATCGAGGTAGTACGGGCCCTGCTGGCCAACGCTCCTTTCTCCAAAGAGAATCCGGTCTGGGCCTACGGGCTGGTGGTGGAGGTGAGCGGAGAGCGGGCGGGGCGGCGGGTCAGGTGCACCTACCGCAACAGACACCCCCCGCAGGAGGAGTGGGGCGGCGAGTCGGCCTACTTCAAGAACGTCGGCATTCCCCTTTCCATCGGTGCCCAACTCATCGCCCACGGCGAGGTCACCGGCAAGGGGATCCTCCCACCGGAGCGGGCCTTCCCCACCGACCGGTTCTTCGCCGAACTGGCGCGACGGGGAATCGTGGTGGAGGAAGAGATCGTCGAGGTGGGGGAACTGGCACAGTGATGCGTGGTGCGGTACCCTAGCGCCCGTCAGACCCTCCGCCGACCCCGCAGCGGCCGACGGAAGGCCGGAGGCGCAGAAAATCTCACCCGAGGAGGAACAGCGATGAGAGTGAGGAGGATACGAAATGCGCTCGTTTCGATCCTTCTGCTATCCCTGCTGACCCTGATGGATTTTCTGCCCACGGCCCGTGCCCATCCGCAGACACGGCCGGTGCTCCGGAGCGCAGACGAGCAGATCGCCGAACCCCTGAGAGCCTTCGGGTTAGGCGATGTGCTGTCGGTGGCCTTCTCTCCCGATGGGGAGAGGGCCCTTCTGGGCAGCGGTGCCGGTTTCGCCGTGCTGGTGGACGTCGAAAGCGGCACCTTCGAGCGATATCTCTTCGGCCACACCGACGCGGTCGGTGCCGTCGCCTTCTCCCCCGACGGCACGAAGGCCCTCACCGGCAGCGACGACAGGACGGCCAAACTGTGGGATCTGAACACCGGCGAGGTCATCCAGACCTTCACCGGCCACACCGCCCGTCTCACCTCGGTCGCCTTCTCCCCCGACGGCACGGAGGTACTCACCGGCAGCGAGGACCACACCGCCCGGCTGTGGAACGCCTCCGACGGGAGCCTCATCCGCACCTTCACCCACACCGACTACGTCAACGCCGTCGCCTTCTCCCCCGACGGCACGGAGGTGCTCACCGGCAGCAGCGACGAGACGGCCAAACTGTGGAACGGCTCCACCGGCGACCTCATCCGCACTTTCGACGAGGACGCCCCCGTCACCTCGGTCGCCTTCTCTCCCGACGGCAGCCAGGTCCTCGTCGGCGACTCCTACGGCTACGCCAAGTTGTGGGACGCCTCCACCGGCGACCTCGTCCGCAGCGTGAGGGCGGGAACCTGGTACCTCAAAGTCGCCTTCTCGCCCGACGGGAGCCGCTTCCTGAGCGGGGATTACGAGGGCGACGTGAAACTGTGGGAGACCTCCACCGGCGACCTCGTCCATACCTTCGCCGGGCACGACGGGCAGGTGACCTCGGTCGCCTTCTCCCCCAACTTCCCCACCGACAACCGGCTTCTCAGCGGCAGTTACGATTCCACCGCCAAACTGTGGGACGCCTCCACCGGCGACCTCGTCCGTGCCTGGCAGGGGTTCGGGGGCGGCCTCACCGACGCCGCCGTCTCGCCCGACGGGGCGACGGTGGCCCTGGCCGACGGCACCCAGGTCTGGCTGATGGACGCCGTCACCGGCGATCTCCTGCGCACCCTCACCGCCCCCGATGGGTATTGCCGCTCGGTGGACTTCTCGCCCGACGGCCTCTACCTGGCAGGCGGATGCGGCAACACCATCCTCGTGTGGGACGCCGCCACGGGCCAGACGGTCCGCTCCCTGCACGCCGGGGAATGGATCGAGGCCGTGGCCTACTCCCCCGACGGGAACAAGGTCCTGGCCGGGACCGATTCCCACGCCCAGTTGTGGGACGTTACCTCCGGAAACCTGGTCTGCACCCTGGAAAACGGAGGCCACGTCCCCGGCGCGAGCAACTCGGTGGCCTTCTCGCCCGACGGCTCCCAGGCCCTGACGGGGAACACCTCCCGCAGGGCCTACCTGTGGGACCTCTCCACCTGCACGAAGGCCATCACCCTCACCGTCGGAGGGACCCAGTTCACCTCCGTCCGGGCGGTGGCCTTCTCGTCCGACGGATCTCAACTCCTGACCGGTTCGTCCTTTGAAGAAATCGGCATCTGGAACGCCGCCGACGGCAGCCCCATCCGCACCCTGACCGGCCACGCCGACGACGTGAACAGCGTGGCCTACTCCCCCGACGGCAGCCACGTCCTCTCCGGAAGCCGCGACAAGACGGCGCGGCTGTGGGATGCCTCCACCGGCGACGCCGTCCGCCGTTTCGAGGGGCACGGCGACTTCGTCAACACCGCCCTCCTCTCGCCCGATCAGAGCCAGGTCCTCACGGCCAGCGACGACGGGACCGCCCGCCTGTGGGATTCGGGGCTGAGGCCCGTCTCGCCCCGCCGGGCCGTCACCCTGACCCTGGGGACGGAGGTGACGGGGACGGCCTTCGTCCGCCAGTACGCCGACTACGTGCTGACGAGCACCGTGGGGAGCAACCTGCTGGTCCAGGTCACGCCGCTGGACGGAGCCACCCCCTGGGTTTACGGACGCTTCGGGGACCTGCCCTCCCTGGGCCTCTACGACGTCCGCGCCCTGGAGCCGAGCCCCGACGGGAAGTACTACCTCTCCATCGCCCCCACCCTCGACGGAGCCTACTACTTCAGCGTCTTCGACCGGGATGCCTCCGCGCAGTTCCGCATCCTCGCCCGCCACGTGGACCGGTTCCTGGCGGACGTCTCCCCCCGCTCGGCCGGGAACGGGGGCAGGGTCACCCTCTCGCTCCGGGGCCTGGGCTTCACCGAGGGGATCACCGTGGCGCTGCGCGGCCCCGAGACGGTCACGTCCACCGACGTCACCCTCCTCTCACCCACCGAGGCGTGGGCCGAGTTCGACCTGACCGGTGCCACGCCGGGCACCTACGACGTGTACGCCGTCTGGCCCGGTGGTCAGGAGGAGGGCTTCGCCGGGGCCTTTCAGGTCACCGCCGGAACCGGCCCCGACCTGACGGTCTCCCTCGACGCGCCGGAGTTCGTCCGCAAGGACCGGACCTACGGCGTCCAGATCTCCTACGCCAGCGTCGGGGACGCCGACGTGGATGCCCCCCTCTTCATCGTCTCCTCCGACCCCGGCACGACGCTGCTGAGGACGCTCTGCGAGGGCGATTGGGTGTCCGGCACGGTGCAGGTGCTGGGGGTGAACCCCTCCGGACCGGCGGGGACCCTCCCGCCCGGCCTCGAATCCGGAGTTTCCGTCCTCTTCCGCCTCCAGCAGGGGGACGAGAGCACCTTCCGGCTCTACAGGATGGAGGCCACGGACGAGCAAGTGGATTGGGATGCCTACAAGGATCGGATGCGCCCGGAGGGCCTCTCCTCCGCCGATTGGGATGCCCTCTGGCCCACTCTGAAGGCGAACCTGGGCACCACCTGGGCCGACTACCTGCAGGTGCTGCGCGAGGATGCCGAACGGCTCCGCCGCCGGGGCCAGATCAACCACTGCGTGCGTGACCTGCTGGCCCTGGAGGTCGAGAAAGCGCAGGGCAGGCCCGCCGCCATCGCCGGGCGGCTCCTCAACGCCGAGACGGGGGAGCCGCTGGGAGGGGCCGTGGTGGCCGCCTACGAAAGCGGCCACGTGGTCCGCACCGACGTGACCGATCCCCTCGACGGTCGCTTCCTGCTGACGGGGCTTTCCGACGGCACTTACGAACTCAAAGCCTCCCAATACGAGATCACCCCCACGGTCACGGTGGAGATCACCAACGGCCTCGACGTGACCGGCCTCACCCTCTTCGCCCGCCCCGGCACCGGCCTGGTCATCGAGGAGGTATCATACGAGCCCCCCAGGCCCAATCCCCCGGATATAGACGATGAACCGCAGCCCCCGATCCAGTTCCTTCGGGAGGAAACCTCGTACCGGGGGAGGTCCCTGGACCCCAACGAGAAGGTCGGTCCGCAGCAGCCCACCGTCGCTGTCTCGGACACCCTCCACTACACGGTTTACTTCGAGAACCAGCCCTCGGCCACGGCACCGGCCCAGGAGGTGGTGGTCGTGGATTACCTGGACCCCGACCTGGACTGGAGCACCTTCCGCTTCGAGGAGGTGGCCTTCGGCGACACCGTCATCCCCACCGAGGGAAACCTCGGCTTCCACGTCCGCCAGGTGATCCCCGACTACCGGGGGACGGTGACCAAGACCTGGTGGGTGGACGTCGTCGGGGAGTTCAACCCCGACACGGGCCGGGTGCAGTGGACCTTCCGCACCCTCGACCCCGACACGGGCGACCTGCCCGAGGACGCGCTGGCCGGCTTCCTCCCGCCAGACGACGACACCGGTCGGGGTGAGGGGCACGTGGCCTTCAGCGTCCGGCCCCGCTCCGACGCGGCCAACGGCACCGAGATCACCAACAGGGCGACCATCGTCTTCGATACCGAGGAGGCCATCCCCACCAACGAGGTGAAGAACGTCATCGGCCAGAGGAGCGAGATATATCTTCCCCTGGTGTTGAGAAATAAGTGAGGCGTCGTATACTCTGTATCGTGCAACCCGTGTCTATGAGGAGGAATGATGACCCGAAAACTGGATCGGACCCGTACTCTCTTTCAAAGGGCGAAGGCCGTCATCCCCTACGGCGTCAACTCCAACTTCCGCTACTGGGGGGACGAGGAGACGCTGGTAGTGACGCGGGGGGAAGGGGCCTACATCTGGGACGCCGACGGCAACCGGTATATCGACTACCGGCTGGCCTTCGGCCCCATCATCCTGGGCCACGCCTACCCGGCGGTGGTGGAGCGGGTGGCGGAGGCGATCCGGGGCGGGACCCTCTTCGCTTGGACTACACCGCTAGAGATCGAGGTGGCGGAGCGGATCGCCCGGATGACCGGCGTGGAGAAGGTGCGGCTGGGGAACACCGGCACCGAGGTGACGATGCACGGGCTGCGCATCGCCCGCGCTTACACCGGCCGGGAGAAGTTCGTCAAGTTCGAGGGCCAGTACCACGGGATGCACGACTACGTTCTGTTCTCTACCGCCTCCACCCCTCTGAGCGCGCTCGGTT
>DROW01000129.1 GCA_011388675.1 Chloroflexota bacterium | reverse complement strand
GTGCAGCGCCTCCCCGACGATGCTGGGCATCACGTAGGCGCAGGCCAGCGCCGTCCCCAGCGTCCCCACCTCCTCGATGGCGACGATCTCGTCCTCCCACCTCAGCCCGCGGCCTCCGTACTCCCGGGGGAAGCGGAGCCCCAGCAGGTTCCGTCGCCCCGCCTCGCGGACGAACTCGCGGGGATATTTCACCCGGTCGGCGTCCATATCCAGGATCAACTGGCGCGGGACCCAGCGGACGAACTCCCGCGCTTCCCGGCGCAGCGCGCGCTGTCCCTCGGTCAGCATAGCCTCCAGCATCTCTCACCTCCGGAAAACCTGAAGCGTGGCGCAGGCCTTTGTGGCGCGGGTCGACAGCCTGCGCCACGTAAGCAGTGGACAAAGCCGCACGTAGCCCACGGCTTGCGTCGCCAGGCGAACGAGGGCACAAAACTCACCCTGGTAAGGTACTAGCGAGGGGGAAACAGGATCAGGCCCACCCCCATCTTCTCCAGTGCGTCCTCGGCGTAGTACGAGACGATGGCGCTGGGGTCGTCCAGGGCCCTGCAGAGCGCTTCGATCGCCTCCTCGGGCTGGATGGCGCTGAGGGCGCGGGCAGCCCCGGCCCGCGCCACCACGTCCCCCTCCTTCAAGGCCGCGATAAGGGCTGGCACCGCGGTCGGGCCGAACCGGGCCAGCCCGTCGGCGACCAGTCGGGCGACATAAGCGGAGGGATCGGACAGGTGGGCGACCAGCGGCTCCACCGCCTCTTCCGGCTGCAGCCCCGCCAGCCCCACCACCGCGCAGGCCCGCACATCGGGATCGGGGTCGTCCAGCGCGCCGATCAGAGCGGCCACGGCCTCCTTCGTCCCCAGCGCAGCCAGCGCCCGCACGGCCCACCACCGCCGATCCCGATCCGCCGAGTTCAGCATCTCCCGCAGCGTCGGCAGCGCCTTCTCCCCCAGCCGCCCCACCTCCTGCGCGGCCGTCTCCGCCCGCTCGTCGTCCCCGGCGGCGATGGCTTCGAGCAGTTCCCTCAAGGGATCACCCATCGAACTGGACCTCCTGTACGGGCTCGCCGATCGCCCGGGCGAACGTCTCCCGATCGGGCATAGCGGCGAAGTGGATGAGGTGAGCAGAACAGCGGCAATCGGAGGCACCGAAACCGGGGATCGGAATACGCGCACCTGGCATACGCGTCAGCGTGCCCGCCCAGACACACTCCTTCCGCTCCGTCCCCTCGGCCCACCACACCGTCACCGGCCGCGCACGGGCGCGAAGGAAGTCGATATGCCAGCGAAGGGGCTTGGGGTGGCGCAGGTGGCGAGCGATCCGGGCGACCAATCCGCCGCTCCCCCGGGCACTTCCCACATACACGTAAAGCCCCGGCGGTGCGTCGAAGGTCCCCAGCCTTCCGACCTCGATTCGGGTGGGAGCGGGAAGGAAGAGCAGGAGAGCGTACGTGCCAGGCCGAGACGGCAGACGGGTCAGGAGGTCACCCGGCGCTGCCATAGCCATCCCGCCCCCCAGGCCGCGGCCCCCCCGATCAACACCAAACCTAGCCCGCCCACGTCCACCGTGCGCACACTGTGGGCGGGGTCCATCTCGTACACTATCTGCCCCTCATACGGATCCGGCAAGGCCAGGGCGATCAGGCCGCCGATGAGCAACAGAAGGGCTAGCGCCGAAAGGAGCACAACGCGCGGGTCGTTCATCGGCCTACTCTGAAGGCGGCGGGACCGGCAGGTCCTCCACCGCCACGTCGATCCACTTCTCCCCCTCCTCGATGAGCATCACGGGGATACCGTCGCGGATCGGGTACTTCCGTCCGCAGTCCGGCTCCTGACAGACCAGCCAGCAATCGTGGACCAACTCCAGGCGACCCGGGTCATCGCCAGGCTTGCGGGTCTCCCCACTGACGCAGTACGGACAGCGCAAAATCTCCAACAGTTCCGGATCGACCATACGTCTTTCTCCTGTTCCCTATGCCTCCACCGAGTATAACACACTCGGGAGAGGGAGCAAGAAAGCCCCCCTTCGGACACAAGTGGCGAGATCACCCGGCCCTGTCAGCGAACGTCCGAGCCGGCGTCCCCGGCCGCCTTCTCTTGGGCAGGCGTCCGCTCCAGTTGCGCCTCCAGGGCCGCGATCTCCCGCTCCAACCGGCGTTGCCGCATCCAGATCGAAAAAACCAGCACGAAAGTGAGCCCCCAAAAGATACCGTACGCAATCACCAGGTAGATCGGCATCGTTCCTCCCTCCATTGGAAACCCGTCGATGCTACGAACCCTGCGAGATCTCCATCCGCAGGCGGTACACCGCGTCCGCCGCCCGCTCCAGCCGGATGCGGGCCCGCAGCAGGGTCACGTACATCAGCGTGAACGCAGCCAGAGAGACCAGCAGGGTATGGACCATACGAGGCGTGATCGCCATCCCCTCCCCGCCGGTCAGGATGTCCGGATGGATAGTGCGCCACCAGCGGATGGCGAACCAGGAGAGGGGCACCGTGACGAAGGCGACGATGCCGTAGACGGCGGCAAAGCGCGCCCGGCGCTCCGGCGACTCGATCGCCCCCCGCAGCATGCCGTAGGCCAGATAGATGAGCAACTGCAGCGCCGAGATCGTCAGGCGCGGCTCCCAGGTCCAGTAGGTGCCCCACACCGGTCGGGCCCACAGCGAGCCCGTGACGACGGCCATCGTGATGAAGGTCAACCCCACCTCCACCGAGGACAGGGCCAAGATATCCCAACGGCGGCCTCCCCGCGCCAGGTAGGCGATCCCGGCGAGGAAAGTGACGAAGAAGGCGAAGAAGCCCACCCAGGCCGAAGCGACGTGAAAGTAGAAGATGCGCTGCACATCGCCCATTGTCGCCTCACGGGGGGCGTAGAGGAAGACCATCCCCAGCGCGATGAGCACGGCCGCCGCGCTGAGCAGGGTCAAAATCAGCCCCAGCGTATCCCGTTTCCCCATTTCCCTACTCCTCCAGCACGTAGTCGAACGTGAGCACGGAGACGGCCAGGATCACCAGGTCGTAGACGACCAGCAGGCGGATCCAGGAACCGACCTCGGCGAGCGTACCTCCCTCGATGAGCCCGCTCGTGGCCTGGACGGCGGCGATGAGGGCGGGGAAGGCCAGGGGGAGCAGGAGCACCGGCAGCATCACCTCCCGGGCCCGGGTGTTGACCGCGATGGCCGCCAGCAGGGTTCCCACCGCTGCGTAACCGACCGTCCCTAAGGCCATCACCAGGAAGACGCCGGGCCGCAGGAGGGGGGCATCGAACAGCCCGGCGAAAAGCGGCATAAGGACGACCTCCACCAGGACGATGAAGAGGAGGTTGCCCATCATCTTGCCCAAGAAGATCGCGCTGCGGTCGACCGGGGCCAGCAACAGCCCCTCGATGCACCCGGTCTGCTGCTCCCGCGCCATCGAGCGGCTCAACCCCAGCGTCCCAGCGAAGGCGGCGGTGGCCCAGAGGACACCGGGGGCGGCCGCCCGCGCCATCTCCCCCCGCAGGTCGAGGGCGAAACTGAAGACGAAGAGCGCCAGCAGCGAGAAGACGAGCATCGCGCTGAGGATCTCCCGCGTGTGCACCTCCGCCGCCGCGTCCTTCCAAGCAACCGTCAGTATGACTTGCAGGAATCGCAATTGGTTCTCCTTCTAGGTGCGACCCAAATCGAGTTGGCCTCTCGCAGGCCAGTTACCAAAAGGAACTGAGAGGCCGTGCCCCATTCGCCCGGCGACTCAAGCCGTGGGAAGCCGTCCCTCGATGGCTTCTGTCCTACAAGAGCCGGCGCTACAAGAGCCTGCGCCGCGTAGAGCAAGCCGCCAGGCTACTTCAGCCCGTGCCGGGTCGAC
>DROW01000128.1 GCA_011388675.1 Chloroflexota bacterium | reverse complement strand
GATCGAGCACTATGAGCAGGCGCTGGCGATCGCGCGGGAGATCGGCGACCGGCGCGGAGAAGGGATCCACCTGGGCAACCTGGGGAATGCGTGGGCGGATTTGGGGGAGGTGCGGAAGGCGATCGACTACTACGAGCAGGCGCTGGCGATCGCGCGGGAGATCGGCGACCGGCGCGGGGAAGGGAACCGCCTGGTCAATATGGGCCTGGCCTATTGGGAACTGGGCGACCTCGAACGGGCGCGCCGACTGTGGCGGCGGGCGCTGGAGATCCTCGAGGCCATCGAAGACCCATATGCCCCAACCGTCCGCCGCTGGCTGGATGAGACGGAGCAACGGGATTGAGGAACCAATGGATTGCGGATTGCGGATTGGGGATTGGGGATCGGGAATTTCGGAATCCAAAACCGACAGAACACGGAATACGGAATACGCATCACGCATCATGCTTGACGTTTAACGTTTCACGTTTCAGGAGGACACGATGACCACAAAAGTGTACGACGCCATCATCATCGGCGCGGGGAGCGTGGGGCTGCCGACGGCCTTCTTCATGGCCCAGGCGGGGCTGAAGCCGCTGGTCATCGACGGTTTCGCCAGCCCCGGCCAGGGATCGAACAAGGCGGCCATCGGCGGCATCCGCGCCACCCACTCCGCGCCCTCCAAGATCCGGCTCTGCCTCCGCTCCATCGAGGTCTTCTCCACCTGGGAGGAGACCTACGGCGACAACATCGAGTGGTACCAGGGGGGCTACTCCTTCGTCGCCTACCGGGAGCGGGAGGAGCGAATCCTCAAGGACCTCCTCAAGGTCCAGCAGGCCTACGGGCTGGACATCCGCTGGCTGGATAAGGACGACCTCCTGGAGGTGATCCCCGACCTGAACCCGGAGGGGCTGCGCGGCGGGACCTACTCGCCGGGGGATGGGTCCGCCTCGCCGCTCCTCTCCGCCCACGCCTTCTACACGCGGGCGAAGGAGCGGGGGGCGGAGTTCCGGTTCAACGAGCGGGTCACCGGCATCATCCGCCGCCGGGGGCGCGTGGTGGGGGTCCGCACCGACAAGGGGGGCTACGCCACCGAGGTCGTCGTCAACGCCGCCGGCCCCTGGGCGCGGCAGGTGGCCCAATTGGCCGGGCTGGACGTGCCCGTGACGCCGGATAGCCACGAGGCGGGGATCACCGAGCCGGTGGCCCGCTTCGTCGAGCCGATGGTGGTGGACATCCGGCCCGCCGAGGGGTCGAAGAACTACTACTTCTACCAGCACCGGACCGGCGCGGTCGTCTTCTGCATCACGCCGGAGCCGCCCATCGTCGGCACCGACCGGCGGGAGACCTCCGTCTTCCTGCCGATGATCGCCCCGCGGATGATCGACCTGATGCCCAAGTTGGCCAACCTCAAGGTCCGCCGCACCTGGCGGGGCCTCTACCCGATGACCCCCGACGGCTTCCCCATCGTCGGCTGGGCGCGGGAACTGGAGGGGTACCTCTACGCCGTCGGGATGTGCGGGCAGGGGTACATGCTGGGGCCGGGCGTCGGCGACCTGCTCAGCCGGATGGTGCGGGGCGAACTGACGCCGGAGGACGAGGAGATCCTGGAGGAACTGAGCCCCTACCGCTCCTTCGGGGCGGAGGAGAAACTGAAGTAAAATACCACAGAGACACAGAGAGCACAGAGGTTTCTCTAATTTTGAGAAAACTCTGTGTCCTCTGTGCCTCCGTGGTT
>DROW01000127.1 GCA_011388675.1 Chloroflexota bacterium | reverse complement strand
GTCACCCTCATCCAACGGCTCTCCTTGCCACCTGGCCCCGACCCATTGCCCGCGATCGCCTCCCGCTCGCAGACCCGCCAAGCCAGATCAGCCCACTTCTACCGCTACCGCATCCTATATGCGTAGAGTTTTGTCAGTCAACGAGGGTTTTTTCTATCGGTCGGGGGGAGGGCGGCGGGAGAGAAGGGTCAGCGCCCCTGCAGTCAGCCCGCCGAGGGTGAGCAGGGCGATCAGTTTGTACAGCCGGGAGGAGATGGAAAGGGCCAACAGGCCGAAGAGCCCGCAGAAGGCCCAGTAGGCCAGGACGATGGTCCGCTGAGACAGCCCCAGGTCCAGCAGGCGGTAGTGGAGGTGGCCCCGGTCGGCCTGGGCGGGCGACCTCCGATGGCGGATGCGGTTCAGGATCTGCCACGCCACGTCCACGATGGGCACCCCCATCACCAGCAGCACCGTCGCCACCCGCGCCCCGGCGATGATCCCCAACGCAGCCAGAGCGTAGCCGAGGAAGAAGGCCCCCGTGCTCCCCATAAAGACCCGCGCCGGGTGGAAGTTGTAGGGGAGGAACCCCACCGTCGCCCCTAGCAAGGCCAGCGGCAGGATCGCCACGCTCGGTTGGCCGGTGCGGTGCATATGGACGGCCAGGACGATGCAGAGGATGGCCCCAACCCCGGCCGCGAGCCCGTCCAGCCCGTCCAGCCAGTTGACCGTGTTGATCATCCCCGCCACCCAGAAGAGGGTCAGCAGTCCGACGAGGACCGGCGGGAAGACGATGACCTCGTCGGTGAGGGGGTTGTTGACCCGCTCGATGAAGATGAGGGTGGCGATGGCGATCCCTCCGGCGATCAGTTGAGCGACGAACTGGACCAACGGGGAGAGGTCCCACCGGTCGTCGGCCAGACCGACCAGGAACATCCACAGGCTGCCCAGGATCAGGCCGAGGAATCGGCGGTGCTCGTTGGGGTCGGCGGTGGGGATGCGGAAGGCCTGCCCGACCCCCAGGGCGATCATAAAGGCGAGGAAGAGGGCCAGGCCGCCCAGCCGAGGGACCTCCCCTCGGTGCATCCTTCGACCGCCGGGACGGTCCACCAGGCCCAGCCGTCGCCCGAGGTGAGCGGCGAGGGGGGTGAGGATCGCCGCCGTCACCGCCGCGACGAAGAACACCGCCGCGTAAGCGAGGGTCAACCCTTGCGTCACCGTGGGTCGCCGATCCCCGTCATCCGGTGCCGAACATCCGGTCGCCCGCGTCGCCGAGGCCGGGGACGATGAAGCCGTGTTCGTTCAGTTCCTCGTCCAGCGCGGCGAGGTAGATGGGGACGTCGGGATGCTCCCTCTGCATCCGCTCCACCCCCGGTCGCGCGCCAATGATACCGACGAACTTGATCCTCCGCGCGCCCCACCGCTTCAGGATGCTCACCGTCGCCACGGCCGAGCCGCCGGTCGCCAGCATCGGGTCGAGGATGAGGCAGACGTCGACGGTGGGACTGACCGGCAGGCGGGAGTAGTATTCGACGGGCCGGAGGGTCTTCTCGTCCCGGGAGAGGCCAATGTGCCAGACCTCCGCCCCCGGCATCATCTGCCACGCTCCCTCGACCATCCCCAACCCGGCGCGCAGGATGGGGACCAGGCCGACCCGTTCGGCCAGTTTGTAGCCGGTCGTCTCCGCCAGCGGCGTCTTGACCGTCACCGGCTCGGTGCGCAGGTCGCGGGTGGCCTCGTAGATCAGCAGGGTCGAGATCTCACGGACCAGTTCGCGGAACTTGCGACAGTCCGTTTTCTCATCCCGCAGCAGGGCCAGTTTGTGCTGTACCAGCGGGTGGGTAGATACGTATAGTTCAGACACGGGCACCTCCGTAAAGGTTCAGGGTTCAGAGTTCTGGGTTCGGTGTTCATTCCGGTGCGGCGCGGCGGATCAACCCGCCGACCCATTCCCGGGCCGGATGGTTCACCCGCTCCAGTTCTGCCAGCACCGCCTCTCGGTCGTACTCGACCCGACAGAGGGTCACGGTGCACTCGCCGTCCGCGAACTCCAGCCGGGCGTAGGCGGGGCGCGGGTCGCCGTCCAGGGGGATGCCGACGGAGCCGGGGTTGACCAGCCGGACGTGGCCCACGACGCGGTCCATCTGGCGGTGGGTGTGGCCGAAGAGGAGCAGACGGGCGTCCAGGCCCTCCAGGTGGGGCCGGATGTCCTCGTCGGGCGTATCCGGCAGCCAGTTGGTCTCGTCGTCGAAGGGGGTGGCGTGGACGGCGAGGACCGGCCCGTAGTCGGGGACCTCCATCTCCAGGCGAGGCGGGAGGTCGCGCAGGAAGAGGTAGTCGTCGTAGGAAAGGTGCTCCACGGTCCAGCGGAAGTTGGCGCAGCGGATCGCCATCCCCTGGGATGCTCGCCCCCAGTCCTCGGCGGAGCGGATGGGGACGGGGGGAGGCTGGGCGGTAGCGAGGTAGCGGTCGGTGTTGCCGCGCAGGAAACGGACGTTGGGCAGTGCGCGCAGACGGGCCAGCGTCTCGGCGGGCCAGGGGCAGAAGGCGACCAGGTCGCCCAGCACCCAGTAGGTATCCGGCGAGCCGTGGGCCTCGACGTCGGCCAGGACCGCCTCCAGGGCGGGGAGGTTGCCGTGGATGTCGGAGAGGAGGACAGCGGATTGAGCGGATGAAGGGGATTCTCCGTCAGTCATACGTTCCTCCGGATTCGTTCTCCTTGCGTTTTCTGTGTTATTCGCGGCAAACTCTTGGATCCATCGCAAACAGCCCATTTCACCGCCGAGACGCAGAGAACGCAGAGTTTTTTCAATGTAGACCTCTGCGCCCTCGGCGCCTCTGCGGTGAGTTTTCGCAGCAGAGCCAACTCTTCGACCAGTTCAGCGTCCCCCAGATGAGGACCAGAAAGAGCAGGCTGAAGAGCAGGTCGCGGGGGCGGGTCTGGCGGGCGTAGTCAGAGGCGTCGAAGAGGAAGTGGTTGAGCCAGACGTGGGCCTGGTAGAGGGTCGCCGCTGCCAGAGTTGCCCACCGTGCCCAGGAGCGGCGGAGCCAGAGGGCCACCCCGCAGGCGGAGAGCACCACGCCCCAGAAAGCCCCCATCGCCACCAGGTACCCCCACGGGACGGTCATCGGCAGGTCGGGTAGGAGCCCGGCGTAGCGGGCGGCGACGAGCGCTTTGCCCAGGTTGGCCAGGCCCAGGGCGAGGAGGAGGAGGGAGAGGAGGCGGAACCGTTTGACCTCACCCCCTCCCCCGCCGCCTGCGGCGGCACCCCCTCCCCTTCTCCCATTGGGAGAGGGGGAGGAAGTAGGGGGAGGGGGTGAGGTGAACATACCCTGCCTGCCCATTCCCTCCACCTTCGGCTCCCTCACGGCACCAGCACGATCTTCCCGAACTGCTTTCCCTGTTCCAGGATCTCGAACGCCCTCTCCCCCTCGGAGAGCGGCATCACCCGGTCGATCACCGGCTTCAGTTTACCGGCCCAGACCAGGCTCATCACGTCCCGGAAGTCCTGGTGGGTGCCCATCGTGGAGCCGATGAGGCTGATCTGCTTGCCGAAGATGAACCGGATGTCGATCTCGGCGTGGGGGCCGGAGGTGTTGCCGACGATGACGATCCGCCCGCCGCGGGCCACCGCCCGCATCGACTGGGCCAGCGTCGCTCGGCCGACGTTATCGACCACCACGTCCACCCCGCGCCGGTCGGTCATCTTGTAGAGCGTCTTGCTCCACTGGGGGTCCTCCCGGTAATTGAGGACCACGTCCGCCCCCAGTTCTTTGGCCCGTTCCATCTTCTCTTCGGTGGACGTAAGGGCGTAGACGGTGGCCCCGGCCAGTTTGGCGACCTGGATGGCCATCGAGTTGACGCCGCCCCCGGCCCCGACGATGAGGACCGATTCACCCGCGCGCAGTTTGGCCCGGTGGATGAGCATCCGCCAGGCGGTGAGGCTCACCAGCAGCGGCGCGGCCGCCTGGGGGAAGTCCCACCCCTCGGGGATCTCCATCAGGTTGGAGGCCGGTACCGCCACGTACTCCGCCTGCCCGCCGCGGATCTGCTCGCCGAGGATGACGTAACCGGGGCTGAGGGAGTGCTCCCCCCGGCGGGTGAACTCGTCCTCGCGGGTGGAGATGCCGGGATCGACCACCACCCGCTGGCCCACCTCCCAGCTGGTGACCCCCTCCCCCAGCGCGGCGATCTCCCCGGCCACGTCCGCCCCGGTCCAGTGGGGCATCTCCAGTTTGAGGCCCGGCCAGCCGCGGCGGACCCACACGTCCAGGTGGTTCAGCGCGCAGGCCCGCACCCGCACCAGCACTTCCCCCGGCCCTGGTTTGGGATCCGGCACGTCGTCGTAACGCAGAACGTCCAACTCACCGTGCTCGTAGAAACAAAGCGCCTTCACCGTGACACCTCCCTTGCCAAGTCACCCAGTCACCCAATCACCCAGTCACCCAGTCACCCAGTCACCCAATTACCCAATCACCCAATTACCCACCCCCCCACTCCCCCAGTCCCCCATCACCTCAGCCCCGTCTCC
Organism: Chloroflexota bacterium; assembly: GCA_011388675.1. Taxonomy (GTDB): domain Bacteria; phylum Chloroflexota; class Anaerolineae; order B4-G1; family DUEL01; genus DUEL01. Next base: position 6,551 of record DROW01000127.1, on the reverse strand, counting down.
AACCGTGCGATCACGTACCGCTGGATCTCGCTGGTCCCTTCGTAGATCTCGGTCACCTTGGCGTCGCGGAAGTACCGTTCGATGGGCAGTTCCTTGCTGTAGCCCATCCCGCCGTGGATCTGGATGGCCTGGGTGGTGACCCACATCGCCGTCTCGGAGGCGAAGAGTTTGGCCATCGACGATTCCAGCGTGTAGCGGCGGCCGGTCTTCTTGGACTCCTCCTTGGCGAGGGCGGCCTGGTAGATGAGCAACCGGCTGGCCTCGATGCGGCACTTCATGTCGGCGATCTTCTGCTGGATCATCTGGAACTTGCCGATGGGCTGGCCGAAGGCATGCCGCTCCCGGGCGTACTGGACCGACGCCTCGTAGGCGGCCTCGGCGATGCCCAGCGCCTGGGCGGCGATGCCGATCCGGCCCGCGTCCAGCACCGACATCGCGATCTTGAACCCCTCGCCCTCCTTCCCCAGCCGCCGCTCCACCGGGCACTTGTAGTCCTCGAAGTGGATCTCGCAGGTGGCCGAGGCGCGGATACCCAGTTTCGGCTCCGTCTTGCCGCGGGAGAAGCCCGGCTCGTCGGTGTCGATGATGAAGGCGCTGACCCCTCGGTGGCGCGGCTGGGCGTCGGGATCGGTCTGGGCGAAGAGGACGATGTACTTCGCCACCGGGCCGCTGGTGATCCAGGACTTGGTGCCGTTGATGATGTAGTGGGTGCCGTCGTCGGACAGTTTGGCGGTGACGCGGATGTTGCCGGCGTCGGAGCCGGACTGCGGTTCGGTGAGGGCGTAGGCACCGATCACCTCCCCGCTGGCGACGGCCCGGAGGTACTTCTGCTTCTGCTCCTCGGTGCCGTAGTGGAGGATGCCGTAGCAGTAGAGGGAGTTGCAGACGGACATGATGACCCCGTGGGAGGCGTCGACCTTGGAGATCTCCTCCAGCGCCAGCACGTAGGCCAGCGTGTCCATCCCCACGCCGCCGTACTTCTCCGGCACCTCGATCCCCATGAAGCCCATCTCGCCCATCTTGCGGATGGTCTCATAGGGGAACTCGCCGGTCTCGTCGTACTTCGCGGCGATCGGAGCGATCTCCTTCTGGGCGAAGTCCCGTGCCATATCGCGGATCATCCGGTGTTCGTCGCTGAGACGCAGATCCATCGCGCTTTACCTCCTGTGGCTGAATTACTTTTGCTCTTCCAACCCCGACAGGCCATCGGATCTGTCGATGACGAAGGGGCACCCCCCGACGTCATCGCTCCCCGGATTTGCCTTTTCGGACCTTCCCCCGCTATGCACTGGTATGGGGGATGGGATATCCCAAAGGAGATTTGGGATAAACTTGGGATAAAACGTGCTAACGTTTTCTCCAGCGCCCTAGTTCCAGGTGTTCTACCAGCCCCATGTCTCGGAGAAGTTGTAACTGCTGGCGGATTTTCGCCCGGATGTTCTTGTTGGAAGGATAGCGCTCCTGAAGGTAGGGCTCGAAAGCGTAGATATCCTGATTAGTGAACTCTCCCGACGGCAACAGATCGTAGATCAAGCGCAACCATCCTACAAGGTCGCCTTGTGTGGGCCGTGGGCCTTGAAGGGTCTCCAGTTTCCGTTGGAGTTCGCGGAAGCCGGTTCGCTTTCCGGAGGCCGTTGGATGATAATGACGGCGGTTCTCCCGATGCCAGGCTTCGTATATCCCGATCATCTCTTCGTCGGGTTCCACTCTGTTGGGGAGGAATTTCAGACGGCTGTAAGCCGAGTAGATGTCCAGGATGATCGGCTGTTGCAGGCCTGCTCGGACGTGGAGATTGATTTCAAAGTTCTGTTTGAGGCCCCCCTCGGTCAGGTTGGATGACCCAACGATCGCCGAAACGGTCTCGCCGGTCCTCATCACGTAGAGTTTGGGGTGATAAAGGGTCGATCCAGGGACGATGTAGCAATACAGGTCGAAAGTAGGATGATCTAGAGCAAGTTTGTAGAGAAACCACAAGGCCTCCGGATCGGTTGCGGTGCCGTCCATACCGACCAGGAATTCTATGTGCGCCCCCGCCTGCAAACTGGTCCGGAGCGCACTTTCCACCAACCGCAACCCTTGCATTGAGACGAATGCGACGGCTATTCGGCTGTCCTGCGACTGCGCGATGGTCTCTTCGAGTACAGACAGCAGGCTCAAGGAGAGGTTGTCTACCACCTGGATGAGCATTTCCCGGTCATCCCGCTCACTTGAGGATATAGTACGTCCCCTTCTTATCCCCGATCTTCAGCAGCACCCCCTTGTCCACCAGATCCTTCAGGTCCAGTCGCAGCGTCTCGGCACTGACGTCGGGGCAGAGGGCGCGGTACTCCCGGTTGGTGATCCGACCGTGCCGCTGGACATACTCCAGGGCCTTGGCCTGCCGTTCGTTCATCTGGAACTGCCAGCGGGCGATGGGAGGACGCTCCTGCTTGTTGTAGAGGGTCACGCTGAACAGGTACGGCTCGGCCCGGAAGTGGGGCGGAGGGTGTCCCGCCGCCGTCATCTCTTCGATCATCAGGTCGACCCCCAGTCCCAGTTCCTCGATGTATCCCCACTGGAACAGCCCGGCGACGATGCGGGGGTTGCGGGAGAAGTGCTCTTCGACGATGTTGTCCAGCGTGATGTAGCCGGGAAGGCCGCCGGGACTGATGATCTCCATCCGGTCGGCGAACATCCGGATCTCGATCCGCCGCCCGCGTAGTCGGTAGTCGCGGTGGGCGACGGCGTTGACCAGCGCTTCGCGGACCGCCGCCGGGGGATACTCCGTTCGCTCCTCCCGCTCCAGACCCTTGACCACCGCGCCAACCCGCATCTCCTCCATAATTACGGCCCAGGTCCGCTGGATGATCCGCGCCAGCGGCCCGCCGATCTCCTCCCGCCGGCCGTACCCGGCCCGCCCGTCCTCCCCGCGCGGCTCAGTGCCGGGGAACTTGACGAAAACCAGGCCGCTCTGGGGGAGGAAGACCTGCGGCTCGGCGCCGAAGAGGAGAATGCCCGCCACCGTGGGCCGCCCTTCCTCGTCCAGCGCGCCCATCTGGTAGAGCAGGTCGTCTCTGGACCGGGTCCACTCCCGCCCCTGTTTTTCCTCCCACCGGGCGACGAACTCGTCGATGACCTCCTCGTCGAAGTCCTCCCGCCGCGCCCCCGGGACCGGCTGCGCCTCGAACTCGCCGGTGGCTTTGGTGGAGGCCAGTTGGTGGATCTCCTCGCCGGTCAGGGGACGGTTCTCCGCGCCGGTGCGAATGAGCACGCGGCCGTCGGCCAGGCTGTGGAGTTCGGTAGAGCGCGGCACGCGGATGAAGAAGGCGAACCCCCCGGCGATCTCCTCCTGCTGCACCTCCACCTGCACCGGAGGCCGGCAGAGCCGCATCGCGGCGTGGACCGTCGCCTCGACCTCGTCCGGATAAGCGGTGCCGGTGGCCCGCCCCTCCGCGTCGACGCCGACGACGATGGTGCCGCCGTCGGCGTTGGCGAAGGCGACCATCGTCTCCGCCATCCGCTCCGCCTCTGGCTCCGCCATCAGGGCCAGCAGTTGGCCAGGGCGACGGGATTGCAGATAGAGGCTCATCGATCCTTTCCCGCTCTCTCCATGCCCAGTTTCTCGCGGACGAAGTCCCTGACCGCAAGAGCGATTTCCACGCAGTGTTGCGCCTCCTCGCAGGAGGGCATATAGAAGTCGTCAGGGTACCGGACTTCCACCCCATATACTGTGAGGTGGTCCGCTTGAAGACTATAGAGGGTCTCAAACTCGGGATCTGCGTCTTTACACAGTTCGATCAGTTCGGCAATGTCGTGAGTGCGACGGAACTCTCTCCCTTGAAACGTCAGATAGGCCTTCAGGTATTTCTCGACGCATTGTTGCATGTGGAAGCAGACCATATCGGTGGCTGGATCAGGTGTGCCCATCTCACCACGACCGATTTTGAGGTCGTTTTCGGCTTTACGGACCCAATTGCTGACCATCAGTTGGCGGTCGTAGTTCATAGCAGCGGCACTCCTTCGCGTGCGACTTCGTAGGAGAGATGCCCAGGGTACATCCGTATGCGCTGAAAGCGCTCCACCGATTGAATGACGATGTCATTGGGGATTCGACGTCTGGCCAGTTCTCGCTTGATCTCCGTGATCAGCCGATGGCGCAGTTGGGGTTGAAGGTCTTCGCCCACCAGCACGTAGAGGTCCCAATCGCTGTGGGGGGCGCCCTGCCCCCGTGCTCGGCTTCCGAAGAGAAAAACCTGTTCGAGATGGACTGAGTGAGCCGCTAAGATGTCCTGGATCACCTGCAGCAGGGTCTGCAGAACATCATTTTCACGCATAAACTTTCCTCTGCTCTTACTCTTCTTCGCCCTCCAACACCGCCACCGATGCCACCAGGTCGCCTTTTTTCAGGTCCATCACCCGGGCCCCCCGTGCCGCCCGACCCATTCGCGGGATCGAGGCCACCGGGGCCCGTAGCACCATCCCCTCGGCGGAGATGATGGTGACCTCGTCGTTGGGGTTGGCGATGCGAGCCGCGGCCACCTTCCCTCTGACCTGTGGTTTGCCACCGATGCACCGCACCCCCTTGGTGTACCGTCCCTGCGCGCGGAATTCGCTCAGGGGAGTCCGCTTCCCATAACCCCGTTCCGTCACGATCAGGAGGTCCGCCTCCGGCTCCACCACCTCCGCACTGGCGACCCGGTCCCCTTCCCCCAGCCGGATCGCGTTCACCCCCGCGGCGGCCCGGCCCATCGGCCGGATCTCGTCCTCCCGGAAGCGGAGCGCCTGCCCCTGCTCCGTGACCAGGATCAGTTCGGCGTCGCCGGGGGTCAGCCGAACCCAGCCCAGTTCGTCCCCTTTCTCCAGTCGGATGGCGACCAGGCCGGACGGCCGGATATTGGCGAACTCGGCGAGCGGCACCCGTTTGGCCCGCCCGCTGACGGTGACCATCGTGAGGAACCGCCCGTTCTGGAAGTCCCGCACCGGCACCGCGGCCGTCACCCGCTCGTCGGCGTCCAACGCCAGGATGCTCGCCAGCAGGACCCCCCGCGCGGTCCGGTCCGCCGCCGGGATCTGATAAGCCCGTTCCATATAGACTTTGCCCCGGTTGGTGAAGAAGAGGATGGAATCCAACGTGTGGGCGGAAAAGAGGTAGAGGACCGAGTCCTCCTCCCGCGTCGCCATCCCGCGCACGCCCCGGCCACCCCGCGCCTGAGCGCGGTAGGTCTGGACGGGCACCCGCTTCACGTACCCCCGGCGGGTGATGGAGATGAGCACCTCCTCCTCGGCGACCAGGTCCTCCTCGTCCAGCGTCGCATCGACCCCCCGCATAATCCGGGTCCGGCGGCCGTCCCCGTACCGCTGCTTCAGGTCCTCCAATTCGGTGCGGATCAAGGCCAGGACCTTGCGCGGAGAGGCCAGCAGGTCCTCCAGGTAAGCGATGCGGCGGATGACCTCTTCGTACTCTTGGTCGATCTTCTGCCGCTCCAGGGCTGCCAGCCGTCGCAGTTGCATATCCAGGATCGCCTGGGCCTGCACCTCGGTCAGGCCGAACCGTTCCATCAGCCGGACGCGGGCGGTCTCCACGTCGGGCGACTGGCGGATGGTCGAGATCACCGCGTCCAGGTGGTCCAGCGCGATCTTCAGCCCCTCCAGCACGTGGGCGCGGGCCTGGGCTTTCTCCAATTCGTATTGGCTCCGGCGGACGATGACCTCCCGCCGGTGCTCGATGTAGATCTCCAGCGCCCGTTTGAGGGTGAGGAGACGCGGCTCGCCGTCCACCAGGGCCAGCAGTTGGACGCTGAAGGTCGATTGGAGCGGGGTGTACTTGAAGAGCCGGTTGAGCACCTTCTGGGGCGGCGCGCCCCGCTTCAGTTCGATGACGATGCTCATCCCCCGCCGGTCCGATTCGTCCCGCAGGTCGGAGATCCCCTCCAGCCGTCCGTCCCGCACCAGAGAGGCGATCCGCTCCAGGAGATTGCTCTTGTTCACCTGGTAGGGGAGTTCGGTGACGACGATCCGGTGCCGGCCGCCGGGCATCTCTTCGACGTGGGTGCGGGCCCGCACGACGAGCCGCCCCCGGCCGGTGGCGTAGGCCTGCGCCAGCCCTTCCTCGCCGACGATGATGCCGCCGGTGGGGAAGTCCGGTCCCGGCATAATCCGGAGCAGGTCCTCCACCGAGACCTCGTCCCGCTCCTCCCAGTGGTCGATCAGGAAGATCAGCGCATCGCAGACCTCGTTCAGGTTGTGGGGCGGGATGGAGGTCGCCATCCCCACCGCGATGCCGGAGGCCCCGTTGATCAGCAGGTTGGGCAGCCGGGCCGGGAGGACCTGGGGTTCCTTGAGGCTGCCGTCGAAGTTGTCGGTCCAATCGACCGTCCGTTTGTCGATGTCGGCCAGGAGTTCGGTGGCGATAGGGGCCAGGCGGGCCTCGGTGTATCGCATCGCCGCCGGGCTGTCCCCGTCGATGGAGCCGAAGTTCCCCTGCCCGTCCACCAACGGATACCGCAGGCTGAAGTCCTGCGCCATCCGCGCCATCGCGTCGTACACCGCCGCGTCCCCGTGCGGGTGGTACT
>DROW01000126.1 GCA_011388675.1 Chloroflexota bacterium | reverse complement strand
CGGATCTCCTGGATCTGCTCGATGGCGATGCGGATGCCCTCCTTCCGCCAGGCCTCGCGGCGCGCCTTCTTATCCTCTTTAGGGATCCCCTTCACCGCCGCCTGCATCCGCTCCACGTACACGTCCGCCACGCGCATCCCAGGGACCTTGTCGCGCATGTACCGTGCCGCGCCCGCGGACTTGAGGGGGCCGATCCCGGCCAGGATGTAGACCTTCTCGTGCAGCCCCATATCGACCACCCGCTTCATAAACTCCCGGAAGCGGTCCATATCCAGCACGATCTGCGTCTGAACGAAGTCCACCCCCGCTGCGATCTTCTTCGCCAGCCGGTAGGGACGGAACTCGAAAGGATCGGCGAAGGGGTTAATAGCCCCGCCGATGAGGAATCGCGGCACCACCCCCTTGATCTCGTCCCCGCACTGGAACCGCCCCTCGTCCCGCATCTCCTTGACCATTCGGATCAACTGGATGGAATCCAGGTCGTGGACGTTCTTGGCGGTGGGATGGTTACCGAAACTATTATGGTCGCCCGTCAGGCACAGAAGGTTACGCACCCCCAGGGCGGACGCCCCCAGCAGGTCGGCCTGGATCGCCAGTCGGTTCCGATCCCGGCAGGTCATCTGGACGATCGGCTCGATCCCCTCCCCCATCGCCAGCACAGCGGAAGCGATGGAAGACATGCGGACGATGGCAGTCTGGTTGTCGGTGATGTTGACCGCGTCCACCACGCCCTTGAGGAGGCGGGCCTTGCGGCGGATGACCTCCGGATCGGCACTTTGCGGGGGGCCTAACTCAGCCGTGACCGCGAAATGTCCAGCGCGCAGGACCTTCTCCAAGTTGCTGCCGGATTTGTAACCGTTCGTCCGTTCATCAGCCATTGGTCCACCTCACTCCGTATGGGTCAGCCGCAGGTCTTCCCGCACGATCTTGCGCGGGCCGCCGTCCCGGCTCTTCGACCAGTCCTTCGGCGGTTGGATCTCCAACAGCCGTTCCACCTGCCCGAACTGGACCGCCCGCTCCCAAATCAACTGCCAGGCACAGGGGATGTCGGGGTTCACCTCGCAGACTCCGTTCTGGGAGCCACCGCAGGGGCCGTTGAGCAACTGCTTGGAACAGCGGGCGATAGGGCAGATGCCGAAGGTGAGGCCCAAGATACAATCGCCGCAGGCCTGGCACCGCTCCTCCCACACCCCCTGCTCCTTCGGCAACCCCAGGAAAGTCGTGTTGAGGCCCGGCAGGGTCAGTACGTCGGGGAACCGTTCATTCATCGCCTGCACCCCGATGCCACAGGCCAGGCTGAGGACCACGTCGTATTCCTTCAGCCGCGGCTTCAACGGGTCGATGTATTCCCATTCGCACTGGCGCTGCACCGTGACCTCGTCCACCTCCATCGGGTGGCCCTCCAGTTTGCTTCGCATCCGCAGCGCCGAGGCCAGGATGCCGACCTCTTTCTCGCCACCAGCGAAACAAACGGTCACACACGTGCCACAGCCAGCCACCAGCACCTTTTGGGCATCCCCCAGCAACTTCATAATCTCCTCAAGTGGTTTCTGCTCACCGACGATCATAATGACCTCCATCCACGATCTACGAACTACGACTTACGGAAGACGCGGCGCGGACGCTATGCACCGCCTACCCTCCTCCACGCAACGGATTCGGCCCCAACCTTCGCACCGTTTCCGTCATCTCCTCAACGGCCTGAGCGAACTGGACGGCCATCGCGGAGGAGAGGTTGACCATCCGCACACGTTCGCTCCCCAGACCGATCTGATCGAGCAGATCGGCCACATACTTCACCCGTCGCTTGGCATTGACATTACCCTCCAGGTAATGGCACTCGCCTTCCAGTCAACCGGCCACCATCAGGCCGTCGACGCCGCGCTCGAAGGCGTGGAGCATCTCCACCACCTCCACCCGGCCGGAGCACGGAACCTCGACGATGCGAATGCTCGGCGGGTAGCGCAACCGCATCGCCCCGGCCAGATCGGCGGCAGCATAGGCGCAGTGACGGCAGCAGAAGGCCAAGATTTTCGGCTCAAACGACGATTCCATCATCATCCTCCTACCCCAACCCTAACCGTCCGGCTCACTTCCCTCCCAGCCTTCTTCACGCTCCGGCGAGCCGACATAGCCAACACCACCACCGTCCCGAGGTAGAAGGTCATCAATGCCCCCAAACTAGGCCGGTACTCCCGGCGCACGATTCGGGCCATACACCGCCTGTCCCCCAGCACTCTCTCCACAAACCGGTTGGTCAAATGCTGGGTCCATCGCCTCATCGCCCGATCTCGGTTCGTGTGGGCGTAGTAACAGTCGGCACAATAACCGTACCGTTCCCGCTCCTCCCATTCCGCCAGTCGCCACTCCCTCAGATACAGATCCAGCAGTTCCTCGTCCGAGAACTTCTCGAAAGCGACCTCCGGATACAAGGCCGCGAGCATCGATTCGACCTGCGGTCGCGGGTGCAGGCGAAAAAACTCCCTCACCCGCCTGCGCGAGCCCCAACGGCGCAGCAAGTAGTGCCGGATGTGCGCCACCCCATCGACCACGAACCGATACCCTTCCCCTCGGTGGGTGAACCAATCTTGCACCTGATGCAACGCCACCCCGAAGACGTATGGATCGCCCAGCCGGATCGCTCTCTCCGCACATTCCCGTGCCACCCGCCACTCGGCGAAGTGGAGGAGCGGGTAGAAGATCACCGTGACGAGCGGCAACAAATCCGCCGACGTATTACCCCGGACGATCAACTCGACCACGTATTTTCCCGCACTTCCCAACCGGGTGCCGACGACCTCTTGCACCCATTGCCGAGTCAGGCGATGATGAACATCGTTGCAAGCCATACAGCATTGTCACCTCATTGTGCAATGGCACCGGCCTCCAGGACATCGGCCTGTTCACACCTCCGTGGCTCCCAACTCCCAAACGGCCCTCACCTTCGCCTCGATCTGGACGTCTCTGTAATGCATCAACTGGATCGCTTTCGCCGGGCATTCCCCAACGCAGACGCCGCAGCCGTGGCACTGGGCCGGCTCGATGTAAGCCGCGCCGACGATGCCTCCCACCCCCACCAGGTCGGCGCGGATCTGCGGCACGTGATAGGGGCAGATCCGCACACACGTCAGGCAACCGACGCACTTTTCGGGGTCTACCTGCGCTATGACGCTGCCCGCCTCCAGATAATCCCGGCTCAGGATCGTCGCCGCCCGCGCTGCGGCCGCTTGAGCCTGGGCGATGGCCTCCCCGAGGAACTTCGGATAGTGTGCCATTCCGGCCAGGAAGAAACCGTCGGAGGGGAAATCGACCGGGCGCAACTTCACGTGGGCTTCCAGGAAGAACCCGTCCAAGTCCACCGGCAGTTTCAACCGCGCGGCCAGATCCCGGGCCCCCTCCGAAGGCACCACCGGCATACTCAACACCAGCAGATCCGGCTCAAGGATCAGTTCCCGACCCAGCGTCGGCTCCCACACCCGTATCCGCAGGGTTTCGGGTTGCAGGTCGTCCGCCGGTTCACTCGACCCGGAACCAGAAACGCTGGAACCGGGAACCTCCACCTCCGGCTTGCGCCCCTCGTCATACCGAATGAACATCACCCCTGCCCGCCGCGCCTCCTCGTAGATGCGCTCTTTGAAGCCGTAGGTCCGCATATCCCGATAGAGGACCGTTATCTGCGCCCTGGGGTTGCGCCGTTTGAGCATCAGGGCGTTCTTCAGGGCCGTGGTGCAACAGATGCGAGAGCAATACCGCTCCGCCGGCCCTACGCACTGGATCATCACCACCGAGTCCGGCAGATCTTCCGCCTCTGCCAGACGCTGCTCAAATTCCTGCTGGGTGAGGATCCGCGGATCGGTCCCGTAGCCGTACTCCGGCCCGTGATACTCCATACCGCCGGTGGCGACAATCGTGACTCCGTGGTGGACCTCGAACTTGCCGTCTGGCCCCTGCAGGCGGGACGTGAAGTTGCCGACGAACCCGCTGGTCTCCACGACCTCTGTGTTCAGATAGACCGTGATCAGCGGCTCCGCTTCGACCTGTGCGATCAATTCCTCCGCATACGCCCGCGGATCGAGCCACATTCGATCGCCGGCCCCCGTCGCCTCCTGAAGCGAGTAGCGAAGGCGGAGGAGGTTCCCCCCTAACCGATTCTCCCGCTCCACCAGGTGGACTCGGAAGCCCTGCCGGGCCAGTGTGAGAGCCGCGTTCATCCCGGCAGCCCCGCCGCCGATGATCAACGCCGCTTTCTGGACCGGCACCTGGCTTCGGTGCAGCGGCTCCAGCCGCACTGCCTTCGCCACCGCCATCCGCACCAAATCTTTCGCCTTCTCCGTCGCCGCGTCCCAGTCGTCTGGATGGACCCAGGAGCACTGGTTGCGGATGTTTGCCATCTCGAACAGCGCGGGGTTGAGCCCCGCCTGACGGATAGCGTCTTGGAAGAGCGGCTCGTGGGTGAGGGGCGTGCAAGCAGCGACGACTACCCGGTTCAGGTTGTGCTCCCGAATGACCTCCACGATGTGCCGGATGCTGTCCTGGGAACAGGTGTAGAGGTTGTGCTCGGCGTGAACCACGCCGGGCAGCCCTGCGGCGTACTCCGCCACACCGGGCACGTCCAGAAAACCGCCGATGTTCGTCCCGCAATGACAGACGAAGACGCCGACCCGCGGCTCCTCCCGCGCCACATCCCGTTCCTCCGGATAAACCGCCGCCGTCGTCTGGGTCCAGCGGGCTGGGGCCAGCAACGCCCCCGCCAGCCCCGCCGCCCCGCTGGCCTCCACCACCGACTCGGGGATGTCCTTCGGCTCTCGGAAGGGTCCGAGCGCGAAGATCCCTTCCTTGCTCGTCTCCAGCGGCGCGAAGGGAGCCGTCTGACAGAAGCCGTACTCGTCCAACTCCACCCCCACCCGCCTCCCCAGATCCCGTGCGGCATCGGGCACTTCCATCCCCACCGCGAGCACCACCAGGTCGAACGACTCCTCTTGGATCTGCGAATCGGCGACGTATCGGAGGAGAAGATTGCGGGTGTGGGGGTCCTCTTTGACCTCAGAGACCCGACAACGGACGAACCGGATTCCGTACCGTTCCCTCGCCCGCCGGTAGTACTCGGCGTACCCCTTGCTGAAGGCCCGCATATCCATCAGGAAGATCGTGACCTCGGTGTCCGGCTCGTGCTCGATGGCGAGGATGGCCTCTTTCAGCGTGTACATACAGCAAACGGAGGAGCAATAGTCGTGCCGTTGATCCCGGGAGCCGACGCACTGGATGAAGGCGATCCGCTTGGGGGTTTCGCCGTCGGAGGGCCGCTGGACGTGTCCGCGGGTGGGGCCGGCAGCGCTGAGCAACCGTTCGAACTGGATAGAAGTGACCACATTCGGATACCGCCCCCACCCGTACTCCCCCGCCTTCACAGCGTCGAAGGTCTCGAAACCGGGGGCCAGGAGGATCGCGCCGACCTCGATCTCCTGCACCCGATCCACCATATCGTGGTCGATGGCCTCCGCCTGGCAGGCGTAGACGCAACTGAGGCACTCGGAACAGATCCCGCAGGCCAGACACCGGGCCGCCTCGGCCTGGGCCTCCTCGTCGGTATACCCGGCGATCACTTCCTCAAACGTGGAGAGCCGCTCCTCGACCGGCAGCGCGCTCATCGGCACGCGGGGCTGCACTTTGACCTCGCCCCGCCGGACCCGCTCCTCGATCTCGGCGCGGGTCAGTTCCACCACCGGGAGTTTCGGCTTGGGTGGCGGCTCCAGTTCCTCCCCTCGAAGGTAGCGGTGGATGGACTCGGCCGCCTTGTGTCCGGCGGCGACCGCCTCGATGACGAAGGCGGTGCCGGTGGTGGCATCACCCGCGGCGAAGACCCCCGGTCGGGTGGTGGCGAAGGTGTTGGGGTTGACGGCGATGGTGGATTTCTCGGTGATGCCCACCCCCGTGCTCTCCGGCACGAAGGCCAGGCCAGCCCGCTGCCCCACGGAGAAGATGACGTTGTCGCAGGGGACGAAGTGCTCGGAGCCGGGCACCGGCACCGGCCGTCGCCGCCCCGTCTCATCGGGCATCCCCGGCTCGGTGCGGACGCACTTCATCCCCACCACCCGCCCCTCCTCGTCACCGACGATCTCGACGGGGGTAACCTGGAAATGGAAGATGACCCCTTCCTCCTCGGCGTGGGCCATCTCCTCCGGATCGGCCGTCGCCTCCTCGCGAGTGCGGCGGTAGTAGACGTGGACCTCTGCGCCCAGCCGCCGGGCGGTCCGGGCGACGTCCATCGCCACATCCCCCGCGCCGATCACCGCCACGCGCTTCCCCAACTCCGGCGGGTTGCCTAGCCGGACGTCCCGCAGAAAGGCGGTGTTGACCAACACGCCGTTCAGGTCCGCCCCAGGGATGGGGAGCCGGATCCCCTCGTGGGCCCCCACGGCGATGAGCACCGCGTCGAACCCCTCGGCGAAGACCTCGTCCAGGTCGTCCACCCGGTGGTTCAGGCGCAGTTCCACCCCCAGGTCCACGATGTCCTGCACCTCCCGATCCACGATCCAGGAGGGCAGTCGGTACTCGGGGACCCCTACGCGGAGCATCCCCCCAGCGACGGGGAGTGCCTCGAACACCGTCACGCCGTACCCCAGTTTGCACAGGTCCTGAGCAGCGGTGAGGCCACAGGGCCCGGCACCGATGATGGCGACTCGCTCTGGGTAACGCCGCTCGGCGGGCTCCGGCGGTACGCGAGGCTTGGCGTACACCTTGTCGGTGACGAACCGCTTGAGGGCGCGGATGTTGACCGGCTCGTCCAGTTTCCCCCGGTTGCAGGCGTCCTCGCATCGGTGATTGCAGATGCGGCCGCAGATGCCGGGGAAGGGGTTGTCCTCTTTGATCACCCGCAGCGCGTCCTCGTACCGTCCCTCGCGGATGAGCGCAATGTACCCCTGGGCCCGCTGCCCGGCGGGGCAGGCATCGCGGCAGGGGGCGATCCCCCGTTTCTCGATGACGTAGGCGTTGGGGACCGCCTGGGGATACAGTTTGTAGGCCGCCCGCTGGACCGCCAGCCCTTCATCGAAATGGCCGGGGATGATGACGGGGCACACCGTAGCACACTCGCCGCAGCCGGTACATTTGGTCAAATCGATGTAGCGGGGGCGAGTACGAACCCGAACGGTGAAGTGGCCCGCCTCCCCCCGCACCCCTTCGACCTCGCTATCGACCAATAACTCAATGTTGCGGTGGCGGCCGGCGTCCACCAGTTTGGGGCTCAGGATACACATCGCGCAGTCGTTGGTGGGAAAGGTCTTGTCCAACTGGG
>DROW01000125.1 GCA_011388675.1 Chloroflexota bacterium | reverse complement strand
GTCCGCCTCCCCCGCAGCCAATGGCTCCAGGTCGCCAATGCGGCCTACTCCCTCCTCCGCGCCCTCGTCCTGGCTCCTACCTGACTATGTCCGAACTCCTGTCCGAAGGTCAGTCATCCAGGCTTGACAGGATGGCGAATTGAGGTAAAATACACACCGAGTGGGCCCACGTAGCTCAGTCGGTAGAGCACACCCTTGGTAAGGGTGTGGTCATGGGTTCAAGTCCCATCGTGGGCTCCTGTTGACGAGAACATCGTAGGTGAGACATGGCGAAGAAAGCGGTTCGAATCACGATAACGCTGGCATGCACCGAGTGCAAAGAGCATAACTATACGACGGAAAAGAATCGGCGCAACGACCCTTCCCGTCTGGAACTGCGGAAATATTGCCCACGTTGCCGCCGGCATACGCTGCATCGTGAGACGAAATAGGCAACGTGGCCGTTCGTCTGTTCGCAGGCCAGTAGCTCAATTGGTAGAGCAACGGTCTCCAAAACCGTAGGTTGCGGGTTCGAGTCCTGCCTGGCCTGCCTGAGAAGACACCGCCAAGATCGCGGGCGGTGTCTTCAAATGTCGGACAGACGTCGACGACGCACGACGGACATCCAGTAAGGGGGCACGAGGAGATCCCGTGGCAAAGGCCAAGAAAGAGAACGCCATCGTCCGTTACTTCCAGGAGACCCGCGCCGAACTGGCGAAGGTCTACTGGCCATCCCGGGAAGATACGATCCGTCTCACGCAGATCGTCTTGGGCGTGACGGTCTCGATGGGCATCTTCCTGTGGCTGGCAGACCTGCTCTTCTCCTGGTGGTTGGGCGGGGTCCTGGAAAAAGACCTGCTACGTATTGGATTGGCGGCGGTGGTTCTCATCGCAGCCGTCATTGCAGCGGTGATCATCGGCCGTCAGGAGGGGTAACCAAGCGTGGAAGAAGAACTCCTGACCCCAGGGACGGAGGTCGAGGAGCCGGTCGAGGTCGAGGGGGAGGCCGCAACGGAGGCGGAGGCCCCATCGGCCGAGGCGGGGGAAGCCTCGGCGGCGGGAGAGCAAACATCGTCGGAGGAGGAAGCATCCGCCGAGCCGACGGACGACCGCGCCTGGTACGTGATCCACTGCTACTCCGGTTACGAGCACAAGGTCAAACACAACCTCGAACAACGCATCGAGACGATGCAGATGCAGGATAAGATCTTCCAGGTGGTGATCCCCACCGAGGAGGAGATCGAGGTCAAGGACGGCAAGCGGCGCACCGTCGAGCGGCGGGTCTTCCCCGGCTACATCCTGGTGCAGATGATTATGGACGACGACTCCTGGTACGTCGTCCGCAACACGCCCGGCGTCACCGGGTTCGTGGGGATGGGGAACCGACCCACCCCCCTCCGTCCCGAGGAGGTCCAGGCCATCATGAAGCGGATGGAGGCAGAGGCACCCCGTATCCGCGTGGCCTTCCGCCGTGGGGAGAAGGTGCGGATCATCGACGGCCCGTTCAACGAGTTCATCGGCGTGGTGGACGAGATCGATATGGAACGGGCCAAGGTCCGGGTGCTCGTCTCCTTCTTCGGCCGGGATACGCCCGTGGAGTTGGATTTCTTGCAGGTAGAGAAAATTTAGGAAGCAAGGGGCAGGAAGCAGATGAAGAAGGTCAAGGCTGTGGTCAAGTTGCAGATCGAGGCGGGCAAGGCCAACCCGGCCCCTCCCGTGGGCCCGGCGCTGGCCCAGCACGGCATCAACCTGATGCAGTTCTGCAAGGAGTACAACGCCCGCACGGCTTCAATGGTCGGAAATATCATTCCCGTCGAGGTGACCATCTACCACGACGGGTCCTTCAAGTTCATCCTCAAGACCCCTCCCACCCCCGACCTGCTGCGGAAGGCCGCGGGGGTCGAGCGGGGGTCCGGCGAGCCGAACCGGCAGATCGTCGGTCGGGTAACCCGAGAGCAGATCCGAGAGATCGCGCAGATTAAGATGAAGGACCTAAACGCCGTCGACCTGGAGGGCGCGATGCGCCAGATCGAGGGGACGGCGCGGAGCATGGGGATCGAGGTCGTCGATTAACGATCCTGGTGGGAGGGCTCAGCCCGCCAGAACCACAAGGAGGAACGATGCCCAAACGAGGGAAGAAGTACCGGGAAGCACTGCAGAAAGTCGATCGGATGCGCCTCTACTCACCGGAGGAGGCGCTCAAACTGGTGAAGGAGACCTCCTACGCCAACTTCGACGCATCGGTGGACCTGCACATCCGGTTGGGGGTGGACCCCCGACACGCCGACCAGCAGGTCCGGGGGACGGTCCGCCTCCCCCACGGGCTGGGCAAGGAGGTCAGGGTGCTGGTCTTCGCTGCCGGTGAGGCGGCAAAGATCGCCAAGGAAGCCGGTGCGGACTACGTGATCTCCGACGACGAGGGGATCAAGAAGATCCAACAGGGTTGGACCGATTTCGACGTCGCTATCGCCGTGCCGGAGATGATGAGCAAAGTGGGGCGACTGGGCCGCATTCTGGGCCCCCGTGGCCTGATGCCCAACCCCAAGTCCGGCACCGTCGTCCAGCCGGACGATCTCCCCCGGGTGATCCAGGAGGCCAAGGCAGGACGGGTGGAGTTCCGGGTGGACAAGACCGCCAACCTCCACATCCCCATCGGGCGGGTCAGTTTCCCGGTGGAGAAGCTGTCGGAGAACATGGCGGCGGTGATGGAGGCAGTGAAAAAGGCCCGTCCGCCCGCCGCGAAAGGAACCTATATCCGCAAGGTCACAGTGGCAGCCTCGATGGGGCCGGGCATTAAGATCGATCCCGTCGCCGCCCAGGCGATGGAGACGAGCCTTTAGTCGTAAATACCACAGAGACACGGAGAGCACAGAGGAATTCTTAAAAGAACACCCTTCCGTGCTTCTGTGGTGAGGACAAATAAATACCGAGGTCCTGCCGAAGACAGCAGGTGCGCCGTCGGGCGCTTAAAGCGGCCTGCCGAGGCGGGGAAGAAGGTCTTGCAGGAATGCCAGAGACTTACTCCCTGCGTCGGTGGGCGCGGGGAGTTTTCGTTTGGACCTTAACCGTCAAGGAGGTGATGCGGCTTGGCTATCTCAAGAGAGCGTAAGAAAGAACTGGTTCAACAGTACATCGAACGGCTGGAGCAGAGCCAGGGGCTCATCCTCGCCGACTATCGGGGGCTGCGCGTGGCCGAGATGGAACAACTCCGCCGGTCCACCCGCGAGGCCGGCAGCGTCCTGCAGGTGGTCAAGAACCGGCTGCTGAAGATCGCTCTGGCGGAGACAGGGCTCTCGCTGCCCGACGAGTGGCTGCAGGGGCCGACGCTGGTCGCTTTCTGCACCGACGAGATGCCAGCGACGGCGAAGGCGATGATCGACTTTGCCAAAGACGCGCCGGCCCTCGTCATCAAAGGCGGATGGCTGGAAGGCTCGCTCCTCTCGGAGGAGCAGGTCAAGGACCTGGCAAGCCTGCCCTCGCGGGAGGTGCTCCTGGCCCAGGTGCTCGGCACCATCAACGCCCCCGCCTCGCAGGTGGCCGGCGTGGTCGCCAGTGGCATCCGGCAGGTGCTCAACCTGCTCCAGGCATACGTGGACAAACTGGAGGGCGGCACACCCGCCCCGCAGGCAGCATAGTCGAGGATTGATACCTTAAGGGAGGTAAGAAAGAACGATGGCAGATCTGGAGAAACTGGCTGAGGAGATCAGCAAACTGACACTTCTGGAGGCGTCCGAACTGGTCAAGATGCTGGAGGAGAAACTGGGTGTCTCGGCGGCCGCCCCGGTGGCGATGGCCGCGATGCCGATGGCCGCCGCGGCCGCTGCGGAGCCCGAGGAGGAGAAGACCGAGTTCGACGTCGTCCTCAAGGAGATCGGCGACAAGAAGATCGAGGTCATCAAGACCGTCCGCAAACTGACCAGCCTGGGCCTGAAGGAAGCCAAGGAACTGGTCGAGAGCGCGCCGGCGACCGTGCTGGAGGCGGTGCCGAAGGAGATGGCGGAGGACGCCAAGGCACAGTTGGAAGCCGCCGGCGCTACGGTCGAACTGAAGTAGCCATTCCCTGCGGCGGACGTCTGATCCAGCCTCCCGCAGGCTCTTTCGGGCGGCCTGCGGGAGGCTGAACACCGTAAGGTTCGCCCCTGCGGTGTTCATTCTGTTCTTCACGTGTTCAGGGCCTCTCTTCCCTTTGTTTCCTGGCCAGGATACCGCACCCTCGTGGGGGTGGGACTGATCGCTGCGCTGCTCGTAGCCCTGGCCCGTAGCCGCCGCTGGGGGGTACGGCCGTTGGTGGCGGTGGACAGCGGGCTGGCGGCTGCCGTGGGCGGGCTGGTGGCCGGACGGGCAGCCTATGTAGCAGTCCATTGGGGCTATTTCCAGGACCACCTCGTTCAGGTTCCCCAGATATGGCGTGGAGGGCTCTCCTCTCCGGCCGTCCTCCTCGGCGCAGTGGTCGGTGCGGTCCTGTTCGCCAGGTGGCGCAGGACCGATCCCCGCCTTCTGCTCGACCTGCTGACACCGGGGGCCGCGCTGGTCGCGTGCTCCGCCTGGCTGGGATGCCTGCAGGCCGGCTGCGGGTGGGGGATCGAGGTCCGGCCCGGCGACGGACTCCTCTGGCACCTGGGGATGGAACTACCCGACATCTACGGCCTCCGTGCCCCTCGGGTCGCCGTGCAGTTGCTGGGGGCCGGATGGAGTGGCCTGCTTTTTCTCCTCACCCTCTTGATCGGACAGCGATGGCGGCCCTTCCCCCTCTGGCTCTTCCTCTACGGCGGGGGGGAGTTCGGGCTCGGGTTCCTGCGCGGCGACCTCTCACCCGCGTGGGCGGGGCTGAGCCCCCTTCAAATAGCCAACCTGGCGTTTTCTCTCATCGGTCTGTTCCTGCTGACCGTGCCAGGCTGGCCCATCCGGCAAGACGAGCGCCCATAGGGGTTCCCCTGACACCCTCTGCGTGGATTGCCTGCCCTCGGACGAGGGATATAATTCCACACGGTCGAGCGACACAAACCGAACGCCAGGAGGGAGCGCGATGAAAGACAGGCTTCTCCTGATGATCCCCGGTCCGATCGAGTTCACCCCCGAGGTGATGCGGGCGATGGGTATGCCGACCACCAGCCATATCGCTCCGAACTTCATCGAGGTCTTCGGCCAGGTGCTGGAACGACTGCGGGAGGTCTTCCTCTGCCCCGATGGGCAGCCCTTCGTCGTCGCCGGCTCCGGCACGCTGGCGATGGATATGGCCGCGGCCAACTTGGTCGAGCCGGGCGACCGGGCACTGGTGGTCAACACCGGCGTCTTCGGCGACCGGTTCGCGGCGATCCTGGAGCGGTACGGGGCAGAGGTAACCCAAGTCCAGGCCCCGGTCGTCGGTGAGGTGCCAGCGCTGGAGGAGGTGGAGGCCACGCTGCGGACGGCCGACTACAAACTGATGACCATCACCCACGTGGACACCTCCACCGGCGTGGCCGCCGACGTGAAGGCACTGGCTGAACTGGGCCGCCGATACGGCGCGCTGGTGGTGGTGGACGGAGTGTGTGCGGTCGCCGGGGAGGAGATGCGCCAGCAGGAATGGGGGATCGACATCGCGCTGACCGCCTCCCAGAAAGCCATCGGCGTGCCACCGGGGCTGGCCCTCCTGGTGGCTGGGCCGCGGGCGATGGAGACGTTCCGACAGCGGAAGACGCCTGTGACGAACTACTACGCCGATTGGTCCAACTGGCTGCCGATTATGGAGGCCTATGAGGCCCGACGGGTCGCCTACTTCGGCACGCCGCCGGTGAACCTGATCTGGGCCCTCAACGTCAGCCTGGGGCAGATCCTGGGGGAGGGGATGGAGACCCGGTTCGAGCGCCACCGCCGGTTGAGCCAGGCGATGAAGGCAGCGGTCCGCGCGATGGGGCTGGAACAGGTACCCAGGCGGCCGGAGATCGGTGCCCACACCCTGACCGCCCCGTACTTCCCCGAAGGGATCGACCGATCGGTGCTGGCGCGGATCAGGGCGGCGGGGGTGATCGTCGCCGGGGGGTTGCACCCCGCTATCAAGGACCGTTACTTCCGCATCGGCCATATGGGTGCGGTGAGTCCCTCCGACATTCTCACCACCGTGGGGGCCATCGAGCGGGGGCTGATCGAAGCAGGCTACGACCTCAAGCCGGGGCTCGGGTTAACAGCAGCCCAGGCGGTCCTCGCCGAAGGATGAGGCGAAAAACGGGAGACACAAGAGCCTCAGAGCAGCCGTTCCCAGACGTGGATGGGAGGGCCCAGCGGGCGGAATCCGAACCGGAGGTAGAGCCGCTGGGAGTGGCGATTGCTTTCTTGGGTGTTCAATGAAACCCGTCGGACGCCCCGCTGCCACAACCGTCGAAGCGCTTCGGCCAGCAGATGTCTGCCGATCCCCTGGCCCTGAAACGCGGGAGCGACCGCCAGTCGGCCGATGTGGGCGTTCTGGCGAATCCGATGCCCCTCCACGTAGCCGACGCACCGTTCTCCCCACCCGGCCACGATGAAGCAATCCGACCGACGGATCATCCGCCGGAGGGTCCGCCCGCTCAGCCACCAGGGAGGGGTGAAGGCTGCGCGGTCGAGCCGCACCAGGGCATCGACCTCTTCTTCTCGCGCCGGGCGGAGCAGCAAGGGAGTAGAAGGGAGGACGGGAAGGCGTCGGTCTTCCTTGACAAAAGTGATGAGGCGGCCGGAGCGACGAAAGCCGTGGCGCTGCAGGGCCCCCCCTGCCCATCCGCCTAGGTCGGCCCAGGCCAGCACGCGGGCCCGAGCGCGCCACAGTCCGAATGCCAGCGGCGGTAGAATCTGATCCAGCCAGTCCCCGATCCAGAACCCGCCCGCCAGAGCCGCCACCCGCACCCAGGCCACGGGGCGGACGTCGACGTGGGCCACCAGCACGCCGACCAGCCGCCCCTGCAGCCAGGCCGTCAGGGCCGTCTCCCGTCCCAGATACGCCTCCCACGGTTCGGAGTAGGCCAGCCGACGGGAGGTGGCGGTGAGAAGACGTCGGATCTCCGCCGCGTCCTCCGGACGGGCGACGCGGATCTCCAGACGGGGCCGGGAACGCTGCAGCACGTAACCTACCCTCACCGGAAACAGATCACAGGCTCACCACCTTCCCCGCTCGCAGCAGGGTCTCGGCGATGGTGTACATATTCGACACCTCACCGACCGCGACCTTGTCCTTGAGTTCATAATACCCCAAACAGGTCCCGCAGGCCAGGATCTCCACGCCCCGCTCAGCCAACCCCTTCAGGTCCTCCACCACTGGGGAGCCTTCGGCCACCAGTTTCACCCCGCTATTGAAGAAGATGATCGTGTCCGGCAGCGGCTCGACCTCGCCCAGCGTGTGGAAGAAACCGCGGACCAGGATCTGGCCCAGTTCCTCGTGCTCCCCACGTCCCATGAACTCGCTGGGGACCACCAGCACCAGCGGCCCGGCGGCGGGTTTCGCCGTCTCCGGCGCTGGCTCTTCCTGGGGTGTCTCCCCCCGGGTGATGCGGAGGTAGATCCCATCCTCTTTCTCCTCGACCTCCACGGCACACCCTTCTTTCTGAACCATTCGGAGGACGTTGTGGCGGGCCGTGTCGTTATCTACGATTGTGATCACCTCCTCACCTTCCCGCAACGCGTCGCGGGTCAGGATGACCGGTTGAGGACAGGGTAAACCCCGTGCGTCCACTGTGATCGCCATGCTTCCACCTCCCGTTTCCTCGCTCGATCTGTTTTGCTGCATACAGTGCCGCGCCCAGCGCGCCGACGGTCTGCGGGCTGGGGGGCACCGTCAAGGACACTCCCAACTCTTCAATCAGGAGTCGCCTCAGGCAGGGATTGTGCGCCACGCCGCCGGCGAAGACGAACCGCTCCCGCACACCTACCCGACGCACCATCGCGCCGAGGCGCCTGGCGATGGCCCGGTGGATTCCCAGCGCCACACACCGGCTATCTTCCCCCCGCCCGATGAGGGAGACGACCTCGGACTCGGCGAAGACGGTGCAGACGCTCGAGATCTGGACCGACTCCCCCTCGGCAGCCAGCGCGTGTTCGCCGAACTGGTCGACGCGCAGTCCCAACGCCCTGGCCATATTTTCCAAGAACCGACCCGTCCCGGCGGCACAGCGGTCATTCATCTCGAACCGGACCACCCGTCCATTCGGGTCGACGAGTATGACCTTGCTGTCCTGCCCACCGACGTCGAGCACGGTCCGGACGTCGGGGTACAGGTGATGCGCGCCAATGGCGTAGGCCTTGATCTCGGTGATCACCTCGTCGGCTAGCGCGCGCTCGGCGGCCAGGTATCGCCCATACCCCGTAGCGACCAGCCGGTCGTAAGCCCGCCCCTGGATCAGCGTGAGCGCGTTGGACAGCGGATCGGCACCTGTGTCCACCACCTCCGCCCGCCTCACCCGCCCGCCGTCCCACTCCACCAGCGCGATCGTCCGCGATCCGATGTCCAGACCCGCCACTAGCATCTCTACCTGCCTCCTGTCTCGGGTCTTTTTCCCATCGAGGGCAAACCGGTGCGACGCACCTCCAAGCCACGTTGCTTTCGCACCTGTCGCATCTGCAACACGGGACCTGCAACACCATCCCCGTCGGAGGTGCGTCGCACCTACCTTAGCGGGATGATCTGCCCTCAGCCTGAAACGCGCTATCTGCCTCCCACACCCTGCATCCTCTTCTTGCTTCGTTACAACGTCTCCACAAACGCTTCAATCCGCGTCCTCAGCCGACCGGCCTGTTCCTCCGTGTAGTCGCCCTCCAGCACCAGCACCGGTACGCCGGCCTCCTGGAGCGCCTTCTGCACCCGCACGGCCTCCAGGTTGTACGGCTGGCAGAAGGAAAGCGAGAAATGGATGACACCGTCGACCTCGTACTCCTCCACCATCCGCAGGATGTCGTCGACGCGGCCGTCGTTGGGGGTAAAACAGGCGCAATTGGTCTGGAGTTGGCGGTCGGCGATGGCGATCAATTGGTCCTCAATACTGGTATCCCGTACCGGCGTCTCCCCGCCAGCGACCAAGCGGGTCCCTGTGCAACTCTCCTCGGCCACCACCACCGCACCCGCCCCTTCGATAAGCAGAGGAACGGTCCAGAAGGGGATGGGCATCGGCGTGCCGGTGTAGAGGATGCGTTTGGCGTCGGGCGGAGCCACCCCCTCGCCTGCCTGCACGCGCGCCTCCAGTTCGTCGCACAGTTCGTTGGTCTTCTCGGTAAAGCGGGCTGGATCGTCGTAGAAACTGATCTGCGTCACCAGCAGCGCGTCGAGACCGCTGATGGGCGCTGGACGTGCCTTACGGACCTCGAAGAGTCGCTGCAACGCCGCCCGCTTGCGGTTGATGAGCCGCGTGGCCTCGGCCAGATTCTCCGCCGTGATCGAGTTCCCCGTGACCTCCTCCACTTTCCTCACAAAGCGCTGCAACTCGCTGATCCACAGGGCGCGGTCGGCAGATGTGCGGCTGTTGGGGAGATCCATCACGTAGGTAGGGATATACTCGTCGAGGATCTCCCACGTCTTCTTCTTGCCGTCGCAGGTCGTCTCGCCGACGATGAGGTCCGCCGCCTGGAAGTAGGGACAGATGCGGCCGAGTTTGAAACCGAAGGCACTCTTGATCAGCGCACAGAGGTTGCGAGGAAGCACCTGTTCGGCCGTGGGGACAGAGAAGTCGGCCCCACCGCACAGCCCCACGGCGATCCCGCCCGCGGCGACGATCACCTCCTCCGGTACGTACACGCAGAAGGTGCCGAAGACCTTGCCCCCTTTGTCTTTGTGATCCATCAACTCCTTGACGCGCAGGCCGTGGATCTCCGAGACGACGAAGTCGAAGTATCCCATCGCCTGGGGTCGCCTCTGCTGGCTCAGATATACCTTTTCGTAGACGGCGGGCAGTGCCTCCAGGAGCATATCGTGACGTCGCATATTGATGCCGAGTCTTTCCCACATTGCGCGATATTCTTCCATTATCCCTTCACCTCCGCTAGACCTTGTGGACTCCCTCGATTCCCACCCCAGCGCTCTCCAGCACCTCCAGCGCTTCCTCCTGATCGGCCCGGCGGATTCGGACACAGACGCCACAATCGGAACTGATGTGGCGGGGAACGGGGATCAGTTTGCAGGAGATCCCGGCCCGCTGGAGCGCCTTCTCCGCCTTCAGCGCGTGGGCTGTAGAGTAGACCAGGATCACGGCGTAGCCTTCCTCCACTCTATCTGCCTCCTGCGTCCTGCGTCATGCGTCTTGCGTCGTGCGTCACGCGCCAGATGCTCCACCGCCCTCAGCGCCCGGTCCACTTCCTCGGCCGTGTTAAAAACCCCCAGGCTGAAGCGGACGGTCCCTGTAGGGAAGGTACCGATGGTCTTGTGGGCCGCTGGGGCGCAGTGGAGGCCCACCCGACACAGGACGCCGAACTCCTCATCCAGCCGCAGTCCCACCTCAGAGGGCTCCATCCCAGCAATGTTGAAGGAGACCGTCGCCGTCTGTCGGGCGGGGTCGAGGGTGCCGTAGACCGTCACGCCGGGGATGGCACGGAGGCCGTCGACGAGGCGACGGGTGAGGGCTTCCTCGTGGGCGCGGACGGTCTCCACACCCCGCTCCAGCACCCAGCGGACCCCCGCTGCCAGCCCGGCCAGGCCCACTGCGTTTGCCGTACCGCTCTCGTACTTGTCGGGCAGAAAATCGGGCTGCTCCTCGTGTTCGGAGCGGCTGCCGGTGCCGCCCCGCTTCAGCGGCTCCAGCCGGTCCAGGTCGACCCGCTCGCCGATGACCAGCCCACCGGTCCCCATTGGCCCGTAAAGGGACTTGTGACCGGTGAAAGCCAGGAGGTCGATCCCGTCGGCTTGGACGTCGATGGGGACCGCTCCGGCGGTCTGAGCGGCGTCGACCACCAGTAGGGGCGACCGGCCGGCCGTCCCTACCGCCGCCCCCACCTCGTGGATCGGCAGGATCGTCCCCACGACGTTGGAGGCATGGTTGAGGACGACCAGCGCGGTGTTGGGTCGGATCGCCGCCAGCACGTCGCCGGGGTCGAGGGTGCCGTCGGGCGCGCAGGGCACCACTGTGACCTCCACCCCCTGCCGCTCCAGCGCCCGCAGCGGTCGCATCACCGCGTTGTGCTCCATACTGGAAGTGACCACGTGGTCGCCGGGCCGGAGGTAGCCCCGCAGGACCAGGTTCAGCGCCTCGGTCCCATTGAGGCCGAAGACCACCCGCAGGGGATCGGGCGCGTTGAACAGTTCAGCGATCACCTCCCGCGCCTCGTACACCACCCGCCCGGCCTCCACCGCCATCCGGTGGCCGGACCGGCCAGGGTTGGCCCCGATCTCGTTGAGGAAACGGGCCATCGCCTCCATCACCCCCGGCGGCTTGGGCCAGGAAGTAGCGGCGTTGTCGAAGTAGATCACCTCGTCCAAAGGTCCCTCCTAGTCACCCAGTCACCCACTCACCCACTCACCCAGTCACCCAGTCACCCACTCACCCAGTCACCCAGTCACCCACTCACCAAGCCGCAAGGTCGCAGAGGAGCAAGGTCACACCACCTCCACTCCCGGCTCCCCTTCCACCACTTCCCCGATCTCCCAGAACGGCTGGTCCAGTTCCCGGCAGGCCGCGGCGAAGCGGTCCATCTCGTCGGCCGGGATGGCGGCCAGGATCCCCCCGTTGGTCTGGGCATCGTACAGCAGCATCGCCGCCTCGTCGGGGATCCCCGGCGCCAACTCGACCCATCGGCTGTAGTACATCTCATTGGCTGCGGAACCGCCGGGGAAAAGCCACTGCTCGGCCAGTGGCCGAGCGACCTCAAGGACCGGCACGCGGTCGGCCCAGATGCGGAAGCGGACCCGCGCTGCCTGGGCCATCTCCACCGCGTGGCCCAGGAGGCCGAAACCGGTGATGTCGGTCGCGCCGCGGGCGGAGGTGGCGTGGACGGCGGCGACCGCGTCCCGGTTCAGGCGGAGCATCCACGGGATCGCCGCCTCGATGGCCTCTCGGGGGGCCTTGTCGGCCCGGTAGGCGGTGGTGATTACGCCGGAGCCAAGGGGCTTGGTCAGCACCAGCCGTTCTCCCGGTCGTGCCCCCCCTTTGACCAGCAGTCGATCCTCCGTGACGGTGCCCAGAACGACCAGGCCGTACTTCGGCTCTTTGTCGTCCATCGTGTGCCCTCCGGCGACGACCACCCCGGCCTCCCGTGCCTTCTCCATTCCCCCGCGGAAGATCGCGGCGGCGATCTCCGGCGGCATATCGGCCGGGATGGCGGCCAGGTTGAGCGCCAGGAAGGGCGTGCCGCCCATCGCGTATACGTCGCTGATCGAGTTGGCGGCAGCGATGGCACCGTAGGTGTACGCATCGTCCACCACCGGCGCGAAGAAATCGGCCGTGACGACGAGCAGCGTGCCGTCGCTTATTCGATAGACCACCGCGTCGTCCGGCGTGCCAAGTCCGACGACGACGCGCTCGTCTTCCCGCACAGCGTCGAGCAGAGGGCGCAAGACCTGCGCCAGGGCCTCAGGGGCCAGTTTCCCCGCTCAACCCGCGCAGGAGGCAATCTGAGTCAGTCGGCTGAAGTCCCGCTTGGTCATCGGACCCTCCTATGGTAGATCCCTGCTATGCGTCCTTCCTGGTCGGGGAAGCCGGGAAGCGGGAAAGCGGGGAAAACGAAAGCCGCCGCCAGCACACGCCAGCGGCGGCTGTGGAGGATACACGCCACCCAATTCAGGGTGCGGCCCCACCGCCGCCCCCTGGCGTATACTGACGAACCCGCGGGCGCTCCCCAGCGCCCCGGACCCCGTCTCAGGTTCGGCGGTGGTGCAGGATAAACACCGGTCCCACTCCTTCGTTCATTCTCTTCGACGCGATTATACCCATCCCGCGGAAAAGTGCAAATAGGACAACCGCAGGGTTTTCGGAGCGGAAGGCAAGAAAGGTGACCGGCACTTCTACAGGTCAGCAGTTGCCCCTGAGAGGGCTGAACGCGCCGGTCACCTCCCGGGTAGCGTGATTCACCTCGAATGCCCCCTGGTCGGTTGGCTGGACAATTTGGAAAAATGCGGTACAATGTAGGCCGCTGCTCTCTCTAGGAGTCTGTTGCGTCGTTTGTGTGCGGAGGTAAAGGACTTTGGCGAACACGAAGTCGGCGATCAAGAACATCCGTAAGAACCAGAAACGACGGCTGCGCAATCGGATGTACCGCAGCCGGGCCAAGACGGCGATCAAGAAGGCTCGCCGTCTGATCGAGGCAGGGCAACTGGAGGAGGCCCGCGAGGCGATCCGTGTCGCCTACAAAGCGCTGGACAAAGCGGCGGAGAAGGGGATCATCCACAAGAACAACGCCGCCCGGCGCAAGGCCCGCCTGATGCGGCTCTACAACAAGGCTCTCCAAGCCGCTCAGGGCACGGCATCCACGCCATCCAGTTGACAGCCCTATCGTTCCAAGTATAATTAAAGACGACAAACTTCCGTGAGGAGGCCCGAAATGCGCACTGCGACCTGCAACTTCCTTGGGGTCGACGCCCGCCGGCGGAGCGGGTCTGTTCGGCTGCCTTGTCGCAGTGCGTCTCACGGAAGGCGGACGTAGCCCGTCCAGAGGCCGTGGGCGCCTGCGACGCCCACGGCCTCTCTCTTTCCCTACTTCCACCCTTCGCCAACGAGGCCGTGGGCATCGACCTGCGGCCTCGTTGCCTGTGTCGCATACGACACTCCGGGAGGGGAAGAATGCACGAACACGTCAAAATAGCCCTGGAGGTCCACGGGCTCACCAAACGGTTCACCAAAAACGAAGGATTCCGCTGGCCCTGGAGACGAAGGGACAACGGACGACGGACCATCGTCGCCGTGGACCACGTCGACTTCCAGGTCCGGCGAGGAGAGATCTTCGGCATCCTGGGCCCCAACGGCTCCGGCAAATCCACCCTGGTCCGCTGCATCGCCACGCTCCTCATCCCCGACGAAGGGACCATCACCGTCTTCGGCCACGACGTGCTGCGGGAGGAGATGGCGGTCAAGCGGCTGATCAACCGGGTCTCGGTGGAGGCCTCGTTCTTCAAAAAACTGACGCCGATGGAGAACCTCCTCTACGGCGCGCGGCTTTATGGCCTAGGGGCAAAGGAAGCCCGGCAGCGCATCCTGGAAATCCTGACCCGGCTGGGCCTGAAGCGGGAGGACGCCTTCCGACCGATGGAGGAGATGAGCCGGGGGATGCAACAGAAGGTCGCCATCGCCCGCGCCTTCCTCACCCAGCCGATCCTCCTCCTGCTCGACGAGCCGACGACGGGGCTGGACCCCCGCTCGAAACGGGAGGTGCAGACCTTCATACGGGAACTCCGGGACACGCACGACGCCACCATCCTACTCACCACGCACGATATGCAGGAGGCGGACGCCCTCTGCGACCGGGTCGCCATCCTCGACGAGGGACGAATCGTAGCGCTGGATACCCCCCAGGGGCTGAAAGCGCAAGTCGCCCGGGCCGACGACGGAGAGGTGACCCTGGAGGACGTCTTTATGGAACTGACGGGCAAGCGGCTCCGAGAGGAGGAAACGGAATGACCGGGATCCGGGTTCGACCGGCGACGCTGGCCGACACGGCTGCCGTCACCGCCATCCACTGCAGCCACGTCCAGACCTGGCGGCGCGGCGGGAAGGGGGAGGAGGCCCCCTACGAGGACCTCCCCCTCTACGACCGCTGGCTCCACGGCGGACCGTGGATGAGCGTCGAGACCTGCGCGGTCCACCTCAACCGGTGGCTGCGGGCCAGCCATCCGGTGCTGGTCGCCGAGGTGGAGGGCCGGGTGGTCGGGGAAGCGGAGTTCGTCGTCAACCCAGAACCGCTCCCCTACGGCCCCGCCCTCCACCTCTCCCTCCTCTTCGTCCACGCCGACCATCGGGGCCGGGGCGTGGGTCGGGCGCTGGTGGAGGCGGGGGCCGCGCTGGCCCGGGAGCACGGATGGGCAGTGCTGACCACCCAGCCGGAACGGGAGGCCGAGCCCTTCTACCGACGGGTGGGGTTCGAGCCCTGGCTGTACCTGCGAGAATGGCAGGCCCCGGCGGTCGAAGGGGAGATTCAAGCAGAACCCGCCCACCACGCCCCTTACCCCATCGACGCGGGGGTTGTGCTCCGGGCCGGCCGCTACCAGTGCGGCCGCCAGGCGTGGGACGACCTGCCCTTCCACCTGGCGCTAGCCGAGCACCAGCGGCTGCGGTGGGGGCGCTGGCGCGTGTCGTTGCCGAACGGCGGGGCGGCCTGGTTGGGGCTGCACGCCCAACCGCTGAACCCCTCCCAGGCCGACGGCTTCGTCTGGGCCCCGCCGGAGGCCGACCTGGGGCCGCTGGTGGAAGCGCTGCAACACCTGGCGGCCCGGTTGGGGTTCGCCTACGTGGACCTGCTGCTGGAGGAGCCGGAGGGACGGGACCTGGCGAGAGCACGTGGCTTCGAGCCCCAGAACGACCTGACCCTCTGGCGCAGGGAGGCATAG
>DROW01000124.1 GCA_011388675.1 Chloroflexota bacterium | reverse complement strand
TTCGACCCGGCTCACGGTCCAGGGTTCCGGAAGTCCCAACAGGTGCTGGTACAGGGTGGTGTCGCGCATGGCTCGCCTCCTTTCCGCAGGCCAGCCTACCGCACACACCTACCCACTCAAAACCCGGAAGCTCCACCCGGTGGCGGAAACGACCCGGAGTACCATCTACACCCCCAACCTCCTCAACCAGTACGACGACTTCACCGTCGGCACCTCCCCCGCGGTGGTCCTGGACTACGACCCCGACGGCAACCTCACCACGTGGGACGATGGCACAGCAGCCAAACGCTACACCTACGACGCCGAGAACCGGCTCGTCACGGTCGAGCCCGCCGCGCCCGCAAGCGGCGCCACCAAGGTCGTGTTCCTCTACGACTACCTGGGCCGCCGAATCCAGAAGGTCGTCTACCAGTACGTCTCCGGCGCGTGGACCCAAACCGACGGGACGCGCTTCCTCTACGACGGTTGGAACCTGGTCGAGGAGCGCTACGCCGACGGGCAGGTGAAGAGATTCTACGTGTGGGGCCTTGAGCTCAGTGGTAGTCTGCAAGGCGCCGGCGGCATCGGCGGCCTCGTCTACGCCACCGACGGAATCACCAACTACCGCTACCTCTACGACGCCAACGGCAACGTGGGGCAGTTGGTGGGCGCCAGCGGAGATGTGGCGGCGCACTACGAGTATGATCCGTTTGGGAGGGAGACGTATGCGCGTGGGGCGGTGGATAATGTGTTTGGGTTTTCCACCAAATACCACGACGATGAGACCGGGCTGGTCTACTACGGGTATCGGTACTATTCGCCGGAACTGGGACGGTGGCTGAATCGCGACCCGATCGAAGAGCTGGGTCTTGCCGCCGCCGGCATCGCCGTTTCGCCCCGAGAACCGGTAACAAAGTCGAGTAGGCACTCACCGCAAGCCTACGCTCTTAGCCTGAAACAGGCAGCGATACGTTTACGACGAACAGATTCCAAGCATGTTGTGAGAATCCCCTCTGCAGTGGCCGACACTGTCAACCCATACCTCTTCGTTCTGAACAACCCCATCTCTCTGCTAGACCTTCTGGGGCTTCGGGTTGAGGTCTGGTCGCACAGCGTGGGGCTTCAGAGTTCAGGTGGATCCACCGGTGGAGGAGGTCCAGGATTTCAGCATTCCAGCGTCAGAATGTATCCTGACGACGTGATCGGCCTCCTGGTCGGCGCTCCAAACGTTCCGCTGCTGCAAGACCAGAACGGTGACGCGTATG
Organism: Chloroflexota bacterium; assembly: GCA_011388675.1. Lineage (GTDB taxonomy): Bacteria > Chloroflexota > Anaerolineae > B4-G1 > DUEL01 > DUEL01. The sequence continues at coordinate 3,226 of DROW01000124.1, read as the reverse complement.
TTGTTCTTAGCGCCGGGCCAATTGGCGGCCTGTTGGTAAGTGCGCTCAATAGGGCCGCCGACAGGCACGATAGACCAAACGTGCGGCGGGGTGTCGTGCAACCGCCCGCTGGCATGACTGACACCGATTTCATCCTCGCCCTGCTGGCCGCAGATGGTCGATATGGCGACAATCTCGACTATGATTTCTGTCCACCTATTCAGAACGGATATAACTCGAATTCGTACGTCAGCGGCCTTCTTCGGGCTGTTGGAGCTACTCCTCCAGGCCTCAGGGGCACTCGATTCCCAGGATGGAATCAACCCGTCCCAGGAGGTAACTTCTAATGCCAGGGGTTGTGTTGAGGCTAATAGGAATGCTTGTCGCTTTGCTTATAACGACCGCGGGAACGTTCGCAATGGGAAACCAAGATAGAGTGGAGTTGCCGATCAAGCAGCCTGAGGAGATCATTCGGGCTGAAATCCTGAAATACACTCCTTTGGGCTCGTCCCCGGAAGCGGTGTTGACGTTCATCAACAGTCGCTTGGCGCACGGGCATTCACATGCTGAACCGTACTATGACACGAAGAATGGCGTGCAAGTGCCCCAACCCAAGGGCTGGCCTACGGTCATAGGGAAACGGAGCATTTCTTTGCTGGTCAGGACATACGGCCGAAGTCTTAGGACGATCTTCACGGTATATACAGGAGTTTACGCCTACTGGGCATTTGACGAACGCGATAGCCTCATAGACGTGATAGTAATCAAGGAGCAGGACGGTCCATAACCTGAGACGATCTCCATCGACATCCACGGCAACCCGACCGTGACCACCGTCACCCGCGACCGCGCCACGGGCACCGAAACCCGCACCACCGACTTCCCCGACGCCACCACCGACGCGGTGGAGGTCTCGGTCGAGGGTCTGCTCGTGTCTTCCCAAAGCAAGACCGGGGCGACCCGAAGCTACGCCTACGACGCCCTGGGCCGGCGCGCCCACAGCACCGACCCGCGTACCGGAACTTCGGTGGTGCAGTACAACGCCCTCGGGCAGGTCGCGTGGCGAGACGACGCGGCCCAGAACCGCACCACCTACGGCTACGATCCCGCCACCGGTCGGCTCGTCGAGGAAACGAACGCCCTGGGACACGTCGTCCGCTACGCCTACGATGATCTCGGTAATGTGACCCACGTGTGGGGCGACGTTCCCTACCCCGTGCGCTACGTCTACGACGCGCTCGGCCAGCGGGTCGAGATGCACACGTTCCGGAACGCCGAAGCGGACTGGAACACGGCCGTGTTTCCGGTCGATGCGGGCCCGGCCGACATCACGAGGTGGCACTACGACGAGGCCACGGGACTTCTCGTGGCCAAGGAGGACGCCGCAGCCAACGCCGTGACGTACACCTACGGCCCCGGCGGCAAGGTCGCCACCCGGGACGACGGCATCACGACCACCCGCTACACCTACAACGCCAACAACAGCCTCATCACGGTCGAGCCAGCCACCCCTGCAAGCGGCGACACCAAGGTCACCTTCCTCTACGACTACCTGGGCCGCCGAATCCGGAAGGTCGTCTCCCAGTACGTCTCCGGCGCGTGGACCCAAATCGACGAGACCCTCTTCCTCTACGACGGCTGGAACCTGGTCGAGGAGCGCTACGCCGACAGCACCGTGAAGAAATCCTACGTGTGGGGCCCCGACATCAGTGGTGGTCTGCAAGGGGCCGGCGGCATCGGCGGGCTCGTCTACGCCACACCGACGGGCTCGTGAGCTACCGTGAGCCACCGCTACCTCCGCGACGCCAACGGTCCAGGCCCTCGAGGTGCGGCCTGACGATCGAGGGGAAGAGCCGTTTTTCATCCTTTTGGGGGATTCTTCTCCATCTGTGATGCGCTATTTTCGATATCCAGGGGCCCAGTACGCCTCAGTATCGACAGGGATTGGCGCATCCTTTCTCACAACCCTGTGCTCGGCGAAACGCCCTTTGCCCGCCTGCCTTGGGTTCGGGGGGAGAGAGACGCGCCCCTCCTTTTCCAGCGTGGCCTCATTCGTGTCGGGGCAGCACCCCCGGCCCCGCAACCGCCCAAGGAAATCGTGGGAGGGCAGCCATGGGCAAGAGCCGAGTCGGGACGGTCTGGATCCGGTGTCTCCTCCTGGTTGCGGTCGTGGCCGGAGGGGCAGCGGGGCCGCCGGCCGCCGGGGCCGGGACCGTCGACCTGACAGACCAGGTCACGGTGACCACGGCCAACGCGCGCTCGTCCCTGAACCGGCGCACCCGGCAGGTGACGAGCGTGGCCGACGTGACCGTGGCCAACACGTCCCAGGACCCGATCGACGCGCCCCTGCACGCCGTGATCGTGACGTCCTCGCCCGACGTCTCGATGCCCGACGCCCTGGGGGGCATCGGCCAGGCTCCCTACGACACGTACTACTACGACCTGGAACCCCTGCTGGGGGACGGGGTGCTGTCGCCCGGGGAGTCCGTGACGTTCGGGGTGCGGTTCGTCCGCAGCGCCCGGGTGCGGTTCACCTACGAGGTGCGGGTGTACGGCACGCCAGGGGCGGGGCAGCCCAACCAGCCGCCGGTGGCCGACGCCGGTCCGGACCAGGAACTGCAGCTCCAGCCGGGCCAGGCCGAGGTGGCCGTGGTCTTGGACGGCACCGGCTCCGGCGATCCGGACGGGGCAGTGACCGCGTACCGGTGGACCGGCACGCCGGACCCGGAGGACATCGCCCGGCCGAGCGTGGTGCTCGGCCCCGGCACGTACACCTTCACCCTGACGGTCACCGACGATGACGGCGCCGACAGCGGGCCGGACGCGGTGACGGTGGTGGTGCTGGACTGTCCGCGGTCGGTGTTCTACGCGGACGGGGACGGCGACGGCTACGGCACCGGGCTGGACACGGTGCAGGGGTGCGCTCCGCCGCCGGGGTACGTGGCCGAAGCCGGGGACTGCGACGACGCGTCGGCCGCGGTGCACCCCGGGGCGACGGAGCTGTGCAACGGGGTGGACGACGACTGCGACGGGCTCGCGGACGAAAAATGCCTGGCAGGCCTGTCGGTGGCCCCGTCCTCGGTGATCCTGGCGCCTTCCGGGCAAACGGTTCAGCTGGAGGTGACGGGGCACTACGACGGGGCCCCGGGCCGGGATCTCACCGCTTCATCGGAAGGCACGACATACCGGTCCGACGTGCCGACGGTGGCCGAGGTGAGTTCCGAGGGCATGGTCACGGCGGTGGGGG
>DROW01000123.1 GCA_011388675.1 Chloroflexota bacterium | reverse complement strand
CTTCTTCCCTTCCACCTCGACCTCGACGGGCAGGAACGCCTGGACGACGGAGAGGTTGGTCAGTAAGTGCCCAGTGACAGCGGAGGTGACGATGATAGAGGTCCCTTGCGCCAGCGCGGCGGGCAGCACCAGTTGGTCGGCCAGGTGGGGGTCCACCGGCGCGCCGGTCCGGTGGTGGGCCAGGAGTTCGTCGCAGGCCGCCTGCGCCACCTTGTCCGACGGCAGCCCCTTGCGGCCGTAGGCGGCGAAGCCCGCGGCGACCCCATCGTACTCGGCGAAGAGGAAAATGGCCGCGCCGGGACCGGCGCTCCGCACCCGGCGGGCCCGGACGTCGGCGGGGAGCCCCGCCCCACGCAGCACGTTGCGCGCCCGGTTGGCGATCCGCTGCGGGATGTGGGAGGGCAGGTTGGCCGCCACGCCGAACCCCCAGACCCGCCGCAACGCTCCCCGCTCCGTCAGGTTCAGCGGTGCCAGCGGCCCGGCCCGCCCCTCGATCCGCACTTGCACCTCTCCTCCCCCCACCGGGTAGAAGCCCCAGGCGACCAACTCGATCTCCGCCCGTATGCCCATCCGGGCCGCGATGGGCAGGAAGACCTCCTTCAGGTAGTCCACGGAGGGGGCCCACGGGACGTGGGTGCCGCCGCGCAGGGTCAGGTGGGACTCCCCATTAGCGAGGGCCAGGGGGAGGAGCACCGTCTGCAGCACCAGGCCCACCGCCCCCGCGCTCCCTTGCCCGGCGATCTGGGCCACGTCGAAGGCGTACCAGCCCGGCCGGGCTGGCCCCTGAGGGGCAAAACGCAGGGTGCGGCTATCCAACTCCGCCCCCTCCACCCGCGCTCCGCAGATCGCCGCGGCTGCGTGCACGGCGGTCAGGTGCTGGGGGCGCAGCCCCGGCTTGGGCCGCCCGGCGCGGATGTTGTGAATCTCCACCGGCTGACCAGTGATGATGGAGAGGGTGAGCGCGGTGCGCAGGACCTGCCCGCCCCCCTCTCCCGCCGAACCGTCGATTCTCACCATCACTCTGTCCTCTGGACGATGAAGAAGATACCCAAGACGACGAGCAACGTACCGGCCCACTGGCTCGGCCCGATGGCTTCGCGGAAGAGCCAGCGGGCGGATGACCGACAGATCGCCTGAGGCCATCTTATCTGAAAGCCCCCCTGTGTCAAGGGCCGGGCTCTGGTCTTCGGACACGAGTTCGGATATTGACCGGTGGAGATCGATACAGGGTACTGCGATAGGCCGACGTTGGCGCATTCGGGGGTTATGTGTTATCATCGAGGCGAGCAAGGTCAATAACCCAATGCGAGGTGAACGATGTGGAAAGAGTTTAAAGAATTCATCCTGCGCGGCAACGTAGTCGATATGGCTGTCGGTATCATCATTGGCGCGGCCTTCGGTCAGATCGTCAAGTCCTTCGTCGACGACATCCTGATGCCCCCGTTAGGGCTTCTGGTGGGGCGGGTTGACTTCTCCAACCTCTTCATCTCCCTCTCCGGGGGGCACTACGCCACCCTGGCTGAGGCCCAGGCGGCTGGCGCGGTGACCCTCAACTATGGCCTTTTTCTGAACAACGTGGTCAACTTCCTCATCATTGGCTTCGTCATCTTCCTCTTCATCCGCCAGGTCAATCGAATGAAGCGCAAGGAAGAAGCACCGCCCGCAGAGCCGACGACGAAGACCTGCCCCTACTGCTTCTCCACCATTCCCATCCAGGCGACCCGGTGCCCGTATTGCACCTCGGTCTTGGAGGAGTAGGACGCGGTGGAGCCAAGAACATAAAGGGGAAGCGAGGAAGGAGGGGAGCAGGGAGCAGGGGAGCAGGGAGCAAGGAGCAGGGAGCATATGCCTCACGCATCACGCAACTAAGGAGGGAAGCACCGACTGATGGACGAACTGCAGGCACGCCTCAGAACACTTCAGGCCCAACTCTCCGATTTCCGGAGGCGTCTTTGACTTAGCGGGCAAGGAGGAGGAGATCGCCCGTTTGGAGAAAGAGGCCGCTCGTCCGGACCTCTGGGACGACCCGGAGACGGCCCAGCGGACGATGCAGCGGCTGGCCGACCTGCGGGAGGAGGTGGAGCCGTGGCTGACCCTCGAGCAGCGGGTGGCCGACGCGCTGGAACTGGCCGAACTGGGAGACGAGGATCTGACGGAGGAATTGGTCGCCGAGGCGGAGGCGATCGAGCAGGAACTGGATCGATTGGAGTTCCGCGTCCTCCTCTCCGGCCCCTATGACCGCAGCGACGCCATCCTCGCCCTGCACGCCGGGGCGGGCGGGATCGACGCCCAGGATTTCGCCGAGATGCTCCTGCGGATGTACCTCCGCTGGGCCGAGTCGCGGGGCTACCGGGCGGAAGTGGTGGATCGGCTGTACGGTGAGGAGGCCGGCATCAAGCGGGCCACGCTCTCCATCTCCGGCCCCTACGCCTACGGCTACCTCCGGTCCGAACGGGGGGTCCACCGGCTGGTCCGCCTCTCCCCCTTCGACGCCGCCCACCGCCGCCACACCTCCTTCGTCTTGGTCGAGGTCTGGCCCGACCTGCCCGAGGCGGAGGCGGTCCACATCGACCCCAACGACCTGAAGATCGAGACCTTCCGCGCCTCCAGCGCGGGTGGTCAGCATATGCAAAAGAACGAGACCGCCGTCCGCATCACCCACCTCCCCACCGGCATCGTCGTCTCCTGCCAGAACGAGCGGTCGCAAACCCAGAACCGCGAGACGGCGATGCGTATCCTGCGGGCGCGACTGATGGAACTGGAGGAGAAGAAGCGGCGCGAGGAACTGGCGCGGATCAAAGGGGCGCACGTCGAAGCGGGGTGGGGGAACCAGATCCGCTCCTACGTCCTCCATCCCTACCAGATGGTGAAGGATCACCGCACGGGATACGAGACCGGCAACGCCCAGGCGGTGCTGGACGGGCGGTTGGACGAGTTTATGGAAGCCTATCTGCGGGCCACCGTAGGAGATAAGACGAAAGGAGGAGCAGCGTGACACCCGTCCAGAAGGATGAGCGGGCGGCGAAACAGCCGACCAAGAAGGCCACGAGGACAAAGTCCACGAGGCCGAAGAAGTCCGTTCCCCTCTCGGCGGTGGAACGGATGAAGAGGAGGGAGACTCGTCGCCAGGAACGACGGGCCTATGCCGCAGCGGCCCCGGCGGTCGGTGCGGCGGCGACGGAGGAGGTCCAGAGCCAACTCCAGTCGCTCTCCTGGAAACTGGAGCGTCTGCAGCAGGCGGCATCTCTATCCGACATCTACGACGATCTGGCGGACATCGACGCGATGCTCTCCACCCTCCCCGCCGAGATCGAGGCCCTGCGCGCGCGGGGGTACGTCTTCCGCAACTACCTGGAGCGGAAGGTGGAGGTCCTCTCCCAGCAGTGGACCGAGATGCAGGACCGGGTGCGGCGGGAGGTGGAGCGGCGCAGCGCCGAACTCTCCCAGGCCTTGCGCGAGGCCGAGCGAGCCGTCCAGAACGCGGCCTCCGGCAACCCCGCCCAGATCGCCCGCGCCGAGAGCGCGGTCCGCACCCTGGAGGGAAAGGTCTCCGCCGCCCAGGACGCGCTGGAAGCGATGTTCGACACCCTCGACCGGAACGTCACCCAGACCCGCGCCCAAGTGGAGGCGATCGAGTGGGCGCTGGAACAGGCGGACCAGGCCTCCTTCGACTTTTACCCCGACGAGAACCTGGTCGCCGCCTGTCGGGCCCAGTTCTTGGAGACGAAGAAGGACGGACCCGAGGGTATTCTCTTCCTCACCGACGGCCGCCTCATCTTCGAGCGCAAGGAAGAAGTCGCCACCAAGAAGATCCTCTTCATCACCACCGAGAAGAAGACGGTCCAGGAACTCGTCTTCCAGGTCCCCATCGGCCACGTCGAGGAGGTCAAGGCCAGCCAATCCGGCTTCCTGGGGCGCAAGGAGATGCTGGAGATCCGCTTCGCCCCCGAGGCCGACATCTCCGAGGCCCGGCTGCGGCTCCTGGGCGGGGCGGATAACGAGGAATGGGCCGCGCTGATCGGCCGGGTGCGCTCCGGCGACATCGAGAAGGAGCGGGTGCGGACCGAGGAGGAGGAGCCCGCCAGAGCGGAGCCGGTGGCTCCCGCCGAGGTCCCCACCAAGTGCCCCAACTGCGGCGCGATCCTCACCACCCCGATCGTGAAAGGGATGCGGGAGATCACCTGCGAGTACTGCGGCACGGTCATTCGGTTGTGAGAGGGAAAACCCCAGAGACACAGAGGACACGGAGAAATCTTCAGTTCTTGGAGAAAACTCTGTGCCCTCTGTCGCTCTGCGGTGAAAACGAATGGACATTCTACGCAAGGTCCGGGAGTTCATCCATCGACACGGCCTGCTCTCCCCCGGCGACGCGGTGGTGGTCGGCGTCTCCGGCGGGCCGGACTCCCTTTGTCTGCTCCACCTGCTGGTCCGGCTGCGGGAGGAGCACCACCTCCGCCTGCACGTCGCCCATCTGCACCACGGGGCACGGGGAGAGGAGGCGGATGCCGACGCCGCCTTCGTGGCCGACCTGGCCCGCAGGTGGGGGTTGCCCGCGACCATCGCCAAGAAGGACGTGCCCGCCGTGGCCCGCGCGCACAAACTGGCCTTCGAGGAGGCAGCCCGGCGGGTGCGGTACGCCTTCCTGGCCCGCGTGGCCGGCGACGTGGGGGCCTCCAAGATCGCCGTGGGCCACAACGCCGACGACCAGGCGGAGACGGTGCTGATGCACTTCCTCCGGGGCGCGGGGCCGGCCGGGCTGCGCGGGATGCTCCCCGCCACTCCGCTGTCTGACTATCGGCTGCTGGAGCCGATGGCCGACGGCCCCCTTCCCTCTCCGTCGCCCCTCCTCATCCGCCCCCTGCTGGACACCCCCCGCGCGGAGATCGAAGCCTACTGCGCCGCCTATGGCCTGGAACCCCGCTTCGACCGGTCCAACCTGGACACCACGTACTTCCGCAACCGGCTGCGGCACGAACTGCTTCCCCTGCTGGAGACCTACAACCCTAACATCCGCCGCCGCCTCTGCCACACCGCCCACGTGGTCGCCGCCGACTACGCTCTGCTGGAGCAACTACGGGACCAGGCGTGGGAAGAGGTGGTGCGGGCGGAGACGGAGCGGGCCGTCGTCTTCGACCGGGCCGGATGGCAGGCCCAGCCCCTCTCCCTGCGACGGGCGCTGATCCGGAAGGCCGCCTACCGTCTCCGCCCCACCCTGCGGGATGTGGACTTCGTTCACGTGGAGGACGCCCGCCGCGTGGCGGAGGAGGGGACCACCGGTGCGCAGGCCACCCTCCCCGGCGGGCTGATGCTCACGGTGGGATACGACACGCTGACCATCGCCGAGGCGGGGTACGAGTCGCCTCCCGAAGGCCCTACCCTGCCCCCCGACGTCGAGGTGGCGGTCGCTCTGCCCGGCACCACCTCCCTGCCCGCGACCGACTGGACGCTCGAGGCGGAGGTCCTGGAGACCTGGACGCTGGAGGAGGTGGAGGTCAACCCGGACCGATGGACCGCCTATCTGGATGCCGATCGGCTGGAGAAACCGCTGGTGCTGCGGACCCGCCGGTCGGGCGATCGGTTCCGCCCGCAGGGGATGGGAGGGCACGGCCCCCGCCTGACCGACTGGATGATCAACGCCAAGATCCCCCGCGCCTGGCGGGACCGGCTCCCCCTGCTCGTGGCCGGTGGGGAGATCGTCTGGGTGTGCGGATGGCGGGTGGCGGAGACGGCCCTCGTCGGTCCGACCACCCGTCGCGTTGCCCGCTTCCGGCTCATTCGCGCATCAGGTAACACGCATCACGCATCACGTCGTCAGTGAGGTGAACCGTGCTCGAAGGACCCATCCGTCGGATTCTCGCTTGGATCACCATTGCGGTGGCCGCCGTCGTCGTGATCGGCGCGGTCGCCAGCGTCGTACAACTTCTCTCCCGCCCCCGCGCCGTGGCCCGCGCCCTCCAGATCGTCCCGCCGGAGGCGAACCTGTGCCCCGGTCAGGCGGTGGACTTCGAGACCGACCCGCCGCTCAGCGACGTGGAGTGGGCAGCCACAGGGGGCGGGGAGATCTCACCGGAGGGCCACTACGTCGCCGGGGACGTGCCGGGCGACTACGAGATCCAGGTCGCTGGGCCCGGCGGCGAGCGCGGACGGGCCGTGGTCCACGTCATCCCCTGCACGCCGACCCCCACCCCCCCCCTCCCGCCGACCCCCACGCCATCGCCCACCCCGGTCCCCACACCGACCCCCCTTCCGGCTGCCGATCCCCAGGGGGACGTATCTTACTACACCAGCGGCGAGCCGGTGGAGCCGCCGATCGCCGGGCTGGACATCCGGAACGCGAGCGTCGGGCCGGACCTGCGGATCGCGCTGACCGCGCGGGAGGGGCTGCCCGCCGATCTGAACGGATGGGCGCAGGAAGGGGAGGTCGTCCTCTGGATCGAACTCTACGAGCCGTTGCCGGAAAAGCCGCTGGTCAACGCCGACTGGCTGTTCGTGCTGGACGTGGACGGGGACCCCAACACCGGTCGTCCGCCCGGCACCCGGCCCATCAACACCGACCTGGGAGACGAAGCGGCGGTGGGGCTGTTCTACACGCTGGAGACGGGGACCTACGCGCCGTTCCTTTCCGTGTGGGACCCGGCGCAGGGGGGATTCGTGAGCATCCCGGCCGAGGTCCGTTTCTTCCTGAGCGAGGACCGGCGGCTGATCGGCCTGGCGGTGCCGCTGGCGACCCTGCGGGACGAAGTGGCACGGATGGCGGGGGCCACCCTGGTGCCGGACGCGGTGCGCGGCCGCGCCGCCGCCATCGCTTTCGTTGTCCCCGAGCCGATCGCCGACCTCTATCCAGACCCGGCACGATAGTGGAAGTGATGAAACCACAGAGGCACGGAGGGCACAGAGTTTTCTCTGTATTTGGAGATTCCTCTGTGCCCTCCGTGCCTCTGTGGTGCAAGTTATGATGAAAACAATCTTTCGAGGCCCGCTGGTTCTCCTCTCCATCGCCGGGTTGATCGGGGCGCTGGTCACTTATAACCCGACCCTCGGCTGGCCCGCGCTGCTGGCTCTTCTGGGGAGCGTTGTCCTCTTTCTCACCCTCGCCCGTGGGGCGATTCCTCCGCGCCGGATGGGAGCGGCGCTTCTCCTCCTCGCCGCCCTGCTGGCGGCGGGCTCCTTCCTCTCCCAGGCCCCTTTTGACGCGGGCGACGGCTTCCTCGAGGCGATGGTCCCGCTGGGCCTCTGGCTGACCGGGTCGGGGCGGGGGTGGCGGCGGTGGGCCTGGACCGCGGCGACGGCCCTCGTCGTCGTCGGGCTGGCGGGCTCCGGCTCCCTCGGCTCGTGGGTGGGGTTGGTCGCGGCGGCGATGGTCGCAGCACTGCTGCGGCTCCGTCGTCGGCCGCTCCGCTGGGCACTGGCAGGGGCAGCAGCGGCGGCGCTCGCGCTGGCGATGGGCCTACCCCCGGCGCAGCGGGCCGCCCTCGACCGGCTCCGCCTCTTCCGAAACAGCCTCTATCTCCTGGGCGACGTTCCCTTCACCGGCCTCAGCCTGGGGGATGCCTTCACCCTGGCCTACTCCCGCTACCAGTTGCTGATCTCGGTCCCGTTCCTCACCACCCCGCACAACCTCTTCCTGGCGGTCGGGTTGGGGATGGGCGTGATGGGCCTGGCAGCGGTGGTCTGGCTGCTGGCGACCTTCTACCGGCTCGTCGCCCGGGTGGAACGGTCGGGCCCCTCCCCCGCGCTGTTCCGCGCCGCTTGGCTGGGGACGACCGCCGCCCTCGTCCACGGCCTGATCGACTCCCCGCCGTTCCCCCTTGGGCTGTGGCTGGCGGCGATGGGGTTCGGCCTGATGGGGATCGGTGTGGCAACAGGACGGGCCGAGGGGAGACGACGGACCCGCCCCCGGCGGTGGGGCCTGGTGGCCGTGGTCGTTCTTCTGGTCGCCGGCCTCTTGCTTCTCCGGCAGCCCCTCCTCGGGATGGGGTACGCCAACGCGGGGGCCCTATGGCAGGCCCGGGCCGACCTGGCGCCCGCCCTGGACGGGCCGGCGCGGGAGGCGGCCACGGCGCGGGCCGCCGCTTGCTTCGAGCGTGCGCTGGCCTGGGACCCCCTCCAGCCGACGGCCAACCGCCGGTTGGGGCTGATGGCGCTGGAGCGGGAGGAGTTCGACGCGGCCGTGGCCTACTTGGAGCGGGCCTATCGGCGGCAGCCGGGCAACCCGGCGACGTGGAAGGGGCTGGGCTACGCCTACCTGTGGAGCGGGCGGCTGGACGCGGCGGAGGAACTCCTTTCTCGCCTTGAGGATCGGGCCGAACTGGTCGAGGAACTGGGGGTCTGGCAGGGATGGTGGGCCCGGCAGGGGCGGGAGGACCTGGCGGGGTATGCGGGGGAGATGGGGCGGCGGCTGGAGGATTGAGGGATCGCGGATTAGGGGAGTTCCTGACCTTCGGACAGGAGTTCGGACATTGCTGGATCTTCTCGCCCGGCGACTGGAAGTCGCGGGCTACGGGAGGCAAAGCCCGGCCTTCGCCGGGCTCTCCTTGGCAAGCGGAAGAGGAAAAAGCCGCCGAAGGGCGGCTTCGCTCCGGTGTAGCCGCGGCCGAAGGGGCGCAATGCATTGCGCCCTTACCGCCGGGAGAGCGTGTCCGAACTCACGTCTGAAGCTGAGGAGTTCCTCTACCGCGCAGGCGGGATCTGGGGTAAAATATTCTCGCGTCGAGCGATCCTCCTCCAGCGGTTTCGACAAGGAGAGGCAATATGGCGGATCCTTCCCTGGCCCAACAGGCCGAATTGACCTGCCCCCAGTGCAACCGCACCTTCGAGGCCGAGATCTGGCACATTGTTGACCTGACCGCCCGCCCCGACCTGGCCGAGCGGCTCAAGGAGGGCACCCTGCACCGCTTCCCCTGCCCCCACTGCGGGCACGCGGTGGAGGTGGACGCGCCGGTGTTGGTGTTTCGCCCTCACCCCACCCCTGCCGCCGGTAGGGGCGAACGGCCGTTCGCCCCTACCCCCCCCCTGTTATTCTCCCCTGCCCAGGGGACCACCGCCGAGCAGGACCGGGAGCAGGCCGCCGCGCTGGTGAACGCCCTGCGCGACCGCCTGGGTGACCAATGGCGGGACGAATGGGTGGCACAGGGCATCCCCGGCGTGCCCCGCGACCTCCTCCCCCTGGCCCTTACCGAGGGATGGGAGGCGGTGCAACGGGAGATAGAACAGCGGACAAGGCTTTCACAGATTCTGGAGGAGGCTGGGCCTCTAGGGCGCACCCTTGCCGAATGCCTGAGCGTACGCTCCGCCGAGGAGCACAAAGGCTTCCTCCAGGCCCATCCGGAACTGTACGGCCCTGAGGGGCTGGCCCTGCTGGAGCGGCTGCTAGAGGCCGAAACGCGCCCCCAGGCCCGGCAGCAGTTGCAGTTCTTCCTGAACCTCCACCGCCGCTGCCGGGAGGTGGGGGTGGAGCGGGCCTTTGCCGAGATTGGAACCGGTCCCCCTATCCCTCCGGAATTTCAAGAGGACCTCCGCCGCGCCCAGGGGGGCGAACAGCAGTACCTCCAGACCGGCGACCCGGCCGCCCTGAACGAGGCCATAGCCGCCTGGGAACACATCCTGAACCACCCCACCTTCGCCCAGGCCGACGAGCGGTTCCGGCTGGCCGCCTGGAACGATGCAGGAGGAGCATACCTGCGGCGCTACTGGCGGCAGGGCCAGATCGCCGACCTGGATCGGGCGCTCTCGCTCTGGCAGGAGGCGGTCCGCCGCACCCCGCCCGACTCCCCGGACCTCCCCGGCTACCTCAACAACCTGGGCAACGGCCTGAGAGCCCGCTACGGACGCACCGGCCGCTTGGAGGACCTGGAGGAGGCGATCCGCGTCTTCCAGGAAGCGGTCCGCCGCACCCCCCCCGACTCCCCGGACCTCCCCGGCTACCTCAACAACCTGGGCAACGGCCTGAGCGACCGCTACGGACGCACCGGCCGCTTGGAGGACCTGGAGGAGGCGATCCGCGTCTTCCAGGAAGCGGTCCGCCGCACCCCCCCCGACTCCCCGGACCTCCCTTCTCGCCTCAACAACCTGGGCACCGGCCTGAGAGCCCGCTACGCCCGCACCGGCCGCTTGGAGGACCTGGAGGAGGCCCGGGCGTCATACCGCCGGGCCTGCGAACTGGGGAGCGACAAGGCCCCCCAAGAGGCAGTGCGGGCCGGACGAAACTGGGGCAACTGGGCGGTGGAGCGTCGGGAATGGGCCGAGGCGGTGGAAGCATACGGCTACGCGATGCAGACCGTCCGACGGCTGTTCGTGGCCCAATACCGGCGCGAACAGAAAGCCGCCTGGCTGCGGGAG
>DROW01000122.1 GCA_011388675.1 Chloroflexota bacterium | reverse complement strand
TCACGTTGATCATCCTGCTCAACGGCTTCCTGGAAGGGGTCTACGTCCAGGTCACCGCCTACCTGGACCACACTCCCGCCGATTTGGTCGTGGCCCAGGAGGGGGTCACCAACCTCTTAGGCGCTACCTCTCTCCTTCCCCCCGGCATCGAAGATCGGGCCCGCAACACCCCTGGTGTCGAACGGGCCGTGCCGATCATCTCCCAGTTTGTCATTCTCGACCTTCACGGGGAGAAAGTGGTCGCCTACATGGTCGGTTACGATCCCGACATAGGCGGGGGACCCTGGGACCTGGTGGACGGTCGCTCCCCGGCGAACGACAAGGAGGTGGTGCTGGACCGGGTGATGGCCGAGACCCACGGCTTCGACCTGGGAGATACGATCCCGATCCTGGACCGGGATTTCACCGTCGTCGGCCTGAGCGACGGGACCAACTCTTGGATGGCTAGTTTCATCTTCATCACGAAGGGGGCGGCGGAGGAGTTACTACTGACGCCCGAAGCCACCAGTTTCCTGTTGCTCACCCTCGACCCGGGGGCAGGCCACGCCGCCGTCGAATCTCGCCTGCGCCGCCGGTTGCCCGACGTGGAGGTCATGCCGGCGGAGGTTCTGAAGCAGAACGACCTCGACCTGCTGGTGGAGATCTTCGCTGTGCCCCTCCAGATGATGGTCGCCATCGCCTTCGCCGTGGGCACGGCTATCCTGGGGATGGTCATCTACACGGCGACGGTGGAGCGGATGCGGGAGTACGGCATGCTCAAGGCGGTGGGCGTCCGTAACCGGCACCTCTATTGGCTGGTCACCCAGCAGGGGCTGGTCGTCTCGCTGATGGGCGGAGCGCTGGGCGCGGGGCTAGCGTGGCTGGTCGCTCGGTGGATCGTGCGGACCTCTCCCAAGTTCCTGGTCGTCATCCGGCTCGAAGACGTCCTGCCGGTAGCCCTCTCTGGGCTGCTGATGGGGCTGGTGGCGGCCCTCCTCCCAGCCCGGTACGTGGGTCGGTTGGACCCGGCCGAGGTCTTCAGAAAGTAGGGAGAGAGATGTTCCACCTGGCCTGGCGAAACCTTCTGCAGAGCCGCACCCAGTTCTTCCTCGGGGTGGGCGGTGTGGCGCTGGCCCTGCTCTTGATGCTCTCCCTGGACGCGCTGCTGGTCGGGTCCGAGCAGGACCTGGTGGCCTACATCTACCAATCCGGTGCGGACATCTTCGTCGCCCAGGAGGGAGTTCGGAACCTGCATATGGCCGCCTCGGCCATCTCCATGCAGGACATGCGCCGCGCGGCCCGTACCGAGGGGGTCGCCAGCGCCAGCCCCATCCTCTACACCACCGGCGTGGTGGAGACGGAGCAGGCCGACGTCCTTTCCTACATCATCGGTTTCGACCCTCGGGAGCCGTTGGGCGGTCCCCAAGTGATTGTGGCCGGGACGGCCCAGTTGGGACGGGGCGAGGCGATCATCGACAACGCCGTGGCCCGCAGCCAGGGGGTCGAACTGGGGGACGAGATCGAGATCCTGGGAGAGACCTTTACCGTCGTGGGCCTCACCGAGGGGCTGACCAACATCATCAACAGCGTCACTTTCATCCACATCGACGACTTCCGGGCCCTGCGGCGGGGAGATTCTATCAGTTACGCCTTGCTCGCCGTCGAGCCCGGCTACGATCCGGCGGAGGTGGCCGCGGCCATCGAGGCACGCAACGAGGACGTGACGGCCCTGCCCCGCGAGGTGTTCGCCCGCGAGGAGCGCCAGATCGTCAAGGATATGAGCGTGGAGGTCATCTACATTATGAACATGGCCGGCCTGTTGATCGGCCTGGCCGTGACGGCCCTCACCCTCTACACCAGCACACTTCGCAAGCGGCAGGAGTACGGTGTGCTGAAGGCGATGGGGGCCAAGAACAGGCACCTGTACAGCGTCGTCGTTGTCCAGGCCTTCTTGAGTTTGACGATGGGATCGGCGGTAGCGATCGGCCTGGTCTGGCTGATGGGGTCGATCCTGCCGCTGGTCGTCCCTGGCACCGCGATGGCCCTGACCCAGGCCGGCGTGGTCCGCGTGCTCACGGCCGCTCTGGGCATCGGCGTCGTCGCTGCGCTGGTTCCGGCCTGGCAGATGGCCCGGCTGGACCCGGCTCAGGTGTTTCGAAGTTGAGAGGAAAACCACGGAGGCAGGGAGGGCACGGAGGAAACGCTGAGTATCTATGGAGAAACTCTGTGCCCTCTGCGTCTCTGTGGTGAAAATGGAGGAGTGGATGGAACCGGTGATGGTCGTAGAGCACGTCACCCGTCGCTTTGGCAGCGGGGAGACGGAGGTGGTGGCGGTACGGGACGTCTCCCTAGCTGTCGAGCCGGGGGAGATCGTCCTGATTATGGGCCCGTCGGGAAGCGGCAAGACGACGTTGCTTCTGATGCTGGGCGGGCTGCTCAGGCCCTCCGAAGGGCGCATCCGGATCGGCGAGGATGACCTGACGGAACTGGACGAGCGGCGACTGCCGGAGGTCCGGCTGCGTCGAATCGGCTTCATCTTCCAGGATTTCAACCTCTTCTCCTCCCTCTCCGCTCTGGACAACGTGGCCCTGGTGGTCCAGTTGACCGGCCTCTCACGCCGGGCAGCCCGCCGGCGGGCGAGACAGTTGTTGGAGGAGTTGGGCATGGGTCACCGGCTGAACTTCCTACCGGAGAAACTCTCCGGTGGGGAGAAGCAGCGGGTAGCGATCGCCCGGGCCCTGGTCAACGAGCCGGACATCATCCTCGCCGACGAGCCGACGGCTAACCTGGACAGCCGCCGCGGACACGAGACGATGCGGTTGCTGCGCCGAATTGCCAAAGAGGGAATGCGCAGCGTCATCATCGTCAGCCACGACGAACGTATCAAGGACATCGCCGACCGGGTTCTGTGGCTGGAGGATGGGTCGTTCAAGAACGAGGTGGAGATGGCGACGGATCCGGTGTGCGGTATGTCGGTGGATCGAGAACGGGCTCCGGCCCAGGTCGTGTACGACGGCCGCACCCTCTACTTCTGTGCCCCCGGTTGCCGGGATGAGTTCCTGGCGAACCCGAAGCAGTTCCTGTAGGAAAGGCCGGCGTTGTAGTATAGATGAGCGGCTGGTGCAGGGGAGGACAGATGAGTGAGCACTTCGATAGAGGGTCCTTGGTGATCATAGGGGCGACTTTTGTTCTCTTTGCCGTCGCGTTGTGGGTAAAAGGGCTAACGCGGGATTTGTTGTTAGAGGCTGGGGTGTTTTTGGTGTCTGTGAAGTTGATCATGATGGCGTATGAGAATAGCAAGAGGAGCAAAGAGGTTATGGAGGAGTTGCAGGCGATCAGGGGGATGTTGGAGGAGATGGGAGTGAGGGAGCAGAGCGATGAACGAGAAACTCTTGAAGGTCACCATTAGCGACCGCGAGGAATGCATCGGCTGCGGGGCGTGCTGGGGCGTGTGTCCGGAGTTCTTTGAGGAGAACCTGGAGGACGGGCTCAGCCAGATCGTGGAGGCGTACCGGTTCGAGGGCAACATCGCCGAGGGGCGGGCACCCGAGATGCTGGATGAGTGTGTGCGGGATGCCGAGGAAGGATGCCCCGTGGGGATCATCCACGTGGAGGAGGAGGCTGAGGAGTGACGGTGGACGACGACGGGGCGAAGAAGCGGGTTCTGATCCTGGGAGCGGGGTTCGCCGGGCTGTACACCGCGCTCCACCTGGACGCGGCGCTGGACAAGGACGTACAGGTGGAGATCACGCTGGTGGACCGGAACCATTTTCACCTGTTCACCCCCCTGCTGCACGAGGTGGCTAGTGGAGTGGTCCATCCCGGTCTGGTGATGACCCCCATCCGTCGTATGTTGCGCCAGACTCGGATTCGCTTCTTGCGCGCTCGGGTGGAGAAGATCGACCTGACGCACCAGCAGGTCCAGATGTGCTGCCTCACGATGCCCTACGACATCCTGGTCATCGCCCTCGGCTCGGTGACCAACTTCTATGGCCTGGAGTCGGTGCGGGAGCGGGCGTTGGAACTCAAGACGGCCAGCGACGCCGAACGACTCCGCTGCCACATCATCGACCGGTTCGAGGCCGCGACGCGCGAGCGGAACCCGGAGCGGCGTCGTCAGTTGCTCACCTTCACCGTCGTCGGCGGGGGGTGTACCGGCGTGGAGACGGTTACCGAACTGCGGGAGTTCCTGCTCCATCTGCGGGAGGAGCAGTACGGGGACATACCCGCGGAGGAGATCCGAACGGTGCTGATCGAACTGCAGGATCGGGTCCTGCCGCAGATGGACCGCACCCTCTCGCGGGCGGCCCTGGAACGGATGCGCGGGATCGGGGTCGAGGTGCTGCTGAACACCCGAGTGCAGGATTGGGCGGGGGAAAGGCTGGTCTTCGCCGACGGTCAGCCGCCGTTGCCGACGGACACGGTGATCTGGACGGCCGGGGTGCAGGCGCATCCCGTGGTCGCTGCGCTGCCGCTGGAGAAGGACCGTTCCGGCCGGGTCGTGGTGGATGAGTATCTGCGGGTGCCCGGGATGGACAACGTGTACGTCCTGGGAGATGCCGCCCACGCCCGGCATCCGCGGACCGGCGAGATCTACCCGCCCACGGCGCAGGTGGCCTACCGGCAGGCTCCGGTGGCCGCGGCGAACATCACCGCCGACCTTCTGGGGGGGTCTCTCCAGTCTTTCGACTTCACCTACATCGGTGATCTGGTCTCCCTGGGCCGCTTCTCCGGCGTGGCCGATCCCTTCGGCCGCCACCTGCGGGGCCTCCCCGCCTGGGCGATGTGGAAGTTCTACTACCTGCTGCAGTTGGTCGGCTGGCAGAACCGGCTGCGGGTCGCGCTGAACTGGCTGCTGGCGCTCCTTTTCCCAACCCAAAGCGCCATCTCCTTCGAGTGCCCGCCGGAGTGTGGCGGGGAACTGTGTTTGTGACCCCGCTCTCGATCCGCTTTCAGGGTGGAGGACATCCTTTCGGGCCTCCCGCCCCGCCAAACGGCGGATGGGAAAGGGGGTCGAACGGTCCTCCCTGCGGTGTGGGCGTTGGTGTATAATGGAAGCATCCAAGAATGCAAGGAGGTAAACGATGGGATGCCATAGAGGTTGGTTGTGGGGAGGATGGGGCAGAGGTACGGGGCTGCTGGGCTCCCTCCTGCTGCTCGGCGGCGCGGGGTGGCTGCTCCACCGGAGCGGGAATCTCCCCAACCTGGGTGCAAATCTGGGTGGAGGAACCGACCCACTGGAGATCGCCCGCAGGCGACTGGCGGCAGGGGAGATCACGGTGGCGGAGTTCGAGGAGATCAGGGAGCGGTTGGGGTCCTGAGTGGGGGGCAAGGGACAGGGAGCAAGGGAGCAAGGGAGCAAGGAGCAGGGAGCAAGGAACAGGGAGCAGGGAGCAGGGAGCAAGGGAGCAAGGAGCAGGGAGCAGGGAGCAAGAGCAGGAGGAAGGGAGGAGAAGGATGGAGCGGGAGGTTCACAGGATGCACGAGGAAGGTGGGGAGCACGTGGGTCGTGAGGAGCATATGGCTCACGAGGGCCACGAGGAGCACGGGGGCCACGGTGAGCCGGTGCCTCACAAGGGGCACACCGCGTCCACGACCTACGCGGAGCACGCCGCCCACGAGGAGCACGCGGGCCACGAGGGGCACGCCGCTCCTGCCGAACACGCCGGCCACGAGGACCACGCTGCCCACGTGGACCACACCGGCCACGAGGAGATGTTCCGCAAGCGGTTCTGGGTGAGCCTGCTGCTGACCATCCCTGTGCTCGTCTTCAGCCCTATGCTGCAAGAGTGGCTGGGGTTCAGTGTGCCGGAATTCCCCGGCAGCCGCTGGATCGGCCCGCTCTTCGCCCTGATCATCTTCTTCTACGGCGGCCTCCCCTTCATCCAGATGGCCATCCCCGAACTGCGTAACCGCAGGCCGGGGATGATGACCCTCATCTCCCTCGCCATCTCCGTCGCCTTTGCCTATAGTATCTTCGCCATCATCGTCTCTCCCCGCAGCAGCTTCTTCTGGGAGATGGCGACGTTGATCGACATCATGCTCCTGGGACACTGGATCGAGATGCGCAGCGTCCGCCAGGCCTCCGGTGCGCTGAACGAACTGGCCAAACTGATGCCGGATACCGCCGAGCGAATCCTGCCCGACGGCTCCACCGAGGTCGTGCCGGCCCGTTCCCTTGAAGAGGGCGACCTGGTGCTGGTCCGCCCTGGCGCGAGCGTCCCCGCCGACGGCGTCGTGGTCGAGGGACGGTCCGACGTCAACCAGGCGATGCTCACCGGCGAATCCCGGCCGGTCCCCAAGGGGCCAGGCGACGAGGTGATCGCCGGCACCATCAACGGCGACGGCAGCCTCCGGGTGCGGGTCACCGCCACCGGCGAGGCGACTGCCCTGGCGGGCATCATGCGACTGGTCGCCCAGGCGCAGCAGTCCAAGTCGAAGACCCAACTTCTGGCCGACCGGGCCGCTGGTTGGCTCTTCTACATCGCCCTGGCGGTGGCGGCGATCACGGCGGTGGCGTGGACCGTGGCGGTCGGCTTCGACCTGAACGTGCTGGAGCGGGTGGTGACCGTGTTGGTCATCGCCTGCCCCCACGCACTGGGGCTGGCGGTCCCGCTGGTGGTCGCCATCAGCACCTCGATGGGGGCCACCAACGGCATCCTGGTGCGGGATCGGCTGGCGCTGGAGGAGGCCCGCGAGATCGACGTGGTCATCTTCGACAAGACCGGCACGCTGACCAAGGGGGAGTTCGGCGTGGTTGCTACGGCGACGGCGAACGGCTGGGGCGAACCCCAGGCCCTGGCCCTGGCGGCGGCGGTGGAGGGGGATTCGGAGCACCTGATCGCCCGCGCTGTCCGCTCCAAGGCGGAGGAGCAGGGGCTGGAGTTGCCGACGGTGACCGACTTCGAGGCGATCAAGGGGCGCGGTATCCGTGCGACTTACGATGGGAAAGTCGTTTACGTCGGCGGGCCGCGGTTGCTGGAGATGCTGGAGGCATCCCTGCCTGGGGAACTGGCCCGCTTCACCGAAGAGGCAGGGCGAAAGGGACAGTCGGTCATCTACCTGGTGGTGGAGGGGCGACCAGTGGCCGCCTTCGCCCTGGCCGACGTGGTCCGCCCGGAGAGCCACGATGCGGTGGGCCGGCTGCGGGAGATGGGGATCGAGGTCGCTATGCTCACCGGCGACAGTCAGGCCGTCGCTCAGGCGGTGGCCGACGAACTGGGCATCCGGACCGTCTTCGCCGAGGTGTTGCCGGAGCACAAGGACCAGAAGGTCGTCGAACTGCAGAAGCAGGGCAAGCGGGTGGCGATGGTCGGAGACGGGGTGAACGACGCCCCGGCCCTGACCCGCGCCGATGTGGGGATTGCCATCGGCAGCGGCACCGACGTCGCTATCGAGTCGGCGGGCATCATCCTGGTGCGCAGCGACCCGCGGGACGTGGTGAAGGTGTTCGCCCTGAGCCGCGCCACCTACAAGAAGATGATCCAGAACCTGATCTGGGCTACCGGTTACAACGCCGTCGCCCTGCCGCTGGCGGCGGGGGTGCTGGCCCCGGTGGGGTTCATCCTTTCGCCAGCCGTCGGCGCGCTGCTGATGTCGCTGAGCACCGTCATCGTGGCGGTCAACGCCCAACTCCTGCGGCGGATGAGTTTGTGATACAATGATGTGCCCGGTACCTTCGAGGTGCCGGGCACGTGAAAAGGAGTGGGAACGATGACAGAGGAACTGCCCTTTAGGGTCCGCTCCTGGTACGGCCTCCCCGCCGAGATCGCGGTTGGGCGGGTGTGGCACTGGGTGAAGGCCGGGCCAGTGCCGCTGCCCCACCCTGGCCTGGTGGACCTCCACCTCCGTCAGGGGCTTCCCCGCCGGGAGCGGGAGCGGCTGACCTATTTGCACGAACAGGGCCACCTGGAGACGCTGCCCCTGGCGGCGCTGCACGGGGTGGCTCTGGGGATGGTTGGTCGGCGACGGAAAGGGGCTCCCTGGTGGGCGCGGGTGTTGGTCGGCCTGCTGGCCTGGCTGGCGGGATGGGAGTTGTTCGCCGAATTCTACACGGTGGCTCGCACCGGCTCCAGGTACACCCGCCTCTACCGAAAAGCCCGTACCCCGATGCCCACGGCGCTGTTCTTCTGGGTGGGGATGTGGCTCCTGGCCGTCGGCGGGTCGATGTGGATGTGGAAGGGTTCGGAGTTCAGGGTTCAGAGTTCGGGGTTCAGGGTTCGGGATTCGGGGTTCGGAGTTCGGAGTAAGGAGGAATCCTAATGAAACGAAATGAAGGGACTGTAGATCGGATCATTCGGCTCGTGATCGGGGTGGTGTTGATCTGGGTCGGGCTGTGGCCGCTGAACGGGCTGCAGGTTGCAGTGGGAGGGATCGTCGTGGCTGTCATAGGGCTGATTCTCCTGATCACCGGCCTGACCGGCTACTGCGCGCTGTACAGCCTGCTCGGGATTTCGACCAAACAGGAGTAAGCGACCGGAGGTGGAACATCCTCGGCCAGGACCGCTTCCCCCCCGATCTGTGGCGGAACCCCACCCCATCTCTGTCTACTCCACGGACAGGGATGGGGTGGGGTCAGTTCTACGGCCGTCTGCACCAGCCCGAAGGGCCGGGTGTATCCGAAAAGCCCTGGCGACACTTGACAGAATCGAACATTTGTGCTACTCTGGCGGCGGAGGGGGGAGGGTCCCTCCGGAAAGGAGCGGGGAGATGGCGGATGAGGAAAGCAAACGCAGGAAGGCGTTGGAGGCGACGCTGGCGGCGCTGGAGAAGCGGTTTGGGGAGGGGGCCATTATGCGGCTGGGGGAGGCCTCCCATCTGCAGGTGGAAGTGATTCCCACCGGCTCCCTTGCTCTCGACATCGCTCTGGGAGTGGGCGGCATACCCAGGGGGCGCGTCACCGAGATCTACGGCCCCGACGGCGCTGGCAAGACCACCCTCGCCCAGCACATCGTGGCGGAGGCGCAGAAGCGCGGCGGCATCGCCGCCTATATCGATATGGAACACGCCCTCGATCCCGCCTACGCCGCCGCCTGCGGCGTCGACGTCGACAACCTCTACATCGCCCAGCCCGACACCGGCGAGCAAGCCCTCGAAATCGCCGAAGCGCTGGTGCGCAGCGGCGCAGTCGACGTCATTGTCATCGACTCGGTCGCCGCCCTCGTGCCCCGCGCAGAAATCGAGGGGGAAATGGGGGATTCCCACCCCGGCCTCCAGGCCCGCCTGATGAGCCAGGCCCTGCGCAAACTATCCGGGGCCATCAAGCAGTCCAACACCGCTATGATCTTCACCAACCAACTCCGTGAGAAGATCGGCGTCATGTTCGGCAGCCCGGAAACCACCACCGGCGGCCGCGCCCTCAAGTTCTACGCCTCCGTCCGCCTCGACGTCCGCCGCGTCACCGCCATCAAAGAGCGCGGCGTGGTCATCGGCAATCGGACGCGGGTGCGGGTGACGAAGAACAAGGTAGCGCCGCCGTTTCGGGTGGCGGAGTTCGACATCATCTTTGGGGAAGGAATCAGCCGGGAGGGAGACCTACTGGACCTGGGAGTCGAGTACGGGCTGATCGAGAAGCGGGGCTCGTACTACAGTTATGGGGGGGAGAATTTTGCGCAGGGGCGGGAGAACGCGAAGCGGTATCTGCGGGAGCATCCGGAGGTAGCGGACGCCATTGAGGCCGCCATTCGCGAACAGGCCTTCCAGGAACCCCCGCCCCTCCCCACCGAGGAAGTCGAACCCGCGTGATGGGCGAAGGGCACAACCCCCTTCGGGCCGATCCCCTT
This sequence comes from Chloroflexota bacterium, assembly GCA_011388675.1. Classification (GTDB taxonomy): domain Bacteria; phylum Chloroflexota; class Anaerolineae; order B4-G1; family DUEL01; genus DUEL01. Next base: position 5,963 of record DROW01000122.1, on the reverse strand, counting down.
CCCTGGCTCTTGGAGCCGGACGAGGCCAACCCCGGCGTCCGTTACTTCGCGCTGCAGGATCTGCTGGATCGCCCGCCTGACGACCCTGAGGTCGTCGCCGCCCAGGCCGCCGTGATGCACACCGGTCCGGTCCCGGCCATCCTGGACGCCCAGTACCCCGAGGGCTACTGGGTCAGACCCGGACCGGGGTACGCTCCCAGGTACCGCGCCACCCTCTGGCAGGTGCTCTTTCTGGCCCAACTGGGGGCCGATGGGCGGGACGAGCGGGTTCGGCGGGCCGTCGAGCACGTCTTCGCCCACGCCCAGGCCGAGAACGGGGCCTTCTCCCCCAACGGCTCCCCCCGCCGGGCCGTTCATTGCCTGTGGGGGAACATCGTGTGGGCGCTGTTCACCCTGGGGTATGGAGGGGACGAACGGCTGGCCCGGTCGGTGGAGATGCTAGCCCGCTCCGTCACCGGCGACGATTACCCCTGGTATCGCCGATCGGGCATCCAGGGGCCGGAGTTCCGCTGCGCGGCCAACGACGGGCTCCCCTGCGCCTGGGGCGCGGTGCGGGTGCTGTGGGCCCTGAACCGGGTTCCTGTGCCGATGCGGAGCCCTGCCGTAGAGGAGGCTGCCGCCGCCGCGGCCGACTTCCTGCTCCGCTACGACGTCGCCCGGGCCGACTATCCCTACGCCCGGCGGATCAGTCCCAACTGGTTCAGGTTCGGCTACCCCCTCGGCGATGTCACCGACCTCCTGCTCAACCTGGAGGTGCTGGCCGAGGCCGGGCACGGGGCCGATCCCCGGCTGGAAGAAGCGATCGCCCTGGTGGTGAGCAAGCAGGACGGGCAGGGGCGATGGCGGATGGAGTACAGTTACAACGGCAAGATGTGGGCGGACGTGGAGGCGAAGGGCCAGCCCAGCAAATGGGTGACGCTGCGGGCCGTGCGGACGCTCCGGAAACTGGGCCGGGTCTCGACGGAGATAACGGCTGGAACCTCCTGAAGCATATCAGTTGGTGCGACGCACCTCCGAGGTGCGTCGCACCTGTTATTGTGGAGGGCAAGGGTTTGCACTTCCGGCGGGTTGTGGCATAATCTCAAGGTGCGTACACACCACGACCTTTCGATCAGGAGGACGGGGCTTATGCACAAGCGCACGCTTGTCCTGCTGGCCACATTGCTGATCGTGCTGACCTTCGTCGATGCGGCAATGGCCCAGGAGCCCACCCCTCAGACGGACGGCATCGTCCGCATCCTTTACTTCTATTCTACGCGCTGCCCCCACTGCCAGAGAGTCGAACAGGAGGTCATCGAGCCCCTGCTGGCGGAGTACGGAGACCGGATCGACCTGCGAAAACTGGAGGTCGGCGATCCCGTCAACTACGAACTGCTGGTCCAGGCCGAAGAGTACTTCGACATCCCGCCGGAGCGGCGCGGTGTGCCGATGGTCGTGGTGGACGGACAGGTGATGATCGGCGAGGACGAGGTCCGTCAACGGCTGCGCTGTCTGGTGGAGACCTGCCTCGCCGAAGGCGGGACAGCCTGGCCGGACATCCCGGGCCTGGCCGAGGCTTTGCAGCATGAGCACGGCGAGGGAGCGTTCCCCTTCGGTCCCACCGGCGGAGGGGAGATCTGTGAGGCCGAGGAGACGACCGCCTGTGAGGCCGGGGCGACCATCTGGGCGGCCTACTTCTACCAGGTGGGCTGCCAGGAGTGCAGCCGGGCCGAGATCGACATCCAGTACCTTCGCAACCGGTATCCCCAACTGATTGTGGAGGAGTTCAATATCTACGAGGACCTTCCCCTCGCCCAGTGGCTGGCCCAGCGAGTGGGGCGGGAGGAGGACCTCCACGCGCCGGCCTTCTTCGTCGGCGACGACGCCCTCATCGGTGAGGAGGAGATCACGCCGCAGAACCTCGAAGCACTGATGGAGAAGTACGCCGCGACGGGGGCGGAGAAGGTCTGGACGGAGTTCGATGCCGAAGGCAGCACGGAAGGGCTGGTAGCCCGTTTCCGGGCCTTAGGCCCCCTCACCGTCGTGGTCGCGGGGCTGGTGGACGGGCTGAACCCCTGCGCCTTCGCCACCCTCGTCTTCTTCATCGCTTATCTGGCGGCCAGCCAGCGCAAAGGGTCGGAGATCCTGGCCGTCGGCGGCGCGTTCACCCTGGGCGTCTTCCTCGCCTACCTGCTGGTCGGCCTGGGGCTGTACAAGGTGCTGGACTGGATGGGCAGCACCCTGACCACGCTGGGCCGGTGGGTCTATGGGCTGACGGCTCTCTTCTGCGCGGTGCTGGCGGTGCTGAGTTTCCTGGACTACCTCAAGGCCCGGCAGGGGCGGATCGAGGAGATGAGCCTCACCCTGCCCTCCGCCCTGAAGAACCGGGCGCGGGCGGTCGTCCGGGCGGGGCAGCGGGCCCGGGCCTACGTCGCGGCGGCCTTCGTCACCGGCCTCCTCGTCTCCCTGCTAGAACTGGCCTGTACCGGGCAGATCTACCTGCCGACCCTGGTCTTCGTCGCCAGTATCCCGACCCTCCGCGCCCGTGCCTACGCCTACCTGCTCCTCTACAACCTTTTCTTCATCCTCCCCCTGGTGATCGTCTTCGGGTTGGCCTACTATGGGACGACGTCGATACATCTGGGGATCTTCTTGAAACGCCACACCGCCACGGTGAAACTGGGCACTGCTCTCGTCTTCGCCGCGCTGGCGGCGTGGTTGGGATTGACGTTGCTGTAGCACAGCCGAGCGTCTACCGCAGAGAACGCAAGGGAGGCGCAGACTTATCTCCTTCCTCTGCGGTCTTTGCGCCCTTTGTGGTTAGAAACTTGAAGGGAGGTGATGTATATCGCCGTAGGCCCTTCACGACATACCCGGCTTGCTACACGGCCTGTCTCAGCGTCTCACCAAAGGAGGTGGAAAGATGTCGCGACGTTTTCTGGTTTTCATTGTTGGTCTGATCGGCCTGGCCCTCATCCTCAGCGCGTGCAAGCCCGGCCCTACCCCGACCCCTGAGGAGTTCGTCTTCGGCGTGATCCTGGTCGGTCCCTACAACGACCACGGGTGGAGCGAGGCCCACTATTCCGCCGCCGAGTACGTCACCGAGAAACTCCCCAACACCCGCTTCGTCTATCTGGACAAACTGAACCCCGCCGATCGCCCCGAGACCACCCTGGAGCAGGTGGTGGACGATATGGTCTCCCAGGGGGCCAAGATCATCTTCACGACCTCCGACGATTTTATGGAGGATACCGACCGGGCGGCGGAGAAGTATCCGGACGTCTACTTCGTCCACATCTCCGGCGACCACGTCCTCACCGGGCAGGCCCCGCCCAACGTGAGCAACTATATGGGCCGGATGGAGTACGGCAAGATGATCGCCGGCTGCGCCGCCGCGCTGGCGACGGACACCGGGACCATCGGCTACGTGGGGCCGTTGATCAACTACGAGACCCGCCGGCTGGCCTCCTCCGCCTACCTGGGGGCCCGATACTGCTACGAGCACTTCCGCGGCAAAAACCCGGACGACCTGCGGTTCATCGTCACCTGGATCGGCTTCTGGTTCAACATCCCCGGCGTCACCCTCGACCCCACCGAGGTCTCCAACGACCTGATCAACGAGGGAGCGGACGTGCTGATGTCCGGCATCGACACCACCGAAGCGCTGGTGGTCGCCGGGCAGCGGGCCGCCCAGGGAGAGCGGATCTTCGCCGTCCCCTACGACTACGAAGAGGCCTGCAACGAGGCCCCCGACGTCTGCCTGGGCGTGCCCTACTTCAACTGGGGGCCCGGATACCTGCAGCAGGTCAAGGCGGCGATGGATGGAACGTGGAAGCAGGAGTGGATCTGGGCCGGTCCGGACTGGAACGACATCAACAACCGGGACACCAGCGCCATTGGCTTCAAGAAGGGACCCGGACTCACCGACGAGTGGTCGGCCCAGTTGGACCAGTTCATCGCTGGCCTCGCCGACGGCTCCATCGACCTCTTCGTCGGCCCGCTGAACTACCAGGACGGTACGCCCTTCCTGGCCGCGGGCGAGAAAGCGACCGACGAGCAGATCTGGTATATGGAGCAGTTACTGGAAGGAATGGAAGGGCCCAGCGAGTAGCGGAGCGGGCTGCAGAGCCTCCCGCGGGCCCCCCGGCCTGCGGGAGGCTCCGGGAAAAATCACAGGGACACAGAGAGCACAGAGGAATCTCTTAAGAAATCGCAGACTCTGTGCCCTCTGCGCCTCCGTGGTGAAACTTACCCTATGAAAGTAGAACTGGTCGAGATCAGAAAATACTTCGGCCCCGTCCGCGCCAACGACGGCATCTCGATGACCGTCGAGCCGGGGACCATCCACGGGCTCCTGGGGGAGAACGGGGCGGGCAAGACCACCCTGATGAAGTGCCTTTCGGGGTACCTGCGCCCGGACGGAGGGCAGATCCTCATCGACGGCCGTCCGGTCTCCTTCACTTCCCCCGCCGAGGCGATCCGGCACGGGATCGGGATGCTGCACCAGGACCCGCTGGACTTCCCCCAGATGCGGGTGCTGGATAATTTCCTCCTGGCCTTCGACGACCGGCTGGTGCCGAACCGGCGAGAGGGGGTTCGGCTGCTGCGAGAACTGGGGCACCGGTTTCACTTCGACCTCGACCCCGACGCCGAGGTGGGCCAACTGACCGTCGGGGAGCGGCAGCAGTTAGAGATCCTCCGCCTCCTCGCCCTGGGGGCCCAGGTCATCATCCTCGACGAGCCGACCACCGGCATCTCCGCCCCGCAGAAGGCCCAACTCTTCGAGACGCTCCGCCTGCTGGCCGAGGAGGAAGGCCGGTCGGTGATCTTCGTCTCCCACAAACTGGAGGAGGTGGAGACGCTGTGCGACCGGGTGACGGTCCTGCGGCGAGGGAAGGTCGCTGGCGAGGCGGAGCGGCCCTTCTCGGTGGACCGGCTGGTGGAGATGATGTTCGGGCGCAGCCTCCCGCCCCCCACCCGGCCGCCGGTGACGCTGGGGCCGCCGGTGTTGGAGGTGGAGAACCTGACCGTTCCGTCGTACCGGCTGGTCGTGGAGGGCGTCGACCTGGAGGTGCGGGCCGGGGAGGTCGTCGGGCTGGCTGGCCTGGAGGGAAGTGGGCAGCGGTTGTTTATGCGGGCCTGCGCCGGCCTGGAGCGGGTGACCGCGGGGCGGATCGTGGTGGATGGGCAGGACCTCACCGGCGCGCCGTACCGTCGGTTCCTGGAGGCAGGCGTGGCCTACCTGCCCGCCGGCCGGCTGGAGGAAGGGCTGATCCCCGGCCTCACCCTCACCGAGCACTTCGCCCTGGTCGACCGGGACGGCCCCTTCTTCATCGACTGGAAGGCCGCTCGGGAGCGGGCCCTGGAGCGGGTCCGCCACTACCACATCGTGGGACGACCAGAGACGACGGTAGAGGCCCTCTCCGGCGGGAACCAGCAGCGGGTCCTCTTGGCCCTCCTCCCCCACGGCCTGCGGCTCCTCCTCCTGGAGCATCCCACCCGTGGGCTGGACGTCGAATCGGCCAATTGGGTGTGGCAGCAGTTGCTGGCCCGGCGGGAGGAGGGGACCGCCATCCTGTTCATCTCCGCCGACCTGGACGAACTGTTGGAGCGGGCGGACCGGATCGTCGTCTTCTTCGCCGGGCGGATGATGGAACCGCTGGTGGCCGAGCGGACGACGGTGGAGCAGTTAGGGTATCTAATTGGAGGGAAAACCACAGAGGCACAGAGGGCACAGAGATTCTCTCTCTGATTTTTAGGAATCCTCTGTGTCCCCCGTGCCTCTGTGGTCTGAACAGGTGGGAGGAGATGGGATCGAGAGTCAGGGACATCCTGTTGGGCCTGTTGCCCATTCTGCTGGCGCTTCTCTTCACGACCGGGATTCTCCTGGCGGTCGGCGCGTCGCCCTGGGAGGCGTACCGGAACATCCTGGAGGGTGCGTTCGAGAGCCCGGAGAAGATCGCCGACGTGGTGGCGGCCTGCGT
>DROW01000121.1 GCA_011388675.1 Chloroflexota bacterium | reverse complement strand
CTTCTCCCGTCCCGTCGCCGTCCTGCCCACCGCCAGTGGATCGATAGCGTGGGGAGAGCGGCTTCTTGACGATTACGCTGACCTCGGCGGCCCCCGCGGATTCGTCGTCCCGATCTTCTCTCCCCAGGATGCCCGTAGGGAGGAGAACAGGCGGCTCCTGGCTGATGCAGGCCTGATCGTCTTGGAGGACGGCGACGGGCTGGCGTTGGCCCGGACCCTTCGGGACACCCCGGCGTTGTATGGTATGGCGGACGCTTTCGCCCGGGGGGCTATCGTTGTGGGGGTGGGTTTTGGCGCGGCCCCTCTGGGCGAATGGGTGCTCCCTTCGGGCGAAGAGGCCGAGGAGGGGGGAGAGCGGGGGTGGGGCTGGGTGCAGGGGACCGTGGTGGTCCCTCGATTCCACGATGCGGGACAGGAACCCCAGTTGCGCGGACTGTTGCGGAAGTGGCCGGGGATACTGGGGCTGGGTATCCCGGAAACGGTCGCGCTGGCTTTGGGCCCGGAAGGGCAGGTGGAGACGTGGGGAACGGGCGAGGTGACGGTCGTTGTCGCCTATTGATACCCTCCTGGCCCATCCGCGGCCTTGCTGTGGGTTCGACGCCGTCAGGTTAGTGCAGGAGTCCTCACGTTGGAGATCTCAAGGCCGATCCTGATCCGCTCCAAGTTGGTCGTCCCTGTCCCTATTGGCCTCCTCTCACGGCCGAGGATCTACGCTATCCTGCAACAGGGATTGCAGGTGAAGTTGACGATCGTCTCGGCCCCGGCGGGGTACGGCAAGACCTCGGCGCTGGCAGATTTCGCCCGGCAGGTCACGGTGCCCGTCTGCTGGTATACGGTCGATGAGAGGGACCGGGATCTGGGGACGTTCGTCCGTTATCTGGTGAGGGCCATCGCTGAACGGTTCCCCGACTTCGGCGCGCGTACCCTCGCCACGTTGGAGGGGATGTCCGCTGCGATCTTCCGCGACCCCACGCCGGTGGCGGGGGCGTTGGCCAACGAGATGGCCGATCTGGACGTTCCCTTCGTCCTCGTGGTGGATAACTTCGAAGAGGTGGACGGTGCCTACGGCCTGCGTGGCTTCCTCGACCGCCTGCTGGAGGTCCTCCCCACGAACTGTCACCTGATGATCGGCAGTCGCGTGCTGCCGGAGGTGCCGGTGACCCGGCTGGTCGCCCAGCGGCAGTTGGTGGGCCTGGCGGGGCCGGACCTCAGGTTCACCCCGGAGGAGATCCGCGACCTTCTACGCCTCTCCGGGATCGATCTCTCGCCGGAGGAGGCGGAGGCCGTCGCCGCGAAGGCCGAGGGGTGGGTTATGGGGGTGCTGCTCCTGGTCGGCCTTCTGCGGGATCGGAGCGCGGCGGTCGCGCTGGCGTCGGAGCGGGCGACGACGGAGACCTACGAATACCTGGCCCAGGAGGTGTTGAACCGCCAGCCACCCGACGTTCAGTATTTCCTCTACACCTCGTCCGTGTTGCGGGAAATGTCGGCCCGCCTGTGCCAGCAGGCCCTGGGGATCGAGGATGCGGCTCCTTTCCTGGCGGAGGTGGAGCGACGCAACCTCTTCGTCACCCGCTTCGGGACCGGGGCGAAGGCGGTCTATCGCTACCACGGGTTGTTCCGCGAGTTCCTCCACCAGCAGTTGCGCCGCCAGGAGCCGGAACGGTATGTGGAACTCCATCGGGCTGCGGCCAAGTGGTTCGAAGGGGAGGACGATGTCGAGGAGGCGGTGTACCACTACCTGGCGGCGGAGGCATACCCGGAGGCCACCGCGGTGATGGAACAGGTGGTGATGGAGTGGTTCACCCGCGGACGGACGGAGACGCTGCTGCGCTGGGCGGAGAGCCTCCCCGAGCACGTGAAGGAGCAGGCCCCCCGACTGATGCTCTTTCAGAGCCGGCTGTTGACCGACCGGTACGACTATGAGGGGGCACAGCGGGCGTTGGCCTACGCCGAGGCCGGGTTCCGCGCTCGCGGGGACGCAGCGAGCCTCGCCAAGGTCTACAACCAGCGGGCGACGTTGAATCTCTTCACGGGGCACTACCAGGAAGCAGTGCAGGAGGCCCGCACCGCGCTGAAGACCGCCGGAGAGAAAGAGGCTATCGAACGGGCCAACGCCCAGCGACACATCGGCCGCGCTTACATCGGGTTGGGCCGGATCTCCGAGGGGATTGCCGTGCTGGAACAGGCGCTGAACCTGTTCCGGGAGGCCGGCAGCCTCTACGACGTCTTCAACCTTCTCCAGGACATCACCCTGGCCCTCTTCACCCAGGGGCGGCTGGACGACGCTGCGGCCCGGTTGAACGAGGCCCTCGCCATCGCACGGCGATTGGGCGCTCCGGCCCAGTTGGCGGGGGTGTTGAACAACCTGGGCTGGCTTCACTATGTGCGAGGAGAGTACCGCGAAGCCCTGGCCCTTTATGAGGAGGGGTTAGCCGTCGCCCGCCGGGGAAACGTCTCCTGGCTCCAGGCCAACATCCTGGTGGGGATGGCGGACCTCTATCGGGATGTGGGGGCTTACGACCGGGCGGAGCCGCTCTATCACGCTGGATGGCGGATCGCCTGGAAGAGCGAGCCGGGCCTGGCCTTCTACATCCTCCTGGCGCGGGCGGATATGTACCGTTGGCAGGGGCAGCGGACGCGGGCGTTCGCCTTGCTGGGGCAGGCCCGCCAGTTGGTGGAAGGAGAGGACCTGGACCTGGAGCGGTACGGGTTGCTGCCTCTGGCGGAGGGGAGCCTGCTGGTGGCGGATGGACAGATCGAAGCGGGGATTGGCCTGCTCCAGAAGGCGGTTCACTTCCTCGAGCAGCGTGGGGCGAAGCGGGAGTTGACACGGGCGTGGTTCCTGCTGGCGAAGGCCTGGTTCGAGGACGACGAGGAGGAAAAAGCGGTGTCCGCCCTCAAGAAAGCGCTCGATCTGGCGGCGGAGATCGGCACCGACCAGTGCATCGTGGTCGAGGGGCAGCACGCAGAAGCGCTGCTCAGGCTGGGGGCCGACCGCGGGTTGGGCTGTCGGGAGATCCTGGAAAAGATCGGCCGCCTGCGGCACTTCGCCGAGGGCTGGCTGTCCCCCGCCGAGCCTTCGCGTGAGGGGGAGCCGACGGAACGGCTGAAGATATACGCCTTGGGAGGAGGGCGAGTCGTTCGGAATGGGAAGGAGGTCTCTTCGTCGGATTGGCGGGCCGCGATGGCGAAGGAACTGTTCTTCTACATCGTGCTGAACGGGCCGGTCGGTCGGGACGCGATCGGCCTGGTCTTCTGGCCCGATCTCTCGCCGAAGAAGATGATCGACAACTTCCATTCCACCCTCTACCGGATCCGCCGGGCGGTGGGGGAAGGCGTCATCGTGGTGGAGGAAGGGCGGTATCGGCTGGGCGATGTGGATTACTGGTTCGACGTCGAGGAGTTCGAGGCCCTGGTGGAACAGGCGCGATTGTTGCCGTACTACGACTGGCGGGCGGAGGAGCTGTGGCGGCGGGCGGTGACCCTCTATCGGGGGGATTTCCTGCCGGAGGTGAGCCGCCTGTGGTGCGTGCCGAAGCGAGAGATGCTCCGTCAGATGTACGTCGAGGCGTTGATCGGGGTGGGGCGCTGCCACGAGGCGCGTCGGGAGTGGGAGGAGGCCATCGAGTGGTTTCGGCGCGCGTTGGAGGTGGACGAACTGCGGGAAGACGTGCACCGGCAGATTATGCTCTGCTACGAGGCGGCGGGACGACGGCCTGAGGCGATCAAGCAATACCATCGGTGTCGGGAGGCCCTTCTGCGCGAACTGGGTGTCGAGCCCTCGAACGAGACCGAGGCGTTGTTCCGGGAAATCATCGGGAACACGGCTGAGTAGATCGTCCCCTCATCCTCCAAGTCGTTTTCCTCTAAGAGGCCGTCGATCCAACGGCCTCTTGTCGTTCTGGTCGTCGTCGTCCCCTCGTGCCAACTCGCAAGGCCGGTGTGTGTAGGGGCGTGTGGGCGGCGGATGTTCAGAGGTTTGTTCAGAGGGCTCTCTATAATTGGAGGTAGAAGTCAGGGGTACTTCATCAGTAGCAAGGAGGGAAGGCAAGATGGGCAAGGGAGCGGGCCGGTTTCTTCTCGTCGTTCTCGTGGTGATGCTGGTAGCAACCTTTGTGCTGAGCGTGGGGGATTCGCGCTCTGTCGGTTTGCTCGCCAGCCCACCCGTGGGCGGGGGCAGCAGCGCCACAGGGACCACCCCACCCGTCGGCGGCGGCAGCAGCGCGACGGGCGTCGGGGGCCTGGATCTGCTGGCCAACCCGCCTGTCGGCGGTGGCAGCAGCGCAACATAATGCTGGAAGGAAGGTGGTTGGAGTTGAAAGGAGCCCTAATGCCAACGCGGAAGATCGACGAGTTGATGTGGGCAGCGTTGACTGACCCGGCGTTCCGGGGGCGGTTGCTGAACGGCCAGCGTGGTGAGGTCCTCGCTTCACTGGATCTGACGGAAGCGGAGAGGCGAGCGGTCCTCGCCGTCCAGGCGGACACGCTGGAAGCGTTGGCCGGCGCTTTGTGCCAGGCCGCCACCTGTGGATTCTGATTCATCAGTCCCTTCGCTGCTCTCCTCCTCACCCTTCCGGGATGAGGGCAGAGCCTGCCGTCCTTCGCGGGGCAGCCTGCCCTCACTGAGGTTCGATTGGAGGCAGATGTGGTCAGGTGGTGGAACATACAAAGGGATGTAGAGGGACTGGTGGATGACCTGTACGCCTTGGGCGAGCCCTGGCGGAGCCGTTTCCTTCAATTGGTCGCCGAGCGGGCGACGGGCGGGGCGTGGAACGGCAAGCGGCCAACGAGACAGGAATTGACCACCTGGCTGGGGGAGGACCTGGGCCTCTACCGAGAGGTGGTGCTTCTTTTGCGGGCCTGGAAACGAAACGTACCTGATCGATACCCCGCTCGTTCGTAGTGCCGGGGGCGGCGTCGAGAGCAGCGCGTTCGACTGCCCCTGTGCGGTGTTCCTGGGGAAGTTTTCTTCCCCTGCCCGCCTGTGCCAGCGGTGAAGCCGGTGGGGGGGTGGGTTCCACCCACCCCCTGGACTTTGGCTTTTTCGTAGAGTGTTTTGGCCCCCTGGGTGGTCCAGGGGGTATCTTTGTGGTCCGTACTGGCGTGGGAACCGGCCTTTTGGGCTCAGATGCGGGCTGCGCCAAGGGCCGCGTTGTG
>DROW01000120.1 GCA_011388675.1 Chloroflexota bacterium | reverse complement strand
TCCCGAGGGGAGCCACGGCACCTGTACGGCGATGGGATGCTCGTAGAGCGCTTCCCCTCCCCAGCCCACCACCGTCCAGAAGACGGTCTGAGCCATCAGGAACGAAAGGGCCATCGCACCGATGGCGATAGAGTGGCTCAGCCGCTTCCACCGGTTGAAGAAGAGGACGATGAGGACGAAGGCTAGGAAAGGAGGCAGAGGGATCAGGACCGTCAGAATCTCCAGGAGTTGGCGGATCGTCATAGTCGCTCACCTCTACAGGTTGCCCTGTCGCAGAGTCGCAGGTCTCACCACTTCAACAGGTTGATCTCGTCCACGTCCACCGTCTCCCGGTTCCGGTAGATGGAGACGATGAGGGCCAGCCCAACCGCCACCTCGGCGGCAGCGACCGCGTAGACGAAGGCGGCGAACGCCTGGCCCACGGCGGCCTCCGGCTGGGTGTACCGCCAGAAGGCCAGCAGGTTGATGTTCACCGCGTTCAGCATCAGTTCGATGCCCATCAGGATCACGATGGCGTTACGCCGCGCCAGCACGGCGTAGAGGCCCACGCAGAAAATAGCGGCTGAAAGGACTAGGTACCACTGCAATGGAACCATTATCGCTCCCTCACGATCGTCACTGCACCGATCAGCGCCATCACCAGAAGGACGGAGGCGACCTCAAACGGGAGGGCGAACCCCTCCGGATCGACCAGCGTCAGCCCGAGTCGGTTGAGGCTATCTTCCGGGGCGGCCGCCGTCGTCGTCGCCCACGGATGCTGCCAAACCAGCCAGACCAGCACGACCAGGAGGACCGCCGCCAGCAGCCCGGCGAACCACCACTGATCGTTGACCCGGGGGAGCCGCTGCCGCATCATCCCGCGGGTGAGCATGATCGCGTAGATGATGAGGACGCCGATCGCTCCCATATACACGAACAACTGGGCGGCGGCGAAGAACGGAGCCTCCAACAGCACGTAGAGCCCCGCCACGCCGAAGAAGGCCAGGAGCATCCACAGGGCTGCGTGGAAGACCTTTCGGGCGGTCACCATCCCGATCGCCGCGCCCAGCGCGATCGCGCCAAAGAGAAAGAAGAGGACCTGCTGCACCGTCATGCGGACACCTCCACCTCACCGACCTGGGCCGCTCGCCACGCCTCCCGACGGCGCTGCTCCCGACGCTCCAGTGCCGCCAGGATCCCCCAGGTCGCCAGGAAGATCCCCACGTTCGCCATCAGGAGGATCCCCGCCCGCGTCCAGGCCGAGACCCCGCCGGGGAACCATTCGGTGATCCCCTTGTTCACCAAACCGATGATGCACAGATTGGCGAGCGCTAGCGGGACCAGGAACTTCCAGTTGAAGGCCAGCATCTGGTCGATGCGCAGTCGGGGGAGGGTGATCTGGATCAGCATCCACACCAACAGCATCAGCGCCATCTTGACCAGGAACCAGATCGTGCCCATGATGGGTGCCTGCTCCACCCACGGCCCGCGCCAGCCCCCGAGGAAGAGCGTGGCGAAGAGCGCGGCTACCGCCGTCGAGTTCATAAACTCACCGAGATAGAACATCCCGAACTTCATCCCACTGTACTCGATGAAGTAGCCGCACACCAACTCCGACTCCGCCTCCAACAACTCGAAGGGGCGGGCGTTGACCTCCGCCATGCTCGCCAGGAAGAAGATGAACGCCGTCACCGGCAATTGAAACAGGAGGGGGATCTTCTGCTGCCCGACGATCTCCTGCATCCGCAGGGAGCCGGTGACCATCACCACCGTCAGGACGGCCAGCAACTGGGGGATCTCGTAGCCGATCAACTGGGCCACCGAGCGGAAGGCGCCCACGGTGGCGTACTTGTTGTTGGAGGACCAGCCGGCCATCAGGAAGACGACCAGCGCCGCCGAGGAGAAAGCGAGGATGTAGAAGATGCCGATGTTCAGATCGGTGCCGATCAGTTTCGGGCCGAAGGGCATCACCGCCCAGGTGGCGATGGAGGCGAAGACGACCAGGATGGGCGCGAGGTTGTAGGGGATCTTGTCGATGCCCTGCGGACGGATGTCCTCCTTGGTCAGCATCTTGATGGCATCGGCGAAGGTCTGAAGGATGCCGTACGGGCCAGCCCAGGTGCCGGAACTGTTGGGCCCCAACCTCCCCTGCATCCGGGCGGCGACTTTTCGGTAAGCCCAGATCAGGAAGATCACCACCATCAGGGGGAAGAAGGCGACGACGATCGCGCCGATCGCCTTCATGATGAGGGAGACCCACGGATCCGCCAGCCCGGCACCGAGGAGCAGCCCGCGGATCCAGTCGCCGATGTTGACGATCGCATCGGCCAGGAAGGCCAGAAAACGGGAAAGGGATTCCATACAGCAGACCTCCCGATTCAGACGTCAAGGGCCCAGGGGACGAGAGGCCTACCCCAAGGCCGATCCAACCCTACATCCACTCCAGCGCGCCCTTCTGCCAGGCGTAGACCAGGGCCGCGGCCAGCAACGCAATGAAAAGCACCCCCTCCAGCACGGCGTAGAGGGGGAGCCAATTGTAGACCAACGCCCACGGGAAGAGGAAAACCGCTTCCACGTCGAAGACGAGGAAGACGAGGGCGAAGATGTAGTATTGGGCCTTGAACTGGACCCAGTTCTCACCGTGGGGTTGGAGACCGCACTCGTAGATCTCGCTTTTGCGGGGGTTGGGCCGCTTCGGCCTGAGGAGCCACGCCAGGCCAATGAGCACGACCGGGAGGAAGAGGGCCACGACCAGCAAGACGCCGACGAAGATGAACTGTTCGAGCAAGGACGTCCTCCTTGTTCGTAGTGGATCAGGACTGTCTGTGGCTCAAAACACCGTTATTGTAGCACAATTTTTCCAGAAGGCAAAAGCGCGGAGGTCTGGGTTTTCGCAGTGAATCACGCCACCCGGAAGGCGATCGGCACGTTCAGCCCCCTCAGGGACGATGCTGACCCATAGAGGCTCCCCGCAGGCACGCTGGCCCTCGTTTCGTAAGTGTCGATCACCTCTCCCGCCTCTCGCCCCGAAACGGAAACGCACCTCGGGGGAAGCGCGAATTTGACAGTTCCATTTGAGAGGAATACAATGGAACCGGCCGGACGAGGGTCAAAGAAGCCACATTAACAAAACGATTACCCGCCATCGGGCTCCCTCCTGCGAGGGCTCCTGCCAGAAGTGTTGAAAGGAGGTGGTGCGAGGGTGGTGATGACGGAAGGCGCGTCGATCGAAGAGCGTAGTGTGGGGAATCGTTGGTCGTCTTCCATCGGCTTGTAAGGAGGGAAAGCGATGAACGCGATCTTGACCCTGGTTCTGGCCGGTGTGGCGATCGGCCTTGGCTACGGAGTCTACGCCAAGAGCATCGATCGCAAAATCATCCAGCCGGACAACTCGCGGACGACGCCGGCCAGGATGTATATGGACGGCGTAGACTTCACCCCCGCGAATCGGAACGTCCTCTTCGGTTATCAGTTCAAATCCATCGCCGCCCTAGGCCCCATCGTCGGACCGATCGTAGCCGTGCGGTACGGTTGGCTCCCCGCGCTGTTGTGGATCCTCCTGGGCACCTTCTTCATCGGCTGGGTACAGGACTACAGCAGCATCATCGTCGGCGTGCGGGAGGAAGGGCAGACCTTCGGCGCCCTCAGTTACCGGCTGATCTCCCCTCGCGCCCGGGGCATCCTCCTCGTGTTCATCTACTGCTACTTGTGGCTCATCATGGGAGCCTTCGGCAAGATCGTCGGCTACGACCTGATGTCCAAACCGTCGGTCCCCCTGGGGGTGATCCTGGTGATCCTGCTCGGCCTCCTGGCCGGCCAGATGACCTATAAGTGGAAGCAGGACATCATCCTGACCACAGTGGTCACCGTCGTCGGTGCCTTCATCGGGATCTGGCTGGGCACGCTGCAGGGGGTTCAGAACCTCTTCTCCGGCATCAACACCGCCCTAGGCGATCCGGGCTACAAGATCTTCTGGAGCGTGGTAACGCTGGTCATCTGCTACTTCGGCGCGGTGCTCCCCATCTGGCGCTGGGCGCAGCCGATCAACTACGTTGCCTTCTGGATCGTCTTCCTGGGTATCCTGGGCGGCGTCATCGGCCTGATCGTCTGGCACCCCTCCTACCCCGCCGAGTTTCCGGCCTTCACCAACTGGGACGGGGACATCTGTGCGGCGACAACCTGCCCCGAGGGGGTCACGCTGGGCGCGCTGGGCCCCCTGTGGCCCATCCTCTTCGTCACCATCGCCTGCGGTGCCATCTCCGGGTGGCATAGCCTGGTCTCCTCCTCGGGCACAGCGCGTCAGTTGGAGCGGGAGGGGGACGCTCTGTTCGTCGGCGGCGGTGCGATGTTCCTGGAGATGTTCCTGGCCGTCCTTTCCCTGCTGGCCGCCGTCGTCGGCGCCGGGAGCCTGGCCCAGTACGCGGAATGGGGAGGCAAGGCGGGCGTCTTCTCCAACGGCCTGGCCGTCTTCCTGAGCCACATCGGTGTGCCCGAGTCGTTCGGTCGGCCTTACGGCGCGGTCTTCCTCACCCTGATGGCCCTCACCATCATGTACCTGGTGGTCCGCTTCATGCGGGTGGCCAGCGCCGAGTTCCTGGGTGACCGCATCCCGGTGATCCGGAACATCCACGTCGGCTCGCTGATCGCCCTGATCCTCTCCGGCATCCTGATCTGGACCGGCTTCTGGACCCGCATCTGGGTCCTCTTCGGCGGCTCGAACCAGTTGATGGCTTCGCTGGCGCTGCTCATCATCACCCTGTGGCTGGCCTCCAAGGGCAAGAACTACTGGTGGTCGTTCATTCCCTTTATCTTTATGTTCTTGACCACCATCGCTGCCCTGGCCCGCACGGGGTACAAGTCCTTTGAGGCTGTGGACTTCGCTGATGTGAGCGGGGCCATCGGCAACATCATCGCCGGCGTGCTGGCGGTGGTGCTGATCATCTGCGCCTTCATCCTCGCCGTGGACGGTATCCGGGCGATCATCCGCGTCACGCGCAAGGAGGAGGCGGGCGCACCGGCAGGGAAATGAGCAACAGGGGGTGCGGGGTGGGCTGGGGGCCTGCCCCGCACCTCTGGGAGGGGGCCCGATGGCGACGGCTCGTAAACGGGAACAGAGCATCCGGCTCGAGATCGTCGCCCACATTCCGACCGCCTTTCGCCATTGCATGCACTGCGAACGACTGATGGACGCGGCGCTCGGAGAGACGGTACGCCAGGAGATGGTCGAGGAGTACCCGGCGGAGTTTCTAGAGGAGTTCGATCGGCTGCTCCTCTGGATCGACGAGTTGACCGCCCGCTGGGGATCCCGGCTGCAGGTGCGGGTCGTCGATCCCCAATCGCCGGAGGGGCTGTGGAAATCTCTCCGATACCGGGTCCGGCGTTATCCCACTTTTATCGTGGAGGGACGTCACCGGATCGTCGGCTGGGACAAAGAAGCGCTCTATCGGGCCCTGGACGAGGCCGGGGCGGCTGAGTAGTGGGTGGAAATGCAAATCCCTTCACGCCTTTGGCGGTTCGCCCGCACCCTACAGGAGATCCTGTATGGGATGACGGTCTACGAGTGGGTGCGGGAGTTCGACAAGGCCCGGGGAGAGGTGGATCGGCTCTTCACCTTGATCGTGTTCGGCGAACTGCTGGGGATCCCGCTCCTTCCACCGTACTACACCCTGCGGCTCCTGCCTTATGTCGTGCCCCGGTTCGAGGCCTGGCGGCGAAGTATGTTGCGCGAGAGAGACCTGACCGAGTTGTTCGATCAGGAGATCGGTTAGCGACAATCCAACGATTTGTAAGGAGGTCGGCGTGGCGGAGAGAGCATCGAAGGGGAAACTGAGAAGCCTGCTCGACTCGGTGAAGAGCGTGTTGTACGGTATGGCCGGGCACGATATGGCCCGCTTCGCCCTGAAGACCCGCGGGAGCATGGAGCATCTCTTTATCTTGATCACGATGGGGGACCTGCTGGGCATCCCCATCCTTCCGCCTTACTACTCCCTGCGGCTGCTCCCGTATGTGGTCCCGCAGATCAGCACCTGGAAGCGGCGGATGCTGCGCGAGCGGGATCTGACGGACGCGCTGGCGTAGAAAGAGATAAGAGGCAGAAGACAAGAGACAAGGAAGCGGGGGAACGAGGAAACCAGGAAGCCAGGAAGCGAGGAAGCCAGGGGGGGCAGGAAGCCAGGAACCGTATACTCTGCACCCTGCATCCTGTACCTTGCATCCTGCATCTTGAAAGGAGGCCAAGTTGTCCCTAGCACGGATTTTCCAGGAGAACCCCGAGCGGCGCTACATCATGTTCGGCGGCAAGGGCGGGCTGGGCAAGACGACCTTCTCGGCAGCCACCGGCTACTGGCTCGCCCAGCAGGGTTACAAGGTGTTGGTCTTCTCCGTGGATCCTCAGGCGTCCCTCTCCGACATCTTCCAACAAGACATCTTCGGCAAAGGGCCGGTGGAGATTATGCCCAACCTCTTTGCCCAAGAGGTGGACGCCGACCGGCGAATCCGGGAGTATCAGGAGGAGATCCGACAGAAGATCCTGGATATGTACGGGCTGGAAAAGGTCCCCGACGAGATCGAGGATTACATCCAGGCCGCCGCCGCCGAACCGGCGATGGAGGAGAGCGCGATCTTCGATCAGGTGGTGGACATCGTCCTCAGCGGCGAATACGACTACTACATCTACGACCTGGTCCCGCTGGGCCACGCCCTCTACTACCTGAGCATGGCCAGCGTCTACGACCAATGGATCGAGAAGATCACCAAACTGCGGGAAGAGATGCAGGAGTACGCCCAGGTGGCCGCCCTCCTGCAGCGCGAAGATGAACTGGAGGAGGACAAGATCCTGGCCGAGTTACAGGACATCCGCTATCGGATCAGCACCTCCTCCAGCATCTTGACGGACAGGGAGAAGACCGCCTTCTTCTTCGTCCTGGTTCCCGAGGAGATGGTCCTGGTGGACACGCTGAAGGCAGCCGAGTTGTTCGCCAAATACCAGGTCCCCATCTCCGGCTATATCGTCAATCGGGTGCTCCCGCCCGAACTGGAAGAGCAGGACATCCCAGAATACCTGCGCCACCGTATTGAGATGCAGAAGAAGTACCTAGCCGAGATCGACCGCTTGTTCGGCGATCAGGTGCTGGCCCGCATCCCCGAGTTCGAGCGGGACGTGACCGGGCTGGATATGATCCGGCGGATGGCGGAGGCGATGTTCGGAGGTGCAGCATGATCGAGAAGTCGATGCGCCAGTTCGTGGAGGAGCATCCGAACCTGAAATACACCTTCTTCGGTGGGAAGGGAGGCGTGGGCAAGACGGTGATGGCCGGGGCCGCCGCCCTGTGGTTCGCTCGCCAGGGGAGACGGACCCTCCTGGCCTCCACCAACCCGGTTCACTCCCTCACCGGCCTGCTGGGGCAGGACGTCTTCGGCAAAGAGACCCCGGTGGAGGGGGTTCCGAACCTCTGGGCCTACGAGATCGACACCCGGGACACCATCGAGCGGTCGAAGCAGGAGATCCGAGAGAAGATCGAGTGGTTCCTGAAGTACGCCGACATCAAGACGAAGGCGGACGAGTTCGTCGAGTCGGCCACGATGAACCCCGCCTTCGAGGAGTCGGCGATGTTCGAGAACATGATCGACCTGATGTTCGAGGACGCCTACGAGGTCTACGTCTTCGACACGGCCCCTACCGCCAACGCCCGCCGGTTGCTCGGCATGTCCAGCGTCTACTCGATGTGGGTCAACAAGATGGTCGAGAGCCGGAAGGAGGCGATGAGCCTGCGGGAACTCCTCTCCTACAGCCGAAAAAAGGAAGAGAAGGACCCCTTGATGGAGTACCTCCTCCGCTTCCGGGACCGGATGCAGCATGCTAAGGAGTTACTGACCGACGCGGAGAAGACGGCTTTCTTCTTCGTTACCCTGCCGGAGGCGCTGCCCATCGCCGTGATCCGCCGCTTCATCAACTGGTTCAACGAGTTCGGCATCCCGGTCGGCGGGGTGGTGGTCAACATGGTGCTGGAGCCGGAAGTGGTGGGGGAGAACCCGCCCGAGTTCGTCCGCAACCGGATGGAGATGCAGAAGGAATATATGGAACAGATCTGGAAACTGTTCCCCAACGTGCGGGCGCTGGTCCCTCTCTTCGAGACCGAGGTGCAGGGCGTGGAGATGCTGGAGCGGACGGCGGAACGGTTGTTCGCCTGACCGCGCCGGGGTTCGGAGGCAGACTGCCCGGCATCTCTCGGTCGAATCGAGAGGGGCCGGGCGTTTTTCAGACGGTGGGGAGATGAGACACGACTTATTGTTGCTACTGGTCGGCCTGGCGTATGCCCTGATCTTCCGCGTGCTCGCGCTCATCCGACGAGAGGAGTTTTCCTTCCAGTTCGTCCTTGAGGCGGTGGTCATCACGCTCGTAGGGGCCGGAGCGTCTTACCTAGGCCTGCTCCGTATCGATCCCATCGCCTTCGTCCTCATCCTGTACCTTATCACAATGCGCTCGCGGCTGCTCGTGGACCTCGCCAACCTGTTCGCCCGCTCCGGACGGTTCCAGGCGGCAGGACAGACTTACGGATGGGCCTCCCGGCTGATGCCGGACACGCCGGGGCGGAGGATCATCGCGATGAACCGGGGGGCGGCTCTGATCCTGGAGGGACGGCTGGAGGAGGCCATCTCCTTGCTGGAGGAGGTGGCCTCTTCCCCCCACCTCTCTCCCAAACAGGCTGCGGCCGTCCACTACAACCTGGGGGTGGCCTACCGAAGCAAAGGGGATACCCAACGGTCCGTCCGGCATCTGCGGGCGGCTATTGAGGCCCTCCCCGGATCGGTCTACGCCCGGCACGCCCAGGCGATGCTGAAAAAGCGATCCGGAAAGAAATAAACCGGCCTTCGGTCCCTCAAAGCCGAACGGAGACCGGACTATAGTGGAACCGGCCCCGGGGCCAACCGGCCGGTCCAACGGAATGCGCACGGTTCAGCAGACGTCGAACCGTGCGCATTCTGGTCGGGGCGAGCGGATTTGAACCGCTGACCTCACGGACCCGAACCGTGCGCGCTGACCGGACTGCGCTACGCCCCGATGCGCGCCTTATTATAACGGATTTGGCCCATTTGACAAGGCGAAGCCGCCGCGGGTATCCGAGGCAAATCACGCTACCCGGAGGGTGAAAGGGCCGGTCGCCTCTCCTGCCTTCCGCCCCGAACACCCACTGCTCACGTCCGACCCCCAGAAACCCCACTGGCACAAAACCCCGTCCGGCGGTATAATTCGGGTTGTTCACCGTCCTGTTTGGCAAAGGATATGGGGTCACAACCGCTCGCTCCCTACGTTCCGCACTGGGTGCTACGCCACCTAGACGATCCTACGGCTCCTGCCCGATCCGGACGGAAGTACTCCTTCGAAGCCGCCGTTCTCTGGGCAGACATCGTGGGCTCGACGCCGCTGGCAGAGCAACTGACCGGGGAGGGTCCCCAGGGCATCGAAGCGCTGAACGAGGTCCTGAACGCCGTTCTGGGCCCCCTGGTGGAGATCGCCTATGCCTTCGGAGGAGACGTCCTGCACTTCGTCGGCGACGCGATCGTCTGCATATGGCCCGTAGAGGGAGCAACGGGGGCAAAGGTGAGGCGACAGACCGCCCTCCGAGCCTGCGCGGCGGCCTTCGAAATGCGGTCCACCCTCGTCAGAATGCAGCCTCTGGAAACCCCCATCGGCCCAGTAAAACCGGCTGTCCGCTTCGGCATCGGATACGGGCAAACGACGCTTCACATCCTGGGGGAAATCCCCCACCACTGGCTGGTGGATGGCCCAGCGGTATGGGAGGCCCTCCGGGCGCGGGTGCGGGCAGCGCCCAATCAAATCCGCATCGCCCCCGACACCGCCAGGATGCTCGGAGCCCCTCCCACCCCGCCAAGCCCCGATGCCCTCTCTCTCCCTCCCCTGCCCCAACGTCCGGAGCCCCCACCCCGAGTGGACGGGGAACGCCTGCGTCGGTTCGTGCACCCTTTCCTGATCCGGCGGGTGTTGGACGAGGTACAGGGGTTCGCCGCCGAGTACCGCCTCGTCGTCCCCGTTTTCGTCCGCTGGACCCCTCCGGAGACCGAGGGGGGCGACGAGTGGCTCAACTGGTGGATCCAGACCGTCCAAAGCCGCGTGGCCCAGTTCGGGGGATGGATCGACAACCCGGTCGTGGACCCCCACGGTTACACCTTGCTGATCGCCTTCGGCGCTCCGATCGCCCACGGCGACGATACGCGGCGAGGCGTCGCCTGCGCTCTGGCCCTGCGCGAGGCCGCGCTCTCCGAGGCTCCTCGCTTCCCGCTCCAGATCGGCATCTCCCGCGGGCGGCTCTTCACAGGGGAGATCGGGAGTTCGACCCGCCGCGCCTACACCCTGATCGGCGACGAGATCAATCTGGCCAGCCGATTGGCCGAGAGGGCAGGACCCTGGGAGGTGCTGACCACCCCCGAGGTGCGAAACGCCACGTCCACGCACTTCACCTTCCGCAAAATGGGAGAGACGCTCCTGCGGGGGAAGCACAAGCCGGTGCTCGCCTTCGCCGTCCTGAGCGGCCTGCGGTCCCGCCCCCCTCTGATCCGACAGTACCTGCTGCGCCGCGAGCGGCTGATCGATCGGGAGCAGGAAACCACCGTCCTCCACGCCGTCATCGACCGCGCGATGAGCGGACAGGCACAGGTGCTGACCATCCAGGGAGAGCCCGGCATCGGCAAGTCGATGCTGGCCTCGGAACTGGTTCGCCTGTGGGTCGGGCAGGGAGGGACGGCCCTGGGAGGAGAGGGCGTCCCCTTCGCCCGGGAATCTCCCTACCGACTATGGCGGTGGATCCTCTCCAGCGTGTGCGGCATCACGGGAGAGATGGGGCCGACGGAGCAACTCCAGTCGCTCCAGCAGGCCCTGATGCGCATCCCGCCCCCCCAGGGGGAAAAGGAAAGCGAGGAGCGGTGGCGGCTTCGCCTCCCCCTGCTGGCGGAGATCCTCGGCATCAAGGTGGAAGACAACGAACTGACGCGGGGGATGCGCGGGCAGGTGCGCCGGGACAACATCTTCGCCACCGTCACGGCCCTGATCCAGGCGAAGGCGGAGGAGGTCCCCCTCCTCATCCTCATCGAAGACGCCCAATGGGCCGACGACCTTTCCCTCCAACTGGCCGCTTACATCGCCCGGAACCTGAGGACGTCCCCCTTCCTTCTCGCGTTGGTCCACCGTCCCCTCCCCTTCCCCCCTTCCCTCCCCTGGAGACAGATATGGGATCTGGAACACCACACCAGCCTTCTCCTCGGCGAACTGACGCCGGAGGCCACACAGGCGATCGTGCAGGACCGACTGGGCGGTGTCCGCGTCCCCACCGACCTGGCTACCCTGATCTTCGATCGTACCCAGGGCCATCCGTTCTTCACTGAAGAACTGGTCCATATGTTCCGGGACGTGGGCGGGATCGCCCTGCGGGGAAAGAACGCCGTCCTGAACCGACGTCGGATCCACCACCTCCGCATTCCGGATACCATCGCGGGGGTCATCCAGGCGCGGATCGATCAACTGGACGAGGCCTGCCGATTGACGCTAAAGGTGGCCAGCGTCCTGGGATTGACTTTCTCCCGGCAGGCCCTCCGCGACATCCATCCCACCTCTCCGGACGACGAGAGCCTGGACCGTCTTCTGGGCTCGCTGGAACGATGGCGGCTGATCCGGCTGGAGGAGGCGACGCCGGAGCGGATGTACGCCTTCCGGCACGCCCTCACCCAACAGGTCGTCTACGAAAGCCTGCCCCTCTCCCAGCGGCAGCAACTGCACGAGGCCGTCGCCAGGTGGTACGAGCGTCGCTACGCGGACGACCTGGAGCCGTACTACTCCCTGCTGGCCTATCACTACGGCCAGGCCGGACAGCGGGGTAAGGAACTCCAATATCTTCTCCAGGCCGCCGACCGCGCCCACAGGGCCTCCGCTATGGCCGAGGCAACAGCCCTCTACGAGCGGGCGCTGGGGCTCCTGGACCCCCAAAAGGAGCCGCTTCGGAGGGCGGAGGTGCTGATCAAACTGGCACGGGAGGTCCATCTCCTGGGAGAGTACGCTCGGGGAGAGGCGTATCTAGAGGAGGCGCTGGCCTTGTACGAGAGGGCCGGGGACCCGCGCGGCGTGGCGACGGCCTGTTTCGAGATCGCCGACCGGCTGGCGGTGAAGGACCTGGAGGCCGCCCTCGACCGCGTCCGGCAGGGGCTGGAGGCAGTGCGCGGCCTGCAGGATACGGAGGAACTCCTCATCGCGGGGTACGTCCGCATCGCCCAACTGGAACGGAACCGCGGTCGGTTTCGAGAGGCGGAGCAGGCCCTTCAGCGCGCGTTACGCCTAGCGGAGGCGGTCGGATGGAGGGAAGGGCTTCGCCGGTGCTACCGTGCGCTCTCCATCCACTACTACAGCCGCGGCGAGTACCGCAAAGCACTGGAGGCCGGGGAAAAGGTGCTCCGCTTCCTGGAGAGCGACGACGCGCTCATCGAACACCGGCTGATCGCCTTGAACAACCAAGCCTGCTTC
This sequence comes from Chloroflexota bacterium, assembly GCA_011388675.1. Taxonomy (GTDB): domain Bacteria; phylum Chloroflexota; class Anaerolineae; order B4-G1; family DUEL01; genus DUEL01. Next base: position 4,087 of record DROW01000120.1, on the reverse strand, counting down.
GCACAGAGTCTCGGGGACATCGAAACGGCGCTGGAGATGGCCCGGACTGGCCTACGGCTGGCCCGGAAGGCGGGGATCATCAGTGAGCAGGTCATCATCGCCTCCACGCTGGCCGGCATCTACAACCACATCGGCGATTGGGAGGCAGCGGAAGAGGTCCTGCAGGAAGGCTGGCGACTGCTCCGCCGATCTCCGCACCCCTACCACCAAGTCGCCCTGCTATGGGAAGGAGGACGGACTGCTTTCGGGCGATCCGATTGGGACGAGGCGATTCGTCGGTGGAGTCAGGCGGAGGAGGCCTCCCGTTCAGGGGCCCAGCGGTTATACAACGCCTGGCTGTGCGCGTGCCTGGCGACCGCCTGGGCGGAGAAAGGCAACCTCGAAGAGGCCCAGAAATGGGCTGACGAAGCGCTGCGGCGGGCCGAGGAGCGGGGGCAGAAGGGGGTGCTCCTCATCGCCTGGCGGGCACAGGGGATCATCGAGCGGATGCGGGGGAACTGGGACGCCGCCGAGGAGGCATTCCGCAGGTCGCTCCGCCTGGCCCGGGAGGTACACGACGACGTTCAGGCCGCGCGGACGCTTCTGGAGTACGGCCGTCTCCTCCTGGAGGCCGGCAGGACGGAGGACGCCCTGGAAATGCTCCGCCGGGCAGAGCAGCAGGCCCGGGCGCTACAACTCTACCCGGTCGTCCAGGCGGCCCGCACCCTCATCCAGCAATCCCGGGAGGCGGCCTCGTCTCCCCGCTGGCGAGAGTGAGGTCAACCGAGAATCACCCCGACGGCGGCGTCTGATCGGACCGTTGGTGGGTGTTATCCGCGCGGCGGCCTCCCCCTTTTCCCTGGGTTCCCTTCCAACAGACGGGCCACCAACGGCCCCACTTCCAGCACGTCCTTCACGACGAAATCCACCCCCTCCTCCGGCGCGCCGTCCACCAGCACCGTCGTCATCCCCAATCCTTTCGCCGACCGAAGGTTTATCGGCCGATCGTCCACCAGGATGCAAGCAGCCCCGGGAACCCCTAACCGGTCCAGCACCGCCCGGTAGGAGGCCGGGTGGGGCTTGCTGCGCAGCCCCACCTCTCGGATGCCGATCACGTCCTCGAACCGGTCCGCCACGCCCAGCGCCTTGAGGACGCGCCGGGCGTGCTCGGCGGTGGCGTTGGTGAAGACCACCTTGCGCAACGGGATGGTGTCCAGCATCCGGGCCAGGGCCGGGTTGGGGCGGAGCCATCGTTCCACGGGGATGTCGTGGACGTAGGCGAGGTAGGCGTCGGCGTCGACCTTCCCCTCGGCCAGCAGGCCGGCCAGCGTGGTGCCGTACCGGCGGAGGTAATCCTGCCGCAGCGCGGCCGCCTCCTCGGGGGCGAGGTGGAGGGTTTCCTGCACCCACCGCTCGATCCGCCGGCCGATCTCCTGCATCAACCCCGCCTGACGGGGGTACAACGTCTCATCCAGGTCGAAGATCACGCACTCGAAGCCCACTTTTCCTCCTCGAGCGAAGTGGCGAAGCAAGGAAAGTATATCCGGAGGGGGAGCGAAGGCAACTCTCCGGGGGGGGGGGAGAAAGGGGGAAACCTCAAAGACTACGCTCTAATGGTCTAATGCCCTTCCGGGCATTCGCCGTTTCTGATGGCAGGTGGCCGGGCTGACGGCGGGTGGAGAGGCGACGCTCGTCGCCGCCCGCACCCTCGTCCGCCGCGTCTTCCCGCAGTTGGGCCGCTGGCTCTACTGGGAGCAGGTGCAGGGCCGGTGGCGGGGGTGGACCGAGGAGACGGTCCTGGCGGCCCAGGCGGGGTTGGGCCTGGCCGCCCTGGGCCTGGCATTGGCCGCCCGCCTCCCCGCCCTCCTCTCCACCGCCCTGGTCACCCTGGCCTCCGTCGCCCTGGTCAACCGGCTCCACAGCCGGTTCCAGGAGGCAAGGAAGCGGATCGAGCAGGAGTTACCCCTGGTGGCGATGGCCCTGGCCACCACCGCCGAGCGAGGCGTGCCCATCGCCGCCGCCCTGCGCCACCTGGCCGCCGTGGAGGGGGAGACGGTCCTCTTCCCCCGCTGGCTCACCAACGCGATGGCCTCCTGCCCCGCCGCCACGCCCCTGACGGAATGGCTGCGGGAACAGGCCCGGCGGTCCGGCATCCCCGCCCTGGTCGGCTTCGCGGGGACGCTGCACACCATCGAGCAGAGGGGGAGAGGACACGAGGAACTCTACACCCTGGCCCGGCAGGTGACCAACGCCTACCTGGCCGGGGTGCAGCGGAGGGTGAAGCAGTTGGACGACCGGCTCAGCCTGGCCGTGGGGCTGTTCTACTTCGTGCCCTACGTGATCCTGGTGGTCGCGCCGGTCATGGCGGGGTTCGGGGGGAGGTGAGTACTCCGCTACGTGGCTATTGCAGAGTGGTCCGTCAGCTCCTCTCGGGATGGATTCGGTGAGGTAACAAAGAGCAAAAACGGGCAGTAACATCAACAGGGTCCTTGCCCGCATCGTTGGAAGCCTACCGTTCTGCCCGGATAACCTCTCCGCTGTACGGGTCTATCACTACACAGAGGGGTGCGCTTTCTAATGTAGCGAAGCAGGCTTCCCAGACTACAGGGCCGGTGGTACGCGGACGGTCCCTGAGCAAACTGACCGTCATGGTTACCCCTTTTCCCCGGTAGAGAAATTGCTCCCCTCCGTTACGCAGGCCAATAAGCGCAGCCTCCACGCTATCAATCATTTCGTCTTCCAATTCGATGCTTCCCCATCCACTCGTGAACGGCACCGAGATAGCCAAACCGGAGCAACCCGCTGTCGAACACGAAACAACGAATTGTGTCTCTTCTTCAAGAGGGGACTCGAAAGTGAAATCCACATAAGTCGGAGATACAACGGAACGTGTAGCAATATTGGCTTTGATCTCCTTAAGTTCGGCGTCAGATCGCCATTGAAGCGCCAATTCCCACGCTTCGTCCACATATCTCCTGGCAGAAAGCACGTACACGGTTGGCGGAGTAGGCGTGTTGGAAAAACACCCTTCCATCGCGAAAGCCACAACGGACACCACCAGAGTGAACACCACAGCAGCTTTCTTGTTCTGTATCATTCCTATCCCCCTGGAGGCGGTGGAGGGACATCTGTAGTGAGGATTCGCCATCCTCCCCACCCACCTCTGAAGATTTGATGCCAAACCCTCCAGTCGTTCAAGTAAACCTCCTGGACCCACTTTCCCTGTGCCCTCAGTAGTTCCCTTGGGTGCGATCGTTGAAGTGCCCACATCCACCACGGTTCATAGTTTGCTGGGTCCACAGGAGAGGCTCCCACCTCTGCCAAGAAATAACCTAGAGGTGAGCCTTGACCAGTACCAACTAGGTTGATTGCGAGAAACACTCGTGTTTCCGATCTAAATTTTGACCAAGGGTCAACATCAGTAACAGGATCAGGGTCGAGCCAGGGATTGTTACACCTGTTAACTTGACATGCCTCACGCACTTTTTGCATCAAGGATTCTTCACCTCCATACACATCTGTCAGAACTGCGTAATTGTACTCTGCCCATTGCCAAATGATTTCCGAATCCTCGCCAGATAAGTCAGGCCATGGGTTGAACATCTCTTCAATAAGTATATTGCCTTGCTCATCACGGGGACCCAATTCATATGCAAACAACCCCCATACTATCCAATCTGGCAGCACTGGTGGCACTTCGCTGTTTCTACCTCGCGAAGTGACCTCCTTGAAGGGAGGCCAGGCAACTTGTCTGCACTCCTCGTCCACACAGATCACATGTCCGCTCGGATCCGTATACCTCACCGGGTTGTTGTACACATACGCATACCGGTTCAACGCCTGCGGATTCCCCGGTTCCGGCACCACCGTATCGGCCTGGACGAACCGCCCCAACCTCGGGTCGTACCACCGGGCCCGATAATACATCAACCCCGTGTCGGGGTCCAGCGCCTGGCCGGTGAAGGTGTGTGCCGTCAGCCCCGCCACCGGCTCCCCCGGCGTGCGCACCTCGCCGTAAGGCCGGTACCGCGTCTCGCTGCCGGGAACCGGTTCGCCGGGCTCCGGCGTCGGCAGGGGCGAGGCAAAGGTCGTCGGCAGGACGCCGACC
>DROW01000119.1 GCA_011388675.1 Chloroflexota bacterium | reverse complement strand
CCCCTCCCGTATCGCCCGCACCATCGCAATGTCCTCTATCGCTTCCACCACCAGATCATAGAACAGATCGCCCCGCTCCTCCAACACCTCTAGCAGTGCCTGCTTGAACAATTCTTTGATCCGACCCTCCTCTAACACCATTTGAGACATCTCGCCTCCTTAACGTGAGTATTCCCTTTAAAGCAACCAGCCCCCTCACTCAATATAGCACGTTCCCCCCAGTTTGTGAAGAGGCTTGCCTAACGACCAGCGGCTCACCCGCCGCGCGGCACAGGCAGAACACCCTCGCCTAAAGACCCCGTAGCAGGCCCGCCACCCCCGCTAACCACCGCGATAGCGCGGTCGGGTGTAGCCGCCTGTTAGGCCAGCCACCGAGTCCAGCCGCCCAATACGAGGATGCAGTCGCAACTCATCGGTAGGCTCTTCCGCCCGCTGCCTCTACTCCACTCCCAAACTCCGCCTTCAGTCGCCCCAACAACAACTTTATCCCCTCTCCGTAGATGGTCGACCCATGTTGCGTCGCCAGATGCCGTATCTCCAACGCCTCCAACTTCTCTATCGCTTCCTCTAAACACCGCCCCCCAGCCATAAACCCCGTCTCCCGCTGAAACCCCCCCACCGCCTCCACCACCTCCACCCCCTCCACCGCAGGCTCCCCAACCCCCCAGTGCGCCCCCAAGTCCGACCCAAACAACACCCCTTCCCTCTCCTCATAATACAACACCGCATCCCAATTGTGCGGAAAGTGCGGCGTCTCCAACACCCGCAGCCGATGCACCCCCAGATCCACCCTCTCCCCTCCCCTTACCAACCTCGGCCCCCGAATCGAGTAATCCTCTACAGTCGCCCTCCCTATCCTGTTCGTTAGCACCTCGGCCCTCGGAGCCACCCCCAGCCATTGATTCAACGCCCCACATTCATCCGCCTCGAAATGCGAGAAGACTATGTACGCAATCCCCCTCACATCCACAAGCCTCCCAACCTCCTCCTTCAGCAACTCAAACCAACCCACCCGCCCCGTATGCACCAATACAGGCCGCTCGTCGACGATGACGAAATGATTGAACTCTAACCTGCCACCAGGCCCAACCGAGATCCGGTATATCCCATCCGCCACTTCAAATGTCTTGATCTCCATATCGCCTTTTCCCAACTGCATCGACAACGCGCCTAACGACCAGGAGCCCAGCCGCCGCCCGGCCCAGGCAAGTCTACCTCGCCGAAAAACACGGTGGCAGGCTCAAGCAACCTCGCAAACCGCCACGATAGGGCGGTCGGCTGCGGCGACAGGTCAGGCCCACCAAGATTCCTGCTCAACTCACTATGAGTGCTTTCCGGTGCCTCTACCTGAGACAGCACCACGGGACCGGGATTCTACCTTTTTCCGCGCCGCCGCCTCTTTGATCAACCGGATCGCCTCAGCAACTTGGTCCTCGGACTCCAAGAAAAACTCTGTATAGCTGTTCATGAACCTCTTAAGACGAAACACATCCGTATTGTAGTTCTCTGGCCCACCGTGAATAAAGACCCGTAATCGCTTCTTCCGCGGCTGGATCTGAACAGCCCAAAAGTTCACAGGTGCTTCAACGAACCGCCGGCCTGGATGTGCCTCCAGATCCCCATCAAATAACCTGCGCACTTCAAAAAGCAACTCCCGTGCAAGCTCATACCTCGCAGGTATCTGCCTCCGCGCTTCCTCCAGGAACTTTCTGTCCCCTTCTCCCACTAACACTTCCTCGCTGCCCGGCGCCACACGAACTGCTCCCTCCGCTGGTCGCCGAACTGCGAATCCTGTGCGCACGACCACGTCAAAATGACTCACCCACTCTGCGCGCAGGCGCTCTACTTCAGCACAAAATGTCATTAAGTCCTCGGCTATCTTCCGGAGTTCCTCTACTTCATCATACTTACCCTCCCGGAAAGCCTGACCCCCGCGCTCGTTCAACTTCTCGACCACGGCTCCAATCTCTTCCCGGATGATCGAGAAGGCTGTATCCACCAAGTCTTTATTCATGCTTCGTCCCTCCTTCCGCCACCAATAGCAACCGTCCCAACTCCTCTTGCAAGAAAACCTCCCCCTATCCTTTGCTTCTTGGCCTAACTTATAAGTAAGCCGAAACCCCTCCCTGCAACCCGATGCCCACACATTATGGGTCATCTTCCCTCTAGTCCACTACCCCCGAACACGCCGTTGTCCTCACGGCCCCTAATAGCATAGTTCGAGTTCGGCGGAAAGAGGTCAATGTAGCCCGACTAACCGGAGGTAAAAAACCCTGGAACTTTCCTGATCTGCTTCCCCGACCGTAGATGGCCCAGCGAGGTAACCTCCTTGCTTTGTGCGGAAACTGCTCTATAATATCGGCTAGAAGAGATTGGGAGGATACCACCAGCATCCCCAGTATAAGAGAAAAAATTCCTCTTGTCAATATTGACCCGAGGCAGACCAACAATGCAGTCTACAACGAAAAAACGCCCCAAGAAACTCCTCGACCAGGTCCGAGACGCAATCCGCCGTAAACATTACTCCATCCGCACCGAAGAGGCCTACGTCTCCTGGATCAAACGGTTCATCCTCTTCCACAACAAACGCCACCCCCGCGAGATGGGCCCCGCCGAGATCGAGGCCTTCCTCACCCACCTCGCCGTCGACCGACACGTCGCCGCCTCCACCCAAAATCAGGCCCTCAGCGCCATCCTCTTCCTCTACCGCGAGGTCCTCGGCATCGACCTCGACCTCCCCCTCCGCGCCGTCCGCGCTAAACGCCCCCGCCGCCTCCCCACCGTCCTCACCCACGACGAGGCCCTCCGCGTCATCGCCGCCCTCTCCGGTACCCCCCAATTGATGGCAAAACTCCTCTACGGCTCCGGCCTCCGCCTGATGGAATGTGTCCGCCTCCGCGTCAAAGACCTCGACTTCGAGCAGCATATCATCGTCGTCCGCGACGGGAAAGGCGCAAAGGACCGCGTCACCATCCTCCCCGATAGCCTCGTCGCTCCCCTACAGGAACATCTCCAGCGCGTCCAACTGATCCACCAGCAGGACCTCAAAGCCGGCTACGGCGCAGTATACCTCCCCTACGCGCTGGCTCGCAAATATCCCAACGCCGCCAAGGAGTGGATCTGGCAGTACGTCTTCCCCTCCGACCGCCTCTCCACCGACCCCCGTACCGGCATCACCCGCCGCCACCACATCGACCCCAGCACGCTCCAAAAAGCCGTCCGCAAAGCAGCCCGCCTCGCCGGCATTAACAAACACGTCACCTGCCATACCTTCCGCCACTCCTTCGCCACCCGCCTCCTCGAAAACGGGTACGACATCCGCACCGTCCAAGAACTCCTCGGACACAAGGATGTCAAGACCACGATGATCTACACCCACGTCCTCAACCGAGGCGGCCTGGCCGTGCGTAGCCCACTGGACCCATAAAAAAATTCCCCCTCGCCGCCGAGGGGGCAAAAAGGCCCGAAAGACAAACGCCTGCAAAGGGAACGCCGAAGCCACACCCTCACCGATGGTAGGAAGGCAAACCTCCCCGAAGGGTGTAAACCGCGACTAGCCCCGCCGCCGCGGTGACCATCCCGGCCGCAACAAACGTGGTCTGCACCCCCAGAAAGTGCCCCAGGAAGGCCGATAGCCCCTCCGCCAACGCCGTCCCTCCGGCAACGATGAGGTTCACCGCCGCCTGAACCCGCCCCCGAACCTCATCTGGCGCCAGCGCCTGGGTGATGGTGTCCAACGCCCCGCGCGCAACGACGACGCACAGCCCCAGCACCATCACGCTGATCAGCACCACCAGGTAACTGGGCGCGTAGGCGAAGAGCATCACAGCCCCCCCCGCCAGAACCAGCATCCCCCCGATAACCACGTGGGTGGAGACGCGGCGGGAAAGCCGACTGACCAGCAGCCCGCCGAGCACGGAGCCTAACCCCAGCACACTCATCGCACCTCCATACTCCAACCCACCAGCCCCCAACCGGGTCTTGAGATGGGGGATCGCCAGAAGAACAACCGCTCCGATCCCCAACGTGGCCATCGCCGTGACGTACAGCGCACGACGAAGCGGACGGCTGCGCCGGATGAAAGCCAGCCCCGTCTTCATATCCGCCCACATGCTCCCCTGCCCGGCCGCCAGAACGCTACCGTTACGCAGCGGCGGAATCCGCAACAAGAGAATGGTGCCCGCGGAGACCACGAACGTCGCGCTGTCGAAGAGAATGGCCGAGGTCATCCCCCCCATCTCGACGATCACCCCCGCCAGCGTCGGCCCGATGATCAGGGCCAGGATGTAACTTCCCTGGATCAGCCCGTTCGCCGCCAGGAGCATCCCCCCGGGAACCAGGTTGGGGATCACCGCGTTGCGCGCCGGATAGAAGAAGGAACCAACGACCGCCAGGCCCGCGGCAGCGATGTAGAGAACCCACAATTGTCCCGTGCTGCGGACGAACAGGATCAACAGGACCAATCCGGCGCGAAGTAGATCGGAAGCAACCATCACCCGCTTCCGATTCCACCGGTCGGCCACGACCCCGCCCACCATGCCAAACAGCACCTGAGGCAGGGCGATGGAGATAGCAGGGATCAGGATCGCCAGCGGGGAGGCGGAGATGTCGGTGATAAGGGTGATCGCCGCCACCAGCAGGCACTGGTCGCCGATCTGGGAAAGGAGCTGACCCGCCCACAAAAGGGCAAAGTCCCGACGACGCAGGAGATCGCGGACGGAAAAGGAGTGATAGGCGTGCTGACCCGCCACCGCCGTATCTACGCCGGCCTCGCTACTCACAGCGCCTTCTCGTAGATCCGATAGGTCCGATAGACCCGCCCGTTGTAGGCCTCGGCTATCCGGCGCATCATCACGTTGTTCTCCAAGATCCAGGAGATCTCTAAGAACCGATACCCCTTGCGCAGGAGGGCCTGGCCCACTGCCGCCGCCATCACCGCATCCGCCCCTACCCCCCGGTAGGGTTCGATGACCCCCCCGGCATACGCCCGGGCCGTGTCCACGATGCGCCGCACCTTCCAGTGCCACACTAACTTCAGCATCGTCCACCACTCGGGCACGCCGGGACGAGGGTACGCCTTCAGGAGCGGCTTGTTCAGGTCGGGCAGGATCAGCGCCGCGCCGATCGGCTCCCCGTTCTTCTCGACGAAAAAGCAAAGATCGGGGTCCAGCACCTGTCGCAACTGGGCGGCGATGTGCTCGATCTCCCGATCAGTGAGGGGAACAAACCCCCAGTTCCTCGACCAGGCCGAATTATAGATCCGCTTGAACCGCTCGACCTCCTCGTCGAAGTGGCGCATATCGAGGGGACGGGCACGGATACCCCGCCGTTCTTCGACCTTCCTGGTGACGCGAAGCAGCCGCTCCGGCAGCCCCTCCCGGTGAAACGGCTCCAGGTCGACGAGATAGGCGACCAGGTCCATCGCTTTGACGAAGCCCATCCCCTCAATGAAATCGACGTAGTAGCGCGGGTTGTACGTCATCATGATCACCGGCGGGCCGTCCCACCCGTCGACCAGGAGACCGAGTTCTTCGTTGGTGGAGAAGTTGGCCGGGCCACGGATGGCGTCCATCCCTTTCGCCCGCACCCACTCACAAGCGGTGTCCAGCAACGCCTCGGCGACCTCTCGGTCCTCGATCACCTCAAAGAGGCCGAAGAAACCGACCTTCTCTCCCCAGTACTCGTTGTGCCGGTGGTTGACCAACGCGGCGATGGTGCCCACCACCTCGCCGTTGCGACGGGCAGTGAAGAGGGCCACGTCGGCGTGCTCGTAGAAGGGATGCCGCGCGGGGTCCAGGAACTCAACCCGCTCCGACACCAGCGGCGGCACCCAGTAGGGATCGTTCTCGTACACCTTCCACTGGAAGCGGATGAAGTCCATCCGCTCCTCCGGCGTGACCGCCGGCCGGATTTCCAAAGAAGCCACGGCTATTCTCCTTCCACGCGCTCCGTCACTTCCGTCGGCGGTTCAGACTTCTGCCCGCGGATCTGATACCACAGCAGGCCACCGACCGCCCCCAACGCAGCACCAAGCAGGAGGCCAAAGAGGCCGCACAGGCAATTCCCCCCGATGTTGTAGGCCCAATACATCCGGGGACCTCCCCGGTAGGGAAGACCCAACTGGCGGGCCAGTTCGGCCGCCCCCTGGGGACCGACAAGGAAGCCGTTGATAACGGCGCCGATCATCTGCCCCAGCAGGCTCCCGGCCGTAGCGATCGCCCCGGCTTTCGCTCCGGCCCCAGCGCTGCTCCCCTGGTCGGCCGGCCGCTCCCACGCAGCGGCGAGGAAACCGATCCCCGCTCCCACCAGCATGGCCACACAGGGATCGCAGAAGGGGAGAAGCAACGTCGCAACGATAGCCAGTACAAACCCGATCGCCGCTCCGATAAGTCCTGCCTTCACCATCGCACTACCTCCTTAACTCGGTGGTCGGGATAACCTTACACTCGATGGGCCAACAGGCTAACCCCACGAAAGCGGGGGTATTGTACACCAAAGCGCTTCCAACGCAAGAGGTCCAGTCGATTATCCTCACGTACTCGGGAGGGGACCGGTACTTTCAGCCCCTCAGCGGCCATCGCTGACCCATAGAGGCTCCCCACAGGCACTCTTGCCTTAAAAGGGCGAATCGCTTCCCCTGTGGGGCACGACCGCTCCTCATCCCTCCGCTTCCCCTTCCCCCTGAACCTCGAACTCCCCCTCGATAACCTCTTCGGCCTGCCACTCCTCGATCTGGACCCCCAGGGCGCGCAGGTGCTCCTGGACCACCTCCAGCGGGCAGAGTTCGATGAACAGTTTAAGCGACAAGAGAACGACCGCCACATCGTCCAGTTGGCCCAGGCCGAGGCTGAGGTCGGGCAGAATGTCGATGGGGGAAAGGACGTAGAGAAGAGCCAGCGGGGGGATCAGTTTGGTCAGCCAGGGCACCCGACGGTCCCGAAAAAGCCGCCAGGCCAGCAGGAACTGACGCAACAGGTCCCGAAGCCACTCGATGATGCCCTCCTCCTCTTTTTGGGGGGGAGGAGAGACTTCCTTGTCAACCCACTCCGACAATCGATGCTCGTCCATCCCGTCCTCCGGTCATGCGCTCCTTGTAGGGAAGCATTTTACCACGATTCGCCACGACCGGTAGTCTCCGCTCCAGCCCAGAAACCACACTTGCCCCCCACCTGACGTGGTGGTAAACTAGGCACACCATCTTGGCAAAGGAGTATGTACAATGGGTGATCCGCGCGTAGAGAGACTGGCAACCGTCCTCGTCCGCTACTCCGCCCACGTCGAGCCCGGTGACCTGGTCCTCATCGCAGGAATGCCGGTAGCGGAGCCCCTGCTTCTGGCGATCTATGAAGAGGTGCTCAAGGCTGGAGGGCATCCCCACCTGCAGGTCGGCCTGCCAGGGGTGGAAGAAGCGTTCTTCCGCCTGGCCTCCGATGAGCAATTGGATTTCATCTCCCCCCTCCAGAAGATGATCGTTGAGGAGTTCGACGCGCTGATCAGCGTCCGCTCTCACACCAACACCCGTGAACTGAGCGGGGTCGATCCGGCCCGCCAACGGCGGCGCAACAAAGCGACGGCCCCGCTGATGAAAACCTATATGCAACGAGGTGCTGCCGGCGAATTGAAATGGGTGGGGACCCTCTACCCTACCCCCGCTTACGCCCAGGAAGCGGATATGAGCCTCCGCGATTACGAGGACTTCGTCTACAAGGCCTGCTTCTGCGACCAGGAGGACCCCGTCGCCCGCTGGCAGGAGGTCCACGATATGCAGCAGCGACTGGTGGAATGGCTGCGGGGAAAGAAGGAAGTAAAGATCAAAGGCCCCAACGCCGATCTAACCCTCTCCATCGAGGGCCGGGTTTTCATCAACTCCGACGGCCATCACAATATGCCCAGCGGCGAGATCTTCACCGGGCCGGTGGAAGACAGCGCCGAGGGCTGGGTCCGCTTCACCTACCCGGCGATCACCGGCGGCCGAGAGGTGGAAGGCATCGAACTGTGGTTCGAAAAGGGGCGCGTGGTCAAGGCGACGGCGAAGAAGAACGAGGAGTATCTTCTCCAGATGCTGGATACCGACCCCGGAGCCCGTTACCTAGGGGAGTTCGCCATCGGCACCAATAACGGCATCCAGCGGTTCACCAAGAACATCCTGTTCGACGAGAAGATCGGCGGGTCTTTCCACCTGGCCATCGGGGCCGGCTACCCGGAGACCGGCAGCAAGAACGAGTCCGCCATCCACTGGGATATGATCTGCGATATGCGGGACGGTGGGGAGATCTACGTGGACGGCGAACTGTTCTACCGGGGTGGGGAGTTTATGATCTGAGCGACATCCTCACCCCGAGGGGAACAGCCACCGCTCACCCGCCGGACCCGCCGCCCAATCGCGGGACGGATCACGGAACCGCCAGGACCCGCCGCTCGGAGGAATGCGATGAGGCGGAGCATAGGACTCGCGCCAGCCCTGCCGCGCCGGGCGGCGGGACCGCTGGCCCGGTACCGGCCGCCGGAACTGGAGGAGGCCGCCGCTGCCTTCATCGCCCATCTGACCTCTCCGGGCGATCTGGTGCTGGATCTCTTCTGTCGAAGCGCGGCGTTCCTGCGCCCCGCGATCCGCCAGGGCCGCCGGGCGATAGGTGTCGGCGTGAACCCCATCGGCCTGCTCCTCGCCGGGCTGGAGGCCCAACCGCCGGATCGCCCCCACACCCTCACCGCCGCCTTCACCTACCTGGGCGACCAGCCCAAGGGTGAACGTCCGCTCCGTCACCACCTGACCGACCTCTACCGCGCCCGCTGCCCGACGTGCCAAGCGGACGGCGTCGCCGAGTGGTTCGTCTGGGATCGGGAGGCCGGTTACCCCTACCTCAAAGCAGTCCGCTGCCCCCGCTGCGACGGGGTCCAAGAGGGCCCCACCGACGAGGAGGACATCGCCGCTGCGCGTCGCTTCGATCCCAAAGGGCCGCCGTACCACTACGCCCTCGGCCGCGTGGTGCCGCCGGAACACCCGGCCCGGGAACGGGCCGCCGAATTGGTCGGCCTCTACACCCCACGCAACCTGGCGGCTCTGATGGACGTCACCCTCCGGCTGGAAGGGCTGAAGATCGGGCGGGCAGCACGGGCCGGCCTGCGGGGGGTCCTCCTGGAGGCACTCGACCGGGGGAGCAGCCTGGACCCCTACGGCGAAGCGCGGCCCCGCCCCCGCACCCTCCGCCCCCCGGCCCGATTCCTGGAGCGGAACGTCTGGTTCCTTCTGGAAAGAGGGCTGGATCAAACGACGACCTGGCTGCTCGATCGCCATCCCCTCCCACACGCACCAGACCTGACTCACCTCCTCACCGAGTCCCGACCGGCCTACTTCCTTCACCCCTCTCCCGCCCGGCGAGTGGATCGTCTTCTCCCCCCTGAAAGCGTCGCCCTCGTCCTGGCGGACCCACCCCGCCCTGACGGGGTCTTCTGGGCCCTCTGCGCCCTGTGGTCCGGCTGGTTGTGGGGCGACGTCCCTCTCGCCCGCGCAATGCGTCCCTTCCTCCGCCGTCGTCGCTTCGATTGGGAATGGCATCGGCGGGCGCTGCAGGCAGCCCTGGCGGCCGCCGCCACGAGGCTCCGCCCGGAGGGGTACCTGGTCCTTCTCTTCGCCGATCCGACCCCCCCGCTGGTCTCGTCCGCCTGCATGGCCGCTGCCGGCGCCGGGTACGACCTGGTCGGCTGGGGGGCCGATCCGGACGCAGGATGTCATCTGGTCTGGCGGTGGGTCGGGCGGAGGGCCGCCCCGATCGACGCGGAGACGTTGGTCGCGGACCTGACGGCGGCGGCGGAGCGAAGGATTCGCTCCTGCCTGCAGGAGCGAGCCGAGCCGACCAGTCCGCTTCTGCTCCACACCGCCGTGTACGCTGGCCTGGCCGAGGAGGGCCGTCTGGCCCGTGCCCTCGCCACCGTCGACCACGCGCCCGCCGACGCAGCACTTCTCCCCCCGCTGGCGCTCACCGCCCAAGCGGTCGAAACGGGCCTGACGCGGGTGCCCCTGCGGAAGGACGAGGACACCGGATGGGTCTGGCTGCCCACGGGGCGGGGGAAAGCCGCCGAGCCGCTGGCCGATCGGGTGGAAACGCGGACGCTGGAGGTCCTTCTGAGCCGGCCGGAGTGGACCACGGCCGACCTGCTGGGGGAGATCTTTGCCCCGTTCACCGGCCCCCTCACGCCGGACCTCGCTCTGGTAAGGGCCTGCGTGGAGTCTTACGCCCGATTCGCGGATGGCGTGTGGCGGGTGCGGGAGGAGGACCAACCCCGCCGTCGGGCGGAGGAGATGAGGGCCCTGGAGGAGGCCCTGAAGGCGTTGGGGCGACGGCTCGGGTTCCAGGTCGGCACCGGAAAGGGATGGAGGGTCCGGTGGCGGGAGGGCCGTCGAGATGTCTATCTCTTCGCCCTTTCCCCGACCGCCGCTCTCGGGCCATACCTGCTGCGCGGCCGCCGGATTCCAGGAAGCGCCCATCCCTGTCTCGTCTTCCCAGGAGGACGGGCCGAACTGCTGGCCCACAAACTGCGGCGCGATCCCCGCCTCGCCCGCGCCGCTGCAGAGCAGGGCTGGCACTTCATCAAATTCCGTCACCTGCGTCGCCTCATCGCCGAAGGACTGGACCGACGGCTTTTCGAAACGATGCTGGGATTGGACCCTATCGTCGAACAGGAAGGCGTGCAGATACCGCTGGTTCTTGGGGGTGAGGAATGAAACGGATTCTCGCAACCGTTGCTGTCGTGCTGGCACTCATCTTCTCCACCATCTCTTTGCTCGTCGACGGGGTGCTGTTGTACAGCCTCCTCCAAACCCGGGAGGCAGGTCTGGAAACGATCGCCGTGACCCGCTCTTTCCTCTCCAACCTGTCCGAGCGCACCATAGAGGCCACGGTCCCGCTCCACCACGCCGTCCCCGTCGAGGCGACCGTACCTGTGCGGCAGAATCTCGTCGTCCCCATCCACACCACCCTTCCCATCTCCACCGACGTCTCCGTTCTCATCGACTTTCCCCTGGTCGGCGAGCGGAGCATCTCTTTCCCGGTGCAAGCGGAGGTACCGGTGGACCTGGAGGTGGCGATCCCGATCAGCCAGACGGTCCAGGTGGAAACCGTGGTCCAGGTGGACACAGAGGTGCCGATACAGGTGGAGATGTCCCAGTTGGGGCTCGACGACCTCCTGGCACAGGTCGACGAGATTCTGGCCGCGATGGAGCGAGAATTACGGAACCCTCTTGCACCTTGAAGGTGTACCTCCTTGCGTCAATGGGGTTGCGCTCCCGCGGACCCGTGGTACACTCCCCGGCGGCGATGATGGACAAAGATGCACTTCGGCGGCGGTGTCTCCAGATCCGGGAAAGCCTCCCCCCGGAGGAGGTCGCCGCCGCCTCCGCCGCGACCTGTGAACGGCTCGCCAGGTGGGATCTCCTGCGCCGCGCGCACACGGTGATGGCCTACCTGGCCTTCCGCAACGAACTGGACCTAGGCGACCTCTTCGCCCTGCTCCCCTCCATCTGCTGGGTTTTGCCCCGCATCGAGGGCCACCGACTGGTCCTGCACCCTTACGACCCCGACCGGCTGGTGCGGCATCCCTTCGGGATGCTGGAACCGGACCCCGAGTTGCCAGTGGTGGACCCCGCTCTTCTCGACGTGGTGCTCGTGCCGGGCGTGGCCTTCGACCCACGAGGAGGACGGCTGGGGTTCGGCGGGGGGTTCTACGACCGGTTCCTACCGACCACCCCCGCCGTCCGCGTGGGAGTTACCTACGACGCCTGTCTGCTCGACGCGCTTCCCTGCACCGAGAAAGACCAGCGGATGGACTGGATCGTCACGCCGACCCGGCTGATCCGCTGCACGCCGCCCAGCCCATAGCCAACCCGTGGGCGCGCCAACTCGTCATTCGTCATTCGTCATTCGTTATTCGTTATTCGTTTATTCGTTAACCGAATTCGTTTATTCGTTAACATCGCCTTGCCATCCTCCCCCTTCGGAGGTATACTCCCTACCTGACCTAAAGTTGCCAATCAGAGGAGTCCATATGCTGGAAGCCTTCTTCCGACCATCTTCCGTCGCCGTCATCGGCGCGTCCCGCGACCCGGAGAAACTGGGGTACGCGGTGCTTGCCAACTTGAAAGAGGGCGGCTTCAAGGGGGCCCTCTATCCGATCAACCCCAAGGCGGATGAGATCCTCGGGCTGAAAGCCTACCCCAGCATCCTCGACGTCCCGGGGCCGGTAGACCTGGCGGTCATCGTCATCCCGTACCCCTTCGTCCCCGCCGTGCTGGAACAGTGCGGGCAGAAGGGGGTCCCGGCGGTGGTGGTCATCAGCGCGGGGTTCCGGGAGGCCGGCCGAGAGGGGCTGGAGCGGGAGCAGGAACTGATCGAGATCGCCCACCGGTACAACATCCGGCTGGTCGGCCCCAACTGCCTGGGCGTGATCGACACCGCAACGCCTCTCAACGCCACCTTCGCCGCCGGGATGCCCCCCGCCGGGCCGATGGCCTTCATGTCCCAGTCCGGCGCGTTGGGGACGGCGGTGCTGGACCTGGCCCTGGCGGGGCGGATCGGCTTCTCCCGCTTCGTCAGCCTGGGCAACAAGGCGGACGTGGACGAGATCGATCTCCTGGAAGCGTGGGAGGACGATCCGGACTCGCGGGTGATCCTCATCTACGTTGAGGGGCTGAAGGACGGGCAGCGCTTTATGGAGGTCGCCCGGAGGGTGACGCGGAAGAAGCCGGTGGTGGCGGTCAAGTCCGGCGTCACCCGCGCGGGCTCCCGTGCCGTCTCCTCCCACACGGGGAGCCTGGCCGGCTCGGAGGCAGCCTACCAGGCCGCCTTCCGCCAGGCGGGGGTCATCCGGGCCCAGTCGATGGAGCGGCTGTTCGACTACGCCCGCGCCTTCGCCTACCAGCCGCTCCCGGCGGGGGATCGCGTCGCCATCGTGACCAACGCGGGCGGTCCGGGCATCCTGGCGACCGACGCGCTGGAGCACGCCGGGCTGCGCCTGGCCCGGCTGAAGCCGGAGACCATCGAAGCGCTGATGGCCGACCTGCCCAGCGCGGCCTCCGCCGCCAACCCGGTGGACGTGCTGGGGGACGCCCTCGCCGACCGGTACGAGCACGCCCTCCGGCTGGTGTTGGCCGACCCGGGGGTGGACGCGGTCATCGTCATCGTCACGCCGCAGGCGATGACCCAGATCGAGGAGACGGCCCACATCGTCGGCCGCACGGCCCGGGAGACCGACAAGCCGATCCTGGGCTGCTTCATGGGGGAGGCCCGCATCAATGCCGGGGTGGAGGTCCTCCGACAGTACGGCGTCCCCAACTACCCCTTCCCGGAGCGGGCGGCCGAGGCGCTGGCGGCGATGGTCGCCTACCGCGAAGAGCGAGAGCGGCCCATCTACCCGCCGGAACGGTACGAAGTGGACCGGGATGCGGTGCGGAAGGTGCTGGACAAGGCCCGCTCCGAAGGGCGGGTGAGCATCGGAGACGCCGAGGCGCGGGCGATCCTGGAGGCCTACGGCTTCCCGGTCCCGCCCTCCCGCCTGGCGGCGACGCCGGAGGAGGCGATCGAGGCGGCGGAGGAGATGGGATACCCCGTGGTCCTCAAGGTCGCCTCGCCGGACATTCTGCACAAAACCGATGTAGGCGGCGTGAAGTTGAACCTCCGGTCGGCGGAGGACGTGCGAGACGCGTTCGACCTGATCGTGTACCGGGCCACCCGGTACGTGCCCGACGCGCGGATCTGGGGGTGCCTGGTCCAGAAGATGGTCTCCGGCGGGCGGGAGGTCCTGATCGGGATGAGCCGCGATCCTCAGTTCGGCCCGCTGGTGGCCTTCGGGCTGGGTGGGATCTACGTGGAGGCGCTGAAGGACGTGGTCTTCCGCGTGGCGCCGTTCAGCCGTCAGGAGGCGGAGGAGATGATCCGGGAGATCCGGGCCTACCCGCTCCTGGAGGGGGTGCGCGGTGAGCCGCCAGCCGACCACGAAGCGATGGTCGATGCCCTGTGCCGGATCTCCCAGTTGGTCACCGACTTCCCCGAGATCGTCGAGTTGGACATCAACCCGCTGATGGTCTTCGACGAGGGACGCGGGGCGATGGCGCTGGATATGCGGTTGGTGTTGGGCTAGTTGCTGGCTGCTGATTGCTAGCACTCGTTGTGCGTGGAGGAAGTGATGAAAGCATTGTACGTGACATCTTTGCACACCTTCAGCGGCAAGACGGCTGTCTGCCTGGCGCTGGGGCGGCGGCTGCAGCGGGATGGCTACCAGGTGGGCTACTTCAAGCCCTTATCTACCCAGCCGTGGGAGCCGGTGCCGGGGCGGGCGTTGGACGAGGATGCCGAGTTCGTGCGCCGGGTGCTGGGGCTGCGGGAGCCGCCCCATACGCTGGTGGGGGTCGTCCTCACTCCCGCCTTGCTGCGCGATACCCTCTGTGGCTGCTCCGCCCGCAACCTGATCGCCGAGGTCAAGACCGGCTATGCGGAGGTGTCGGCGGGGAAGGACGTGATGATCCTGGAGGGCGGTGCCTCGCTCCGGGAGGGGGTCGGCATCGGCCTGGGCCCCATCGACGTGTCCGAAGCGCTGGACGTGCCGGTGCTGGCCGTGATCCGCTTCCGCAACGAGATGAGCCTGGTGGACGATTGCGAGGTGGCGAACCTGCGGCTGGGGAAGCGGCTGTTGGGGCTTCTCATCAACGCGGTGCCGGAGGAGAGCCGGGAGTTCGTGACCGAGGTCGCGCGCCCCTGCCTGGAGGATCGGGGGATCACGGTGCTGGGCGTCCTCCCCCGACAGGAGGAGTTGCAGGCTATCAGCGTAGGGGAACTGGCGCAGGTGCTGCGGGCCCAGTTCCTGGCGCTGCCGGAGAAGACCGACGTGTTGATCGAGAACCTGGTCGTGGGAGCGATGAGCATCGACCAGGCGTTGCCCCGGATGCGGCGGATCCCCGCTCCCAAGGCGGTCATCACCGGCGGCGACCGGACGGACATCCAGTTGGCGGCGCTGGAGACCGCCACCGCCTGCCTGATCCTCACCGGTCACCTGCGCCCTCAGGCGGAGGTCCTCCGCCGGGCCGAGGAGGCCGGGGTGCCGGTCCTCCTGGTGCGGGAGAACACGCTGGAGGCGGTGGAAGCCATCGAGCGGGTCTTCGGCAAGACCCGGCTGGGGCAGCCGGAGAAGTTGGAAAAGTTCGAGGCCCTGATGGCCGAGCATTTCGACTTCGATCGGCTGTACAAGGGAATGGGGTTAGGATAAAGGAACCACAGAGGCACAGAGGACACAGGGATTTTCTCAAGTGATAGAGAACCTCTGTGCCCTCCGTGTCTCTGTGGTAAGACATGGGAGGATGTGATGGTGATGGATACGACGATCGAGACGGTTGTGGCGCGGGAGATCCTCGATTCGCGGGGGAATCCCACGATAGAGGTGGAGGTGGTGTTGCTGGACGGGGCCTGGGGGCGGGCGGCGGTCCCCTCCGGGGCCTCCACCGGCGTGCATGAAGCGCTGGAACTGCGGGACGGCGACCCCGAACGGTACGGCGGCAAGGGGGTCCTGAAGGCGGTGCAGAACGTCAACGATCTCATCGCCGAGGAACTGTTCGGGTGGGACGCCACCGACCAGAAGGGGATCGACGCCCGGCTGCTGGAACTGGACGGCACGCCGAACAAGGAGCGGTTGGGGGCCAACGCCATCCTCGGGGTCTCACTGGCGGTGGCGAAGGCCGCGGCCAACGCGTTGCAACTTCCCCTCTATCGGTACATCGGCGGGGTCCACGCCCACGTGCTGCCGGTCCCGCTGATGAACATCCTCAACGGCGGCAAGCACGCCGTGGACGGGCCGGACCTGCAGGAGTTTATGATCGTCCCGGCGGGCGCGCCGACCTTCGCCGAGGCGCTGCGGTGGGGAAGCGAGGTGTACCACGCGCTGAAGGCGGTCCTCAAGGCGAAGGGGTACAGCACCGGCGTCGGCGACGAGGGGGGCTTCGCCCCCAGCCTGAAGGCGAACGAGGAGGCGGTGGAGGTCATCCTG
>DROW01000118.1 GCA_011388675.1 Chloroflexota bacterium | reverse complement strand
TGCGCCTCCTTCATCTGTCGGGGACGTGGGCTGACCTTCCGCCGTCGGTTGGGGGAGGATGAAGGCCTCTGGCTGGTCGGCGGGCGGGAGAGCCGGCTGGATTCAGCCATCCATATGTTCTTCGTCTTCTTCCCCATCGGGGTCGTCTGGCTGGATAGGGAGGGCCGCGTCGTCGACACCTGCCTGGCCCGTCCCTTCCGTCCCTTCTACGCCCCCCGCGCCCCCGCCCGCGACGTGCTGGAAGGGCCGCCGTCCCTCCTAGACCGCGTAGCCGTAGGTGACCTACTTCGCTTTCATGCCCTGCCAGAACGACCGGATCGCTAGCCTCCCCCAATCACTGCAGAGGCACGGAGGGCCCAGAGAGAAAAGACGTATTCAGACTCTGCGCCCTCTGCGCCTCTGCGATAGACAAAACGCTGGGCGAGCGCCGAAGTCGCTAGCCGGTGAAGAACGGCAGTTCCTCGCTGTCCCACCAGGTCTGGTTCTGGGTGAGGTAGTCCAGGGTGTTCTGGAGCAGGCGGTAGTGCTCCTCCTCCTGGCGGGTCAGGAACTCGTACGCCTCCTTCGCCAGAGGGTCTTCTGCCTCCGCGGCCGCTTTGGCGTACAGTTCGCGGGAGATCCGCTCCGTCTCCAGCCCGAACTCCAGAGCGGCGACGTCCCCTTCCAGGGAGACCTCCCGGTCAGGGGTGAAGACAGGCAGCGGCTCCGGTGGCTCCTCCCCCGGCAGGTCCGGATTGGCTGGATCGAGAGGGAAGTCGGTCGCCATCGCCTCTTTGTAGGGCATCCATCCTCGTCCCTCCTCCAGTGCCCGGTACTCGGCCAGGAGCAGCCGGAGGTGATCCACCTCCTGCGCCGCAAGGTCCAGGAACATCCGCCGCCCCCGCTCGCTGGAGGCCCGATCAGCGGCCTGGGTGTAGAACCGGTACCCATCCCGTTCCAGGCTCATCCCACGCCGCAAGATGCCCAACGGGGTATTCCAGTCCATCGTAACCTCCTTAGGCCATTCATCTGCAATTCGTTAATTCGTTCCGCATTCGTTGTCCCATTTTATCCTACTTCCACCTCCTCCGCCTCCGAGAGGATGTCCCGCTGCTGCGTCGCCTCCTCCGCCTCCGGCTCCTGCCGTCGCCGTTGGAGCAGGTACAGCCCGCCCAGAGCGACCAGCGGGAGCGCGACCGCCAGCAGCAGATACACCGGCGGGTCCAGCCGGGGCGAGGCGGAGAATCGGTCCAGGTTGAAAAGGACCAACGCCACGGAGAGCCAAACGGTGAGGAAGTTGGGGATTGCGTCGCCGGAGCGGAGGAGTTGCAGGCCGATCATCCGCTCGCGGGTGAAGGGGTAGAAGAGGTTGCTCCCCATAAACCCCAGTTGGTCCTCCAGGACGTGACCGACGAAGCCCAGGCCGCTCACCACCCCGGCCCACAGAGGGGTTTGGGAGATCGCCCCACGGGTGAGCCATTCGACCAGGGCGAAAAGCCCCGCCACGCCCAGCGCCAGCACTGCTGCTAGGGTCAGGCTGTGGGACCAGCGACGGTGCCAGTCCAGAAAGTGAACGTGGAGTTGATCTCCCCTACGGACGAACTTGAAGGAGGGTCCGCTGAAGATGTCGATTCGGTTTTCAGCGTCGTAGGTGTGCACCATCGGCACGCCGACCTTGATCCGGACCTCCTCCGCTCCCTCCGGCTCGGAGCCGGGGAAGGGGACCTGCCCGGTGTTGACGAGGGGGCCGATGCGGACCGCTACCTCGTTGTGGGCGGGGTCGAAACGGACCACGTACTGTCGCCACAGGTCGGCCCCCAGCCGGATGGTGTGGAGCATCACGTTCTGGGGCCTGCCCGTCTCGTATACCTTGCGCATCGCGCCGACCAATTGCTCGGCGATCGCTCGCGCGTCCGGCTCCGGGCCGGGGTCGATCTCCAGGTCGTACCGCTCGAAGTAGCGGGCGAACTTGAAGTCGAGGGTGTCCGGCAGGATGCCGGCGATTCCCCCCAGGATAGGCAGCAGCGAGCCCTCCGCTGCCTGTCGCACCACCTCCGGGAAGAACGTCGCCAGCGCAACGCCGGTGATGAAGTGGGCGATGCCTTTCATATTCCCTCTCCGGGTCGAGGCTCCTTTCTGCCGGGTCAATCCCATTCTACTCGCCTCATCCCCACGCGCAAGTGAAGGTGATTGCGCAGACGCACCGGAAGTAGAACACCGCCGAGACGCAGAGGGCGCAAAGTCGAAAAGGCTCTGCGCTCGCTGCATCGCTTGACTTGCTGGTGGACTTATCTATACTGACCTCCGTAGTGTTCGCCAACGGAGGGAAGGGAGACGCAGATGGCCGAGTTAATGGGTGCTGATCTGCTGGTCCAGTGCCTCATTCAGGAGAAGGTGCGCTACCTCTTCGGTATCCCCGGAGGGCAACTCTGCCCGATCCTGGACGCCGTCCGCCGTTTTGGGCACGACGCGGGTCTGGAATTCATTATGACCCGCCACGAACAGGCCGCCGCCCATATGGCGGACGCCTACGCCCGCGTGACGGGCAGGCCTGGAGTGTGCATAGGGACCATCGGCCCGGGAGCCGCGGACCTAGTGCCCGGCGTCTACACCGCCTGGGCGGACTCGATCCCGATGGTCGTTCTCACGGCCCAGAATCAAACGTGGAAGAGTTACCCCGAGCGGGGCTCGATGCAGTCCCTGGATCAGGTCGACCTCTTCGCGCCGATCACCAAGTGGCAGGCCCGCGTTACCCACTGGCAGCGAATTCCCGAACTGGTCCAGCGGGCCTTCCGCGTCGCCCTCTCCGGACGGCCCCGGCCGGTCCACCTCGACCTGCACGTGGACGTGCTGGTCGCCACCGGCGACGAGTCGTCGCTGACCCATCGCCCTCTCCCGCCGGAGCGATACCGGCCCGTCCACCCTCCCGTCGCCGATCCCGACCTGATCGAGCGGGCCGCCCAGATGCTGGTGGAGGCCGAGCGGCCGCTGATCCACCCCGGCGGTGGCGTCCTCCGCAGCGGGGCGTGGGATGAGGTACGGGAACTGGCGGAGTACCTCTCCGCCCCGGTCACTACCAGCCCTGGTGCGTGCGGGGTGTTGCCGGAGGACCATCCCCTCTGCCTGATCGCTGGTGGGTACGGCGCGCTGGGCGCTCAGGCGATGGCCGACGTGGTCCTCCTCATCGGCGGTCGGCTGGGGGATACCGACTTCTGGGGGCAGCCACCCTTCTGGGGCGAGCCGGACCAGCAGAAGTTGATCCAGATCGACATCGAACCGGAGAACGTGGCCCTCAACCGGCCCGTCGATCTGGCGCTGGTGGGGGATGCGAAGGCCACCCTCCGTCTGCTGATCGAGGCGGTCAAACGGCGCACGAGCCCCATCCCGGAGCGTCCGGAGATAGCCGAGTATCGGGCCACCCAGGAGGCGTGGCTGGCCCCGTTCGAGTCCCAGGCCGAATCCGACCAGAAGCCGATCCATCCCCTGCGCTTGATCCGGGACGTGCGGGCCTTCTTCCCCCGCGACGCGATCACCGTCGTGGACGGGGGGAACACCGCCGTATGGGCCCACTACCTCAACCGGATCTACACCCCGCGCTCCTTTCTCTGGGCCTCCGATTCCGGTCATCTGGGCACCGGTCTCCCCTACGCCATCGGGGCCAAACTGGCCGCCCCCGATCGGATGGTCTACGCCATCTGCGGCGACGGGGCCTTCGCGCTGAATATGCAGGAACTGGAGACCGCCGCCCGGTTGGGTCTCTCCTTCGTCGTCGTCATCGTCAACGACCGGCAATGGGGGATGATCAAGGCCCTGCAGATGGATTCCTACGACGCCCGCTACATCGGCGTCGACTTCGAGGACGTGCGGTACGACGAGATCGCGCGGGCGATGGGATGCTGGGGCGAGCGGATCGAGGACCCCAATGAGATCACCCCGGCCCTGGAGCGGGCAGCAGCCTCCGGCAAACCGGCCGTGCTGGACGTCATCGTGGACCCCTGGGCCCACCTGACGCCGCCGGACCTGGAGAATCTGGACGCGGTGTGGATGGAAGGGTGCGACTTGCCGTGGTGAGCGGAGGAAAACGCGCTTCTCGGCCTGTGCAGGAGGGAAAGGATGAAACTTGCCTCGCCGGAGTATATGGAAGAGGTCCGAAAACGGTCCAACGCCGATCCCGAGTACCTCAAACTGGCCAAGGGGCTGAACGCTTCCTTCACTTTGATCCTGGAACCCGAACCGGACAAGGGGGTCTCTGAACGGATCGTCGTTGGCTTCAGCAACGCGGATGGGAGGATCGACGAAATCTGGCTGGGCGAGCGGCCCACCGATTTCACCCTCTCCGCCCCTTACGGGGTGTGGGTAGACATCCTCCGCGGCAAGATGGGGCCGACCAAGGCGATCGCCTCGCGGAAACTGCGCACGAGGGGGCCGTTCCTCCAATTGCTCCAGGGGGCGAACCGCATCATCCGCTGGGTGGAGATCCTGCGCTCGATCCCGACGGAGTTCGAGGGGGAGTACGCCAAGTACAATTTGCCGGGGCAGTAGGTGATTATCGCTCCTCTGGAGGCAGCAGGGCCATCCCGTTCGGGTCGAGGTGGCAGCGGACCGTCTCCCCCGTCTCGGGGACGGAGGGGCCCGAGGGCCATTCCAGGGCCAGCCTCGTCCCTTGGGCGCACTCCACTTTGATCCGGTAATGCCCTCCCCGGAAGGTCCGCTCCCTCACCACGCCGGCGATGGGGTTGACCGTCCCTTCCCCAGGCCGCGCCGCCTCCGGGCGGATGAGCAGCGTGGCCGGCGCTCCGTTTTCCCAACGGTGGTCGTCCTCGATCCGCAGGCGGCCCAGAGGAGTTTCCACCCATCCCGGCTCCAGGACGGTTGCCGGAAGAAGGTTCGTCAGCCCCAGGAAACGGGCGGTCCAGGGAGAGGCGGGGTGCCGGTAGACCGATTCGGGAGTCCCCTGCTGGATCACCCGCCCGTCCCGCATCACCACGATCCGGTCGGCCAGGGCGAACGCTTCCTCCTGGTCGTGGGTCACCGTGATGGTGGCGACCCCGGCCCGCTTGAGGATCTCCGGCAGTTCCTCCAGCAGCCGCTCCCGAAGGGCTCGATCCAGCGCGCCCAGCGGCTCGTCCAGCATCAGCAGGCGGGGGCGCGGGGCGAGGCTGCGGGCCAGCGCGACCCGCTGCCGCTCCCCGCCGGAAAGCCGGTTCACGTCCCGCGCTTCAAAGCCGGCCAGGCCCACCCACTCCAGCACCTCCGCCACCCGTTCCTGGATCGCTTCCCGGCTCCAGCCGGCCATCCGCAGGCCGAAGGCGACGTTGTCGAAGACGTTCTTGTGGGGGAAGAGGGCGTATTCCTGGAACATCAGGCCGATCCCACGGCGGTGGGGTGGGACGTGCGTGATGTCCCGACCGTCCAACAGGACTTGTCCGCCCTCCGGTTCTTCCAGCCCGGCAATCAGCCGCAGGAGCGTCGTCTTCCCGCAGCCGGAAGGGCCCAGTAGGCAGAGGATCTCCTGCTCCTCGACGGTGAAGTTCACGCCCGCCAGGGTCCACCCGTCGGGGTAGGTCTTGTGTAGTTCGCGGACCTCCAGCAGCGCCATAGGGGCTCTGTCCCCTCCCGCGTAGAGAAGCGAACGGCCCGGCTTTGGACCGGGCCGCTGTTGCCTTTCGGAGCGGCCCGCTGAGGGGCCGCCGTCTTCTGGCTCCTCGGGCAGGACTCGAACCTGCAACCAACCGGTTAACAGCCGGCCGCTCTACCAATTGAGCTACCGAGGATTGCGTCCCCAATTATAGCGAGAACTCCAGATCTGTCAAATGCCATCAGGCTTCAGAATAGGAACAGGTTGAGAAGGACCCGAGCGCGGTTGCCCTCTCCCCCCACCCGGGTTATAATCCGCCGTCAGCCCCCCCTGCCGGGGGGAGAGAAGGAGCGAGGAAAGATCGATGGAACTGGACAGCCTGGCGGTCATCGGCCTGACAATCGTCGGCGCTTATCTGGGCAGCAAAGCAGTGCAGCGGATCGGCATCCCCCAGGTCGTCGGCTTTATCGTGGTGGGGCTTCTCCTCGGGACTTCGTTCCTCAACGTCATCCCGCTGGAAATGGTCCAGGAACTGGGGTTCATCAGCGAGATCGCCCTGGGGCTGATCGGCTTCGAGATCGGTTCCCACCTCCGCTTTGAGGAACTTCGCCGGATGGGGCCGACGATCCTGGCGATCCTCCTGGGAGAGGCGGTCGGGACGTTCCTGTTGGTCACTGCGGGGGTGTACCTGCTCACCGGCTCCGATTACACCGCGCTGATCTTCGGTGCGCTGGCTGCCGCGACCGCACCGGCCGCCACGGTGGACGTGCTGGCCGAGTACCGGGCCAAGGGGCCCCTGACGACCACATTGCTGGCGGTGGTGGGGATGGACGACGTGCTGGCTCTCCTCCTGTTCAGCCTGGCGGCCGCGCTGGCGGAGTCCCTGCTGGCGAAGAGCGGGGGCCTCTCCCTCCAACAGGTCGTCGCCCTGCCTCTGCGGGAGATCGGCGGCGCCCTCCTGCTGGGTGTGGGGATCGGCCTGCCGTTTGAGTGGCTGCTGGACCGGCTCAAGGGACGGCACGCCGTCTACGCCTACATCGTCGGCACGGTGCTGCTGGTGGCCGGCCTGGCCAACTCCATCCACGCTTCCCTCATCTTGGCGACGATGACGATGGGGATCGTGATCACCAACATCGGCAGCGACAACAGCGAGTACGTGGCGTGCGTGGTGGAACGGGTCGGCCCGCTGGCCTACACCCTCTTCTTCGCCCTGGTCGGCGCTCGCTTCCAGATCACCCTCCTACCCCAGATGGGGGTCCTGGGGCTCCTCTACATCGTCCTGCGGACCGCTGGGAAGTTCGGGGGAGCCTGGCTGGGCGGATGGGTCGGACGGGCCCCCCGCACGGTGCGAGACAACCTGGGCCTGGGGCTCCTCTCCCAGGCAGGCGTCGCCGTCGGGCTGGCCCTCTCCGTCGCCAACCGGTTCGACATCTACGGACCCGTCGGGGCAGCCCTGGGCCAGTTGGTGGTCAACGTCATCACCGCCACCACTTTCGTGGTCCAGATGGTCGGACCGGTGATGGTCAAACTGGCGATCACCCGGGCCGGGGAGATCGGCCGAGGGACCGCGGCGGAAGAGGAAGGGATCGCCCCCTCGGTTCCCTGTCCGGACAATCAGTGTGCAAGTGGGGAGGTTCTTTAGATGACGAAGGACGTGAGAAAGGTGCTGGAGGCCGGGTCGGCCCGCGAGGTAGCGGAACTTCATTACCGGGCGGTCGTGGAGGGAGACCTGGACCTCTGGAAAGCGACGCTGAAGGCCGACTACCGGCCGATGGTCGGGCGTCGGGGAAGTACCCCCGACTTCTGGTGGAGGACGGGCCGGAGGTACGCGACGGAATACGGCGTAACGTACCGTTTTCTGCGGGTGGACCAGGGCGACGAGCGGTGGCAGAAGATCTTCTTCGAGCGTCTGAACGCCGACGGCACCCCCCGGGGAATGCCGGTGCCCATCCACTTGGTGCGGGAAGAGGACGGCTGGCGGGTGGAGACGGCGACTTATTGAGCGTGGTGCGGCGTCGAGGCCCCAACGGGCGAGCGCTATCCTTGTCCCTCCCTACCATCGGTTGTATAATTCGGACGGTGCGATGAGCGTGTTCCGCGCTGTGGGCTTCCCGCAATGACACCGATTCTGGATGACCGATCGTTGGAGTTCATCAGCCGCAGCCCTGAGCAGACCCAGCGGGTAGGTGCCCGACTGGGGCAACTGCTTCGAGGCGGAGAGGTGATCTGCCTGCAGGGAGCCCTGGGCGCGGGGAAGACGGTGCTGGCCCAGGGGATCGGACGGGGCTGGGGCTCGGCGACCCCCCTGGTCAGCCCCAGTTTCGTCTTGGTCCGGGAGCACCGCCGCCCCACGGGCGATCAGATCCTCCTCCACGTGGACTTCTACCGGCTGGAGGATCCCCGGGAGGCGCTCGGCCTGGGGCTGGAAGACTGGCTGGGGGCTCCCGATGTGGTAGCCCTGATCGAGTGGCCGGAGCGGGCGATGGACGTTCTGCCGTCGGAGCGAATGTGGGTCCGCCTGGAGTTCATCGATACCGAGCAACGGCGACTCCTTTTCACCGCCGAGGGCCCCTCCTATCAGGACCTGCTCCGCGCGTTCCGCCGGGCGACGTTTGGGGTGTGAGCATGCTGCTGGCGATCGACACGGCAACCCGGACCGCGAGCCTGGCCCTTCACGATGGGGGCCAGGTCCGGTACGAGGCGACCTGGGAGGCGGGCCGCCGCCACACGGTCCAACTGGCCCCCCGGCTCTTCGCCGCGCTGGAGGACCTGGGGCTGGGAGCGGAGGACCTCACGGCCGTAGCGGTAACCACCGGTCCGGGCTCTTTCACCGGCCTTCGGGTGGGGATGGCGCTGGCGAAAGGGCTGTCGATGGCCCGTAACCTGCCCCTGGTCGGCATCCCCACGCTGGACGTGGTCGCTGCAGCCCAGGGGAGGGACCGGCGTCCCCTGATCGCCGTGCTCCAGGCCGGCCGGGGGCGGATCTGCACAGCCACCTACCGATGGCGGAACGGCTGGCAGCGGCGGGACGGTCCCCGGCTGACCACCTGGGAAGACCTGGCGAGGACGGTGGCCCGTCCCACCCTCTTCTGCGGGGAGGTGGACGAACGGGGGAGGACGGTGCTGGAGGAACTCGGCGATCTGGCGATCGTGCTCCCTCCGGCGTGGCGCTTGCGCCGGGCGGGGTTCCTCGCCGAACTGGCGTGGGGCCGGTTGCGGAGGGGCGAGACCGACGATCCGGCAACGTTGACGCCGATCTATCTTCACTCCCAATGATCTGCGATGACCGACGGTAGCCTGCCGTTCGTCGTCCGACCGATGGAGGAAGGGGACATCCCGGAGGTGATGGAGATCGAGCGGGTCTCTTTCCCCGCTCCGTGGCCGGAGTCGGCGTATCGGTATGAACTACGCTACGGGAGCGATTCCCGTTTTTTTGTCCTTCAGCCCGTCGCGGAGGAGGGGCGCTCTCGCCGACTGTGGTCGATGGTCCGGCGGCGCTCCAACGCGCCGGTGCTGGGGTATGCCGGCCTCCGCTTCCGACAGGGGAAGGCCCATTTGAGCACCATCGCCGTCCATCCCGCGTGGCGGGGGAAGGGGCTGGGTGCCTTTCTCCTCCTCACCGTCCTTGAAGAGGCGATACGGGAGGGGGTAGAGCAGGTAACACTGGAGGTCCGCCCCTCCAACCGGGTGGCCCAGCGGCTCTACATCCGGGTCGGTTTCGTCTACACTGGCCTCTGCCCCGGCTACTACCGGGACGGGGAGGACGCCTGGCTGATGGCGCTGACGCTGAACGGGGAGGCCGTCGCCCGCCTGCGGGCGCTGCGGCAAGCAGCGGAGGCCCACGTGAGACGTATCGGTAGATTTTCTCAGCAAGGAGTGGACGATGGCAAACGATGAGAAAGCACGGGAACTGGCGCAGATCGCCGAGGAGGTCCGCGCCTGCACGGCCTGCATCCTCCACCGGGGGCGCACCCAGGCGGTCCCAGGGGAAGGGCCCGCGGACGCGGAGATTATGTTCATCGGGGAGGCCCCGGGTTTTCACGAGGACCAACAGGGACGGCCCTTCGTCGGCGCGGCCGGTCGGTTCCTGGAGGAACTGCTGGAGAGCATCGGTCTGAAGCGGGAGGACGTCTACATCACCAACATCATCAAGTGCCGTCCCCCGGCCAATCGGGACCCCTTGCCCGACGAGATCGAGGCGTGCAGTCCCTTCCTGGAGCGCCAACTGGAGGTGATCCAGCCCAAACTGGTGGTGACGCTGGGACGGTTCTCGATGGCCCGGTTCTTCCCCAAGGCCCGCATCTCCCAGATCCACGGTCAGGCGAAGCGGGTGGGCGGGGTCGTCTGCTTGCCGATGTACCACCCGGCGGCCGCGCTCCATCAGCCATCGCTGCGGCGGGTCGTGGAGGAAGATTTCCGCCGGATCCCGGAGGTGCTGGCGAAAGTGGATCAGATCGGCGAGTACGAGCCGCCGCCCGAGGCGGAGCAACTTCGACTGTTCTAGCAGGGAGGGGCTCACGTGACCATCCAGTTCGGCACCGACGGCTGGCGGGCCGTCATCTCCGATACCTTCACCTTTGCCAACCTGCGGCTGGTGGCCCAGGCCATCGCCGACTACGTCCGCGAGGAGAGCGAGGCGGAGACCCCCGAGGTGGTGGTCGGCTTCGACACCCGCTTCCTCTCCGACCGGTACGCCGCGGAGGTCGCGCGGGTGATGGCGGGCAACGGGATCGTCGCCCACCTCACGCGGGCCGACGCGCCTACCCCGGCTGTCTCCTACGCCGTCGTGCACAAGGGGGCCGTCGCCGGGGTGATGATCACGGCCAGCCATAACCCACCCCGCTACAACGGGGTCAAGTTGAAAGCCGCCTTCGGCGGGTCGGCTCTGCCCGAGCAGGCCCGACAGGTGGAGCGGATCCTGGCCCGCAACCAGGAGCGCGCTCGGGGGCCCAACGTGATGGATTACGAGAAGGCGCTGGAGATGGGGCTGGTCCGCCGCTTCGACCCCGCCTGGGCGTACTACGAGCACCTGACGGGACTGGTGGATCTGGACGTGATCTCGGCGGGGGAACTGCGGGTGATCGCCGATGCGATGTACGGCTCCGCCCGCAAGTGCTTCGCCGATATGCTGGCCCGGACCCGTTGTCGGGTGCGCGAGATCCGGGGGGAGATGAACCCCGGCTTCGGCGGCATCCACCCCGAGCCGATCGCCCGCTACCTGAGCGCTCTCTCCGCCGCCATCCGCGCCGACCAGGCCGATGTGGGCCTCGCCACCGACGGAGACGGGGACCGAATCGGCGCGATGGACGCCCACGGGAACTTCGTCGATCCGCACCACATCTTCGCCCTGGTGCTCCGCCACCTGGTGGAGAGCCGGGGGATGCGGGGGACGGTGGTCCGTTCGGTCTCCACCACCCGGATGGTGGATCGGCTGGCGGCGCGGTACGGCCTGCCGCTGGTGGAGACCCCGGTCGGCTTCAACCACATCGCCGACCGGATGCTCAACGACGACGTGCTCATCGGCGGAGAGGAGTCGGGTGGGTTCTCCATCAAAGGCCACATCCCCGAGGGGGACGGGGTGCTGATGGGCCTCTTGCTCTTAGAGACGATCGCCGCGGCGGGCGCGCCGCTCCACGAACTGGTGGAGCAGATCCAGGCCGAGGTGGGGCCGGCCCACTACGCACGACGGGATCTCCCGCTGCGCCATCCCGTGTCCAAAGCCGAGATGGTCGCCCGGTTGACCCAAGAGGCCCCTGCTGCTCTCGCCGGGGAACCGGTGGTCGATGTGCAGACCACCGACGGCGTCAAGTACCTCCTGGCGGACGACGCCTGGCTGCTGATCCGGCCCTCAGGAACCGAACCGGTCCTGCGAGTCTACGCCGAAGCGCGGACGTCGGAGGAACTGGAAGCGCTTCTCCGTTTCGGCCAACGGATAGCACAGAGAGAACATAGATGACGACGGAGGAAGTGATGGCCGAAGAGAAAACACACGTGTGGGCGTCGAAGCCCCGCGATACGGTTCAAGCCTCGTTCCCCGACGGGCGGACCTTCGAGGCCCCTATCGGGACGCGGGTGGAGGCGTTCATCCGGGCCGCCTATCCGGCCCATCCGGTCCCGATCATCGCTGCACTGGTCAACAAGGAGTTGAGGGAACTGGCCTACCCCTTGCAGAGGGACGCGGACGTCGTTCCGGTGTTCCTCTCCGACTCCGACGGGGTGCGGATCTACCGCCGGTCGCTGGCCTTCCTGATGGTCACCGCCATCTCCGAACTGTACCCCGACCTGCAGGTGGTGGTGGACCACTCCCTGCCGTTCGGCGGCTACTTCTGCCGCGTGCTGGGCCGGGAGGAGTTCTCCGCCGAGGAACTACAGGCCGTCGAGGCGCGGATGCGGGCCATCGTGGAGGAAGATGCGCCGATCACGAAGGAGCGGGTTCCCGTCGAGGACGCGCTGGCGATCTTCCGCCAGCGGGGGCAGGACGACAAGGTCCGCCTCTTCTCCCGCCGTCGGAAGGACTACCTCACCCTCTACCGACTGCACGACTATCGGGACTACTTCCACGGTTATATGGTGCCCTCCGCCGGATACCTCCGGTACTTCGCCCTCCGCCCTTCCCCGCCGGGCTTCGTTCTCCAATACCCCCGCCGCCACCGGCCGACGGAACTTCTGCCTTACGTCGAGTACCCTCGGCTGAGCGCGGTCTTCCGGGAGTACGGGAACTGGCTCCGGCTGCTGGGTGTGGAGGACGTCGGCAGCCTCAACGACGCGGTGGAGAACGGGCGCATCCGCGAGATCATCCTGGTCTCGGAGGCCCTGCACGAGGAGCGCATCGCCGCGATCGCCCACGAGATCGCCGCCCAGAAGGACCGAATCCGGCTGGTCCTCATCGCCGGCCCCTCCGCCTCCGGCAAGACCACCTTCTCCAAACGGCTCGCGGTCCAGTTGCTGGCCCACGGCGTCCGGCCCTTCCCCTTAGCGCTGGACGACTACTTTGTGGACCGGGATAAGACCCCCCGCGACGAGAAGGGGGAGTACGACTTCGAGGCGCTGGAGGCGCTGGACCTTCCCTTCTTTAACGAGCAGTTGCTGGCGCTGATGGAAGGGAAAGAGGTTACGCTCCCCCGGTTCGACTTCCAGGCCGGCGTGCGTCGGGAGGGGCCCACGGTGCAGTTGGGGCCGGACCACATCATCATCGTCGAGGGGATCCACGGGCTGAACCCCCGGTTGGTGCCGGCGATCCCACGGGAGTGGACCTTCCGCATTTACGTTTCCGCGCTGACCCAGTTGAATATGGATCGGCACAACCGGGTGCCCACCACGGATACCCGATTGATCCGTCGGATCGTGCGGGACGCCACCTTCCGGGGGTACACCGCCGAGGAGACGTTGAACCGCTGGGAGTCCGTCCGGCGGGGGGAGAAGCGGCACATCTTCCCCTACCAGGAGCACGCCGACGTGATGTTCAACTCGGCGCTGGTCTACGAATTGGCCGTGCTGAAGCCGCTGGTGGAACCACTGCTCCTGCAGATCGAGCCGCCCAGCCCCCGCCGCGTGGAGGCCAAGCGGCTCCTGGCTTTCCTGGAGTGGTTCACCCCCTGCCCACCGGACCTGGTGCCGGATAACTCCATCCTCCGGGAGTTCATCGGCGGATCGATCCTACGAGATTACATCCCCGTCGCCAGGTAGGCCCTCTTTGTACGAAGTCGTCACTGGTAGATCACGACCGACGGGGGAGGTTGGAGGCCCAGGACCTCTTCCGGCGTCATCAGTGGGACGTCGTAGTCGTAGAACAGTTTGAACCCGCCGTACTCGAACCCCGTCTCCTGGCTGTACTGGATGTAGTCGCCGACCTTGGCCTTCGGCCCGCCGAACCCGTCGGCATCCCACACCAGGTCCACGCAGGGGTAGTCCACGATACATCCCTTCTGGACGATCATCCGGTCGTCGAACTGGTGGATGACGAGGATCTTGCGCTGCCCGGTGGCACGGGAGATCGCGTCCAGGCGGGCCTGGATCCGGTTGATGGTCGGGCCGTCGATCTGCCCCAGTTGATGCCCCGGCACGCGGGTTTCGTCCACTAAGAACTCCGGGTCCACCGCCAGATGGACGTCCGGCTCCCACAGGAACGGCTCGATCCGGTCCAACTCCGCCTCCAGATCGGCCCGGCCCACCTGCAGATCGAGGATCACCCACACCCCGGCCGCCCGCGCGCCGTCGATCCAGCGGCGGATGATGTCGTGGGGGACCCGGTGATTGTAGTCTCCGTCCTCCCCCGGATAGTCGTCGGCGATGACGA
Organism: Chloroflexota bacterium; assembly: GCA_011388675.1. Classification (GTDB taxonomy): domain Bacteria; phylum Chloroflexota; class Anaerolineae; order B4-G1; family DUEL01; genus DUEL01. Next base: position 247 of record DROW01000118.1, on the reverse strand, counting down.
CGACCATATGGAAGGCGGGAACGGTCTCCACCGAGGGGTCTAGGTCGCGGTACGCCTGGACCTGCTCCTGGAGCAGGGAGAGGGTGGTCGTGATGTCGTACCGGCCGAGGATACCCAGCCCTCGCCCCAGCGGTGTGCCGTAGAAGGCGACCAGCCGACGGCCGGCGAGCACGGACGGGGGGCAGCCCTCCGCCGGAGGGAGGGACAGAGCAGGACAGGAGGGAGGGGTGGGGAGGGGGGATTGGGT
>DROW01000117.1 GCA_011388675.1 Chloroflexota bacterium | reverse complement strand
TGGTGCTCCCAACGCTCCTGACGATCGTCGTCTACCTCATCAGTACCCTCTTCTCCCTGAACCCCTACACGAGTTTCTTCGGCTCCTATCAGCGGCTCCAGGGAACCTTCACCACGTTCTCCTACATCGTCATCTTCTTCATCTTACTGGATCGGCTGCGGTCGCGGGCGCAGGTCGACCGGCTGATCACCACGTTGATCCTCAACAGCCTTCCCATCGCCCTCTACGGTTTCGTCCAGCACGCCGGAAGGGACCCGCTGCCCTGGGGCGGGAACGTGACCCGGCGGGTGGCCTCCAATATGGGCAATGCGATCTTCGTAGCCGCCTACCTCATTATGGCCGTCCCGCCGACCCTCTCCCGGATCGTGGACGCCTTCCGTTCCATCCTCCACGACGAGGAAGCGGGGGTGCTCCACGTCCTTCGGGCGGCGGCCTACATCTTCATCTTCCTGGTTCAGGTGATCGCCATCTGGTACACCAAGAGCCGGGGACCGCTGCTGGGCCTTATGGCCGGGATGGGGGTGTGGATCTTCGTTGGGCTGCTGGGGCTCCAGCGGTATGCCCTGCGGGAGGCCCCTCCCTCGCCCCGACCGCTTCTGAGAGATCTGGGACGGGGAGTAGGCTTCGGAGTAGCCACCGTCCTCCTTCCGGGCGCGGTCGGGGGAGCGCTCTACCTTTTAATCCGCGCCAGCGCGGGGTCTAATTCGTCTCTCCCTCCGTTCGGCGCACTGATCGGCGGCGGGCTGACGATGGCGGGCCTCTGGCTCACCTTCGTCGTCAACCAGCGGGGGTGGCGCTGGCTGTGGGCCAGCGCGTTGACGCTCGCCGCCCTGGTCGCCGTTCTCTTCTTCGCCGTGAACCCCGGCGGCCCCCTCCACGAGTGGGCGGTCAGCAACCCGGCCATCGGACGGGTGGCCAACGTCCTGGAGGCGGAGAGCGGCACCGGGAAGGTCAGGGCCCTGATCTGGGAGGGAGGGCTCAAGATGCTCCTCCCCCACGAGCCGATCCAGTACCCTCCCACCATCCTGCGCTCCGAATGGCGGTCGGACCCGTTCAACGCCGTCCGCCTCCTGGTCGGTTACGGGCCGGAGTCGATGTACGTCGCCTACAACCGGTTCTACCCCCCGCTCCTCGGCCACTTCGAATCCCGCACCGCCTCTCCGGACCGCTCGCACAACGAAACGCTGGACTCCTTGATCATCACGGGCATCCCGGGATTCGCCGCCTACATCTGGCTCTTCGGGAGCCTCTTCTACTTTGGACTGCGCTGGCTGGGTCTGCTCCCCGCCGACTGGCGACGCCGACTCTTCTTCGGCCTCCTCGCCGGAGGGGCAATCCTGACCACCGCGGTCGTCGTTCCCACTATCGGCCCCCACTTCTTCTGCCTGGCGATCCCCGTCGGAATGGTGGGCGGGCTCTTCCTATACTTGGTCGTCTTCGCCTTCTCGCTCTATTGGGAGCAGGCTTCCGAGTCCTCTTCCCATCCCCACGTGATCCTGCTGATGGGGCTCCTAGCCACTTTCGTCGCTCACTTCGTAGAGATCAACTTCGGGATCGCCATCGCCTCTACGCGCACCACCTTCTGGGCTCTCGCAGGCACGTTCGTCCTGCTGGGTCTCCAGCAGATCGCAGAGCCCGCAGAGGCGCGGGAGGCGACCTCACCCCCTGCTCCTCCCCCGTCCCCGCGGAGCCGCCGACGGAAACGACGGCGAGCCAGGGTCCCACAGGCAGGGTCGCCCGCTTCCTCCCCCTTCGCCTGGCTGTGGCCCACTTTCGGCGCGGCGATCATCGGCTCATTGATCCTGGGCACTTTGGCCTACGATTTCATAAACAACGTCGAGCGGCTCCAGGACCCGCTCCAGGTGTTCTGGCGATCTCTGACGGTCATCGCCATCCCCGCCCGCCAGCCGCCGCGCACCTCGTTGGGGATCTTGATGATCTTTGGGATGTCCTGGCTGTCCATCGGGCTGTTGACGGTCGCCCAGATGATCCGATCGAAAGTGGTGCCGGGGCAGGAGGCGTGGAGGGCGGTGCTGGTAGTGCTCCTCATCTCGCTGACGGTGTGGCTGATCTTCAGCCTGACGCTGGCCGGGCGCCACGCCTACATCGTCCGCCAGACGGTGCAGAGCATTGACGACGTCTTGAGGATCGCCGAGTTCGTGGCCGACCAAATCAACGTCTACTACGTCTTCCTCTTCACCACCATCCTCCTGGGCGGGCTGGCGCTGGCAGGCGGGGGATTGGGAGCAGGCCCCTGGGCGACGCCCGCGGGCCTCCTGGCCCTGGTGAGTGCAGGCCTGTCCTGGGTCGCTTACGGCCTGGTCGGCACCAGCGGGGGGACCTTCCCCCGGCCTGGAGACCTCGCCCTCTCCGGCGCACTGGGGATCGCGGGAGCCCTGGCGACAGGCGGGCTGATCTATCTCCTCGCTCCCTCGCAAGGGAATCGACTGGGCGGGATCTCCTGGAAGGAGTGGACCCTCGCCCTTTCCGCTGCCCTTCTCCTCTTCCTGGCCCCGATCTTCGCCGCCTTCTTCAACGTCCGGCCCATTCGCGCCGACATCGTGTACAAGCAGGCGGACCCGTGGGATCGGCAGGGGCAGTTCGTGGTCGCCATCCCCCACTACCAGCGGGCGATCGAACTGGCCCCCAAGGAGGACTTCTACTATCTCTACCTGGGCCGGGCGCTGCTGGAGTACGCCTCCTCGCTGGAAGACGTGAGCCAGCAGACCCAGGCCCTGCAGGAGACGGAGCGGGTGTTGCTCCAGGCCCAGGCCATCGCGCCCCTCAACACCGACCACAGCGCCAATCTGGCCCGGATGTACCGCCGCTGGGCCGAACTGCCAGCGGGGAAAGACCACCGGCAATCGCTGCTCGACCTCTCTTCCCGATACTACGAGACGGCGACCACCCTCAGCCCCAACAATCCCATCCTCTGGAACGAGTGGGCCACGCTCTATTACTACGATCTGAAGGACGGACTGGGATTCCAGCGATGCATCAGCCAGTCGCTCACGTTGGATCCCGAATTCGAGCAGACGTGGCTGATCATCGGAGATGTGCGGGTCAACAAGGGAGATCTGGAGGGAGCCGCCGAGGCCTACGAGACCGCCCTAGAGATCGCCCCGCGCCAGCCACGGGTGTGGAGTGCGCTGGGCAGGGTGTACCTCCAGTTGGGACAGAACGAGAAGGCCGCCGACGCCTTCCTCCGGTCGCTGGATATGGCCCCCAACGCCCGAGACGCGTGGGACACCCATCGGCTGCTGGCTATCGCCTACTACCAGATGGGCCGGCCAGACCAGGCTATGGCTGAGGCCGAGACCGCCCTCCAGTTGGCCCCTGAGGGCCAGCGTCCCCTGGTGGAGCAGTTGATCCAGCAGATTCAGCAGCCGGCCCCCTCGGAGGGAGGCTCGCCGTGACGGTGTACATCTTGGTCTTCGCCGGGGCCCTCGTCCTGGCGATCGGCGCGACGCCATTGGCCCGCTACCTGGCCCCCCGGCTGGGGATGATCGATCAGCCCTCGGCACGTAAAATCCACACCCACCCTGTCCCCCGGTTGGGTGGCGCAGCGATCTACCTGGCGGTCCTGATCGCCGCGGTGGTCCTGGGCGAGCGGTACCGGTTCACCCAGTTCGGCTCCATCGTCATCGGGGCCACGGGCGTCTCCTTCCTGGGCCTGGTGGACGACCGTTGGGGCGTGCGGCCCATCGTCAAGATGATCGGTCAGATCCTGGCCGCCCTGCTCCTGTGGGCCACCGGCGTCCGCGTCGGCACCTTCCACCAGCCCGTGCTGGATCTGATCACCACCGTCTTCTGGGTGGGGTACATCACCAACGGGATCAACCTGCTGGACAATATGGACGGGCTGGCGGGCGGTGTCGCCGCTATCGCTGCTGCTTACTTCGCCCTGATGTGCGCCTTCAGCGGTCAGTACCTGGTGGGAGCCCTCTCCGTGGCCGTGCTGGGGGCCTGTATCGGGTTCCTGTTCTACAACCTCAACCCGGCCAGCATCTTTATGGGCGACTCCGGCTCCCTCTTCCTGGGCTTCACCCTGGCCGCCATCGGGATCAAACTCCGCTTCCCGGAGAACGTCACCTTCGTCACCTGGATGGTGCCGGTGCTGGTGATGGGGCTCCCCATCTTCGACACCACGTTGGTCATCATCTCCCGTCTCCGGCGCGGATTGAACCCGCTGACCCACCCCGGCAAGGACCACGTCTCCCACCGGCTGGTCGCGGCAGGGATGACCCAGCGGGAGGCCGTGCTCACCCTCTACGTGGTCTCGTTCATCCTGGGGATGCTCGCCGTCTTCGTGACCCAGGCGTCCATCCCCGAGGGGTACGCCGTCGGCGGGCTGACGGCCCTCGCCGGCCTCTACGGCCTCTGGCGGATGGAACGCCCCCCCTTCTGGTCGCCCCATCCCTCCAGACAGGCTGGAGCCCCCGATGCAAAGGTATGAAGCGACGGCTGAGGCACGGGCCAACATCGCTCTGACCAAGTACTGGGGCAACGCAGACGACCGGCTCCGCATCCCCGCCAACGAGTCGATCTCGATGACGCTGGACCGCACCCGTACGGTCACCACCGTCTCCTTCCGGGCCGACCTGAAAGCCGACGAGGTGGTAGTGGACGACCGCCCCCTTGCCGGTGCCGCGCTGGAGCGGGTGGTACGCCACCTGGATCTGTTCCGCGATCTGGCGGGGACGACCTGGCGGGCGCGGGTGGTCTCCCACAACAACTTCCCCACCGGCGCGGGCATCGCCTCCTCCGCCTCCGGCTTCGCCGCGCTGACCGTGGCCTGCGCGGGAGCGCTGGGGCTGGATCTCTCCCCGCGCGACCTGAGCCGGTTGGCCCGCCGCGGCTCCGGCTCCGCCGCGCGGTCCATCTTCGGCGGCTTCGTCCTCCTCCACACCGGCCCCTCCGACGAGGACGCCTTCGCCGAGCCCCTCCACGGCCCCGACTGGTGGGAGGTGTGCGACCTGGTGGTGGTCGTCTCCCGAAGCGAAAAGAAAACCCCCTCCACCGCTGGGCACCACCTGGCGCGGACCAGCCCCCTGCACCTGGCGCGGGTCGCCCGTGTGGCGGCCCTCAACGAGCGGCTGCGGCAGGCATTAGCGGAGCGGGACTTCGCCACCGTGGGGGAGATCGCCGAGGAGGATGCTCTCTTGATGCACGCGGTGATGATGACCTCCCGGCCCAGCCTCATCTACTGGCTGCCGGAGACGATGGCGATCATCCACCGCGTCCGCCGCTGGCGCGAGGAGGGGGTCCAGGCCTACTTCACCATCGACGCCGGGCCCAACGTCCACGTGCTGACCCTGCCAGAGCACGTGGACCGGCTCCTGACCGACCTGCGGGCCGATCCGGTGGTTCAGGAGGTGCTGCTGTGCCGGCCGGGGAGGGGAGCCTCGCTGATGGGGTGATTGGGCCATTGGGCCATTGGGCAATTGGGTGATTGGGTAATTGGGCAGTGATCGCGCGAAAGTGGCTCTTGGGCCTGATAACGCTGTGGCTGGTCGGATGTGCCGGGTCGGTACCTCCCTCCGAGGGGCAACCGATGACCACCGCGGCGGACACACCCGCCTACGCCACCCCCACGCTCGTGCCCCTGCAGACAGCCACACCTACGCCCATCCCCTCGCCGACCCCCGTACCCACCCCATCGCCCTCCCCCACCCCGACCTGCACCCAGAGGTATGGATGGGTGGAGGCGCGCACTTTCTTCAGCCAGATCCTGGACCGCGAGGTATCCTATCGGGTCTACGTCCCGCCCTGTTACGAGATCGGCGACCAGACCTACCCCGTTCTCTACGTCATCCACGGCTACCCTTACGATGAGACCCACTGGGACCGGCTGGGGGTCGACGAGACGGCCAACGACGGCATCTACAGCGGGGTCTATCCCCCCTTCCTCATCGTGATGCCTAACTGCGACCCCTCGCCGGACGGCATCTTCGTCAACACCAGCGGAGGGGACCAGTCGGTCGAAGGGCTGATCGTAAACGAATTGATGCCCCAGGTGGAGCAGATCTATCGGGTGCAGGCGACCCGGGAGGGGCGGGCGATCGGCGGCATCTCCCGCGGCGGGGTCTGGTCGCTGGAGATCGGCTTCCGTCACCCCGACCTGTTCGCCGCGGTGGGGGGCCACAGCGCAGCCCTCTCGGTCAACCGCCCCCATCCCCTCTACGACCCCTTCAACCTGATCGCCGACCCGGCGGTCCGCTCCCTCCGCATCTGGCTGGACGCAGGAGATCGGGATTGGGCACGGGTGGGGGTGGAGCGGCTGCACCAGGCCCTGGACGAGCAGGGAATCCCCCACGAATTCACCCTCGGCGAGGGAGGGCACGAGAACGCGTACTGGTCGCAGATGATGCCTGCATACCTCGCGTTCTACACGGCGGGGTGGAAGCAGTGAGAAACACCTTGCCCCCGTACCCTGCCTGCATGCTAGACGGCGCAACGAGTCTGTAACAACTTGGTAGGTGGTGCTGCTTTTACCCCTCCCCCGCCCGCCTGCGGCGGGCTGCCCCCTCCCCGCAAGCGGGGAGGGGGCAACGGGGGTGGGGTTGAGACAGGACATCGCTCTCCTCCTGCCCCAACCTACAAAACTGTTACAGACTCCGGCGCAACCGCTGCCGTTGACGACCTATGATCAGTATGGTAAAATAACAATTGGTTGTACGAATCCTTGGTCGAATTGGGGGAAGTATGGAAACGGTGAAAGTTTCGCCCAAATTCCAGGTGGTGATCCCGAGCAAGATCCGCGAACGGCTCGACATACGGCCCGGTCAACGGGTGCGGGTGATCCTGTACGACAACCGAATCGAGATGATACCGGTCCGGCCGGTGGAAGAGGCACGGGGTTTCCTGAAAGGGATAGATACCACCATCGAGCGGGAGCCAGACCGGGTATGAACGTCGTGGATTCGAGCGGCTGGTTGGAGTACTTTGCGGACGGGCCGAACGCGGACTTCTTCGCGCCAGCGATAGAGGATGTATCGTCGCTGATCGTGCCGACGATCAGTCTGTACGAGGTGTTCAAGCGGGTGCTGCAGCAGCGCGGAGAGGGGGAAGCGTTACAGGCGATCGCGGTGATGATGGAAGGGCGGGTGGTGGAGTTGACAGCGGAGATCGCGTTGGAGGCAGCACGGCTTTCGGTGGAGAGAAGGCTGCCGATGGCAGACAGCGTGATGCTGGCGACGGCGCGGGCCTACGACGCGGTGCTGTGGACGCAGGATGCGGACTTCGAGGGGATGGAAGGAGTGAGATACGTAGCGAAAAAGCGGTGACGGGGGGCGAAATGCGCGTCGCGATCTTCGGAGCAGGGGCGGTCGGCGGCTACTTCGGGGCCCGGCTGGCCCAGGCGGGCGAGGATGTGATCTTCATCGCTCGCGGGGAGCATCTGCGGGCGATGCGACGGGGCGGCCTCTACGTGGAAAGCATCCTCGGCGACTTCCAGGTGTCCCCCGTGACGGCGACGGACGACCCCGCCGAGGTGGGCGTGGTGGACGTGGTGCTGGTCGGCGTGAAGGCGTGGCAGGTGCCGGAGGCGGCGGAATCGATGCGGCCGATGATCGGGCCGGAGACCTTCGTCGTCCCCCTCCAGAACGGCGTGGAGGCCCCCGACCAGTTGGCGGCGGTCCTGGGAAAGGAGCACGTCCTGGGCGGGCTGTGCCGGATCATCAGCGCGCGGGTCGCGCCGGGGCGGATCCGCCACGCGGGGATGGAGCCCTACGTGGCCTTCGGCGAACTGGACAACCGGCCCAGTCCCCGCGCCGAGCGGCTGAGGGCCGCCTTCGAGCGGGCGGGAGTTCGGGCCGAGATCCCCGCCGACATCCACGTGGCGATGTGGGAGAAGTTCCTCTTCATCTGCACCCTGAGCGGCGTCGGCGCGGTGACCCGCGCGCCGGTGGGGGTGTTGCGCACCATCCCTGAGACCCGCCGGATGCTGGAGCAGGCCGTCGCCGAGGCGTTCGCCGTGGGGCGGGCGCGAAACGTGGCCCTGCCGGACGACGCGGTGGAGCGGACGATGGCCCTCATCGACAGCCTGCCGCCGGGGGGGACCGCCTCGATGCAGCGGGACATCATCGTCGGACGGCCGTCGGAACTGGAGGCGCAGAACGGGGCCGTGGTGCGGCTGGGCCGGGAGGCCGACGTGCCGACGCCCCTCCACGAGTTCATCTACCACAGCCTCCTGCCGCTGGAGCGCCGGGCCCGGGGCGAGGTCGAGTTCGCCATACTGAGCGAATGAGAGATCACCCTGTTTGTACCTCCCCCAGCCCGCCTACGGCGGACTGCCCTCCTCGCAAGTGGGAGGGATAGCAAGGGTGCTGCATTCTAGAATACGATTTCTAGCGGTCAACGTTACTTGCGCCCGCACCCGTTGTGTGATAAGATATAATCGACGTTCTTCCCCAGCCTGCCACAGTTGGCAATGTCTGTTCTGGTCTCCCCCATATGGAGGCCTAGATGTCAGATCGACCACTGAACTCAAACCGGTTGCGCCGGTGGTGGCTCAAGATCAAACGACATCCCTTACTCGTTGGTCTCCTTGTTTACGCCCTCCTCTCCGCTTTCTACCAGACCGGTGCGCCTCTGATCGCCCAAGCGTGGATGGAGGAGGAGGGGGCCTGCCTTCGAGATATTTGCCTGGCTTTCCACTACCCTAGGACCGTGCCTTTGGAGCCGGAGGGGGAAGCCGGCCGTCCCATCACGGTGTGGGTATGGGATGCCGACCCTCTCCGGAGAAACGTGGGGCGCGCTGTACGCGTGGTCTTCTATACCGAAGGGGACGGCCTCATTTTCACCGACGAGGAAGGAAACGAGATTCCGCATTTCATCGAGGCCACGATCGGCCCGACCGAGCCGGAGGCCCCTCGATCCACCCTATATGTTCGCCGCCAACCCGATGTTTCTGCCAAGCACACAGTGTATTTACACGTGATGGTGTACACCCCTTCCTGGCCCGCCGGTTTGACGCTCCCGAAAAGGGCGAGCGTGCAGACGGAGACGATATGGCGTGCCCTCCTCCGGCGGCTTTTCGATTTCTTCTTGGGTACCGAAGTCTTTACCTTCGCAGCCGCGGCAATAGGCGTCGTGAAACTTCTGATAGAAGAGAGAGAGCGAAGGAGGAAGGAAGAAGAAAACCTACGGGAACGCATCCGAGCACTGTCGACGCTCCCTCCATCAGAGGTGGGGCGAGCGTATTTGGAGATTTGGCGTAGCGTCAAGAGGAACGAACCGTTACAGTTCTCCCTCCGACTCAAGTGGCAGGAGATCAGGTCTCGCTACCCTCACCAGCCGTGGCTTTTCCAGGTCCGACGAGAGATCGCCAATCAGATCGGGCAGGTACTGAAAGAAGAAACACCCCCGAGGGACTTCGACAGCGTGCGGAAACTGGTAAAAGAAGTAGAAGAAGCCAACCTGGGGGTCGACACGGAGTCCGTTGAGGCGATCAACAAATTTCTCGACCTCTTAGAAAAACCCAAGGGGGACAAACCTGCGGGCGAAGATACCCTGAGGATATGTCTAAGTGGTTTCCGGGCCCTGGGCCTGGAAAGTCTCCAAAGCATCCTGGAAGTGGCCTCTCGCTTCCGCTGCGACACCGCGTTGAGAACCGAATGGTATGAGAGGGGGGGAGCCGCCGGGCGATACCTCTTACACCGTCTGGCAGAATGCGTAAAATCGGTCGAGAGTGCACTCCAGGAGTGGGAGAAAGGCACCCCTCCCCCCCCGCGGGAAACGACGGGTCTATGCCTTCTGTGGCCGCAGGCTCCGCCTGCCCTTTCAGAGGGGCATACATTTGCCATTAAAGAGTTGCTAGCACTAGCAAAGGAGGACCGGGACGCCAACTGGTTCACCTCCTTCGGCCCTGTGAAGGCCGAAGAGGACCCCCGACTTCCTACCGCGCGTTTCCCAAGAGAAAAAGAAAAGCGGAAGCAGACCGACCTGTTTTGGGCACGCCATCCCCTCTGGGAAGAGATCAAGGTCGCCCGATCGGCCCTCTTCGTCGCCCCCCCGAAGAGCGGGCGCACGGCCTTCATCTGGATGGGACGGTACGAACGGAGGTTCTGGGGCCTCAGCCCAGCCCTTTCTCTTTACTTGCCCCTGGATGGTCCCCCGGATAAAGAGGTCCTGCTTCATTCCCTACGAAACGCCCTGGGCGAAAGCCTCCTCTGCGCTCTCGCAGAGGACCCCTTCTGGCTGTTGGACGCCCCATCCGATTACCAGGCCAGATTGTGCTCGTTCCTGATCAATTGGGCAGGGGACCCCGTAGAACTATTCCACCGAATGGCCATCCGGGGGCTGAGGGAGGGAGACCCTGACGTCCGCTTGCTGCGAGAACTTCTCCTCCAATACTCCTCGTCCTCCAAGGACCTTTTGGGGGAACCCGAGGTGCTCTCGCTGCTGGAAATGGCCCGCGAGACCCTCGGCGAGGCCGCGCGGTACCGGCTGAGGGACCCCACTTTCTCCACATTCCTATGGGTGGATGTGAAAGGGGAAAAAGGCCCTGGCTGGGTCCGACTCCTCCAAGGATGGGAGCGGTTGCGTCAGACCGCTCACTTGAAGATCTTCACCCCCCAGGACTGCCCCTTCGAACCTCGCTTTTACCTCGAGTGGAGGGAAAAGGACATTCGGAACCTGTTGGAGCATCGGTGGGAAAAAGTGAAATTGGACGAATCCGCTTGGGAGACGATTCGTAAGATCTTAATGCAGGTGAGCACCCCCCCGGAAGGATGGGAAGACATCGAGTGGAACACGATGAAGGGGCACCTGGAAGATTCCTGGGAAGGTCTGCGCGAATGGCTGGTCCAGCGAGCCGAACGGAGCCCCTCGCGGCTGATCTTGGAGGGCAACAGGCTGTTAGAGACCTATGGAAGAGCATTGAAATAAGAGACAGAAAAGGGAGAAAAGCGCAGCGAGCCCGAAAGAGGGTAAAGAAGGAATGGGAGATTACGTAACGGGGAAATACCGACAGCGCTCATCGGATGGGCAAGCCGATCCGGAGACCCGTATCAATGAGCGGATCCAGGATTGGCGACGCGGCCCCCATCGAGTCTCTAAAGTTGAGAGGATCTGCTACGTCACGGGCTGGCACGGTTGCGGGAAAACCCGGCTGTTGCAATGGATAGCGGACCGATTCGACGGGAGATACCTCGATTTGGAGACCCGCGCCCGCGCCCCTCACGAGACACCTCAAGCCTTCAAAAAACACGCGACGCAGCAACTCCAGGTTGGGCAGAGATCGGGTCTTCTCCTTCTCTGCGTAGATCACGTCCCCCCCGATGCCGACGACGCCCTCCGCCTCTTGGAAGAAGAGATCTTACACCCTGCGTGGGAAGAAGGGATCGCCTTCTTGCTGATGGCACAGCAACACCCTCGTCGGTCCTGCTGGGTCGCCTTGCCCCGTCTTGATCCCCTCTGGATACCTTCCTTCACGTCGAGAGGGTCTGAGAAACTGCTGAAGCAACTGGGCTGTAAGGATCACAACATACAAGGGGAGATCCACAGGATCAGCGATGGACACCCTATGCTGATCAAGAAACTATGGGATGGGTATCAAGAACCGGGAGACTACGTAAAGTACGTAAAGGGAGCCAGAGAATTCTTGGAATACTGGCTCCGACGGGTGGGAGCGGAAGAGGATCTCGATACACTGCTGCGGTTCGCCTACCCCCTCTCCCTCGTGGAAGATCTTTCGGATACCACGTCGATCGGAAAGGCCCTCAACGCATACTCCGTTCACGAGCGTCCAGCCCGCGCTCGCACCCGCCTGCAACAAGTCTGGTGGATCGAGGCTCGAAGGACCAACAAGGGGTTCGCCTATTACTGGGTGGAGCCGGTTCAGCGGTGTGTCGAGTATCTCTTCAAGGCTGAGCACCCGCAAGAGTACAAAAAGGTGGAGCAAGCCCTGCAGGAGAGTAGAAGCGAAGGAGGGGAGAAATGAGCGCGCGGTCAGACCTGATAGGTGCGCGGCGGATCGCCCTCGTCGGGCGAGAGAAAGAACTGGGAGAGGTAAAAAAACGTCTGGCATCCCCCCCCTCCCAACCAACCATCTGGTATCTTAAGGGGAAGGGAGGCATTGGGAAAACAGCCTTCCTGGAAGAGACCTTACGCCGGGCCCAGAGGTACAAGAAGAATTGGATCGTAGGGCAGCCGATCATCGACCTCTACTACAGCGAGTATCACACCCCCACGGGCCTGGCCGATCGGATCATTGAGGTACTAGGGTATCGTCGTTATTTTAACGAGTACGAAGGGAAGAAGCAAGAAGCCGATCAGGCCTTCCGGGACGAAGACATCGAGAAAGGCGAGGGACTGCTTAAGGAGGCCTGGGAAGCCTTTGCCCAGGGCCTGAATCGATTGGCAAAGGAGAAGCCCATCCTGCTGGCTTTCGACACGGCAGAAGTCCTGGAGCAGATCCGGGATCCCTTCCAGGAAGAGATCCGTGATCTCCCCACCGTTCGATCGGGAGAAGAAGGGAGTTCCCTGATCGACATCGGCCGCTGGCTGATCGACGAGATCCTACCTCGGCTGAGAGGACGTATCCTCATCCTGCTGGCCGCTCGCCCTTCCCCCCTCAGTCTGCGAATGAATGAGATTAGAAGGAAAGGTTGGACTGTAGAACGGATCACCCTAGGCGCGCTCTCGAAGGAAGCCAGCAGGGAATACATCGAACGGGTTGCCCAACTCGTGCGAGACGAGGGGGACGAGATTGGGGCCAAAAGATTAGAACACTATCTTCTACAGTATGCCCCCGCTCTCTATCTCGGAACCGGCGGGCACCCGATCCTGCTGGCGATGGTGGCCGACATCGTCCGCGCAGGAGGCACACTCCCCGACCTGTTCTACCAAAACCAAGAACGATCTTCCCCCCTCTCTCGGGAGGAGCGGGAAGAAATAGAAATGCAGTTGGTAGCGCATCTTATGGGTCTCGCCTCCCCCCTCGGGGAGACGTTGCGGGCGATGGGCCTCCTGCGGAGAGGGGTCAACGCCGCCCTGCTGGCCCGCCTGGAGGGGATTTCAGAGGAAGAGGCACGCGACCGGCTGACTGACGCCGCCCGCCTGACGCTGGTCAAAGAACGAAAGGCGTGGGGAAAGGAGTTACCCACCCTTCCTTACTTCCTCCACGACGAGATCTACTACATGCTCGCCCGCTACCGGCACATCGCAGACGAGGAACGGCGCCGGGTGACGGAGGTGGTGTGTGAGTATTACGACGAGGAGGAAACGGCCCTCCAGGAGAAATTCCGCCAGGGGGAGATCCCGTGGCTGATCTTTCACCCCCGCCATCAGGTGCTCCAGGCCGAGCGGCTTCACTACCGCATCTGGGCGGAGCCCTGGGAGGGATTCACAGAGTACTTCAGACGGGCGGAGGAGGCGTTAGGGGAACGCGATCGAGACCAAGATGCCCTCCTCCGCGCCGAATGGCTCCGCACCCTGGACGATCTGAAGAAGATCGGTCGGCTGCCCGACGGCCTGAAGCGAGTGGCCGAAGCCGACGCTGCGGTCCGCTGGGGCATCCGCGCTCTCTTCCTCCGCGAAAACCCTCGAGAGGCACGGGATATTTTCAAGCGCGTCAGGAAGTGGGCAGAAGGACAACTCGGTCCCATCTCCTCTTACCACCTCGACCTCTACGAAGCCGTGGCACTGCTCCGCACTGGGAATCGTGAGGATGCACGCAACCGTCTGGAAGGCCTACGGGGCCAATTGGAAATAGAGATCCAAAAACTAGAAAAACCGCAGACCCCCGAAGAGAAGGCAAGGAAACAGATATTTAGCCTCCTCCGCGGATACGTGTGGAATTATCTGGGGTATCTGGACCGGATGGAGGGCCGTTTGGACGACGCCGCTAGACGGTACCAGCGGGCCTCCCTCCTCCTGCGCCGCCTCGCCTCCTCCGCCGCCATCCAGGCAATGGTCAACCAGACGTACGTGATGACAATACGAGGGCACTTCCGCCGGGGTCGAGAGACGATCCGCGAGGCGTGGAAACTGGCCCAAGAGGCGGGGAGCCCTCACTTGGAGGCACGTGTCCTCAACACCTGGGCCATCTTGGAGACTCTGGACGGTCACTTCTTGGATGCTCAAACGCTCACGGACGACGCCCTCCGCCTGTTGGAAAGAGCCCCCAATCCCCGGCTTCTGGGCCTCGTGCGCCTTCAGCGGGCCCGCACCCATCGTTACCGCTGGAATGCCCTGGTCGCCGGACGCAAGGAACGGGAAATCAAAAACTGGGTGATCCTCCTGGACGCCTACGAGGAGATCTTTGGCAGGTTAGGGAAGGCAGAGGAAAAAGGTTTTGAAGGAGCCGTTCAACTTCTGGCTAAAGTCGGCAAATCCGTAGATTACTTTGAGGCCCTGGTGGAGGGAGGGTGTGTCCTGCGCGAGATGGCCTGGCTCTGCCGCAAGATCGTGGAATGGGAGGGGATAGAGCAGGAGTGGCCCTCCACAGAATGCCCTCCCTGCGATAGGAGCACCGGTCTGAAAGACCTGGGAGAGGCGAAAGGGGACCACTGGATCCGCATTTTTGCCAACGCTTGTAAACGGGCAGAGCAAGAACTGCTGCGCGCTGCCGGCATCGAAAGAGCAGAAGAAGACGAGAAGAAATGGGAGGAGCAAGCCAATGAGCGGGCCAAAGACCTCGGAAGTCCTTACCTGCCCGCGCTGGCCCTCGTCAATCTAGGCTGGCATTACCACTACCAACGGAAGGAACCCTCCCAGGTTCAGAAATGTCTCAATGTGGTTGAACGCCTGATCCCAGACGATTACCACATCGAGGAAGAGAAACCCAGACCACAAATCCGCCGCCCCCCGCGAGAGACAACGTTGTGGGGCGCGATTCCTAAGGATCAAGAGAGAGACATCTCAAAAGCGGAAATAGGGAGGGCAGCCGACGTGCGGCTGTGGGCCGTCCTCGCCAAGGCAGAGATGCTCCGCTTCCACGAAGCGCTGCGGGATTGGAACCACCTCTCCAGGGAAAAACAGGAAGAGCGATTGAAGGAAGCAGTCTGGCACGCCACGCTTTCGCTGGAGTACAACGGCCTGATGGGGGATGAGCACTACGACCTCCGTCGGGCGGAAACAGGGCTCACCAACCGTCTGTTGTTGTTCCCAGAGAGGGACTGGATCGAGTGGATACTGCCTAAATTCTACGAGTTCGCCCAGAAGGCATTGAAACAACTGGACCCGAATCGAGAGAGCGAACTTTGGGAGCGAGGGACGGTCCTGCTGTGGTTCCTGGCGGAGCGGTATGGTCCGTATGAGGAGATCGTGCAAGAGGGGGGAAGGGAATGGTAAATCGAGTGCAGCCTCTGGTGCTTTTCTCATCCCCCGGGGGGCACCGCGACTACGACTGCGATTGCGCCTGCGTGCGGGAGCCGCTCAGATCGGTAGGGGCGTATGCCGAGGTGGATATGAGTGTCCCTTGGGTTGCCGCTCCTCCTGCCGCCGTCGTGTCGCTGGACGAGGAGTGGGTGATTCATCTCAACTCAGCGGGACCGGTGGGGCTGGTCGCGCTGAACCGGCCCGCCCAGGCGATATGGCGACTCTTTGCCTCCCCCCTACGCCCTACTTCAACCTTCTCTCGCTTCTCTCATCTGCCCCCCACCATCGTCCAAGCAGCCATCCGCACGATGATCACCGCCGGCCTTCTGGCTCCCTACCCCACCCCTTCCTGCGCGTCACCCCCTCCTTCCACCCTCGCTGCCTGGCTCCACCTGGGGGACGCCTGCAACCTCCGTTGTCCCTACTGCTACGTCCCCCGCCGCCCCGCCCGGATGCCCGAGGAGACGGCGGCCTGGGCCGCGGAGCGGCTGGCGGAGATCGCCTCGCGGCACGGCTACCGTCGACTGCGGCTCAAGTACGCCGGCGGCGAACCCTCCCTGAATTTCTCCGCCCTACGGGCCGCCCACCGCGCCGCCCTCCAAGCCGCCGCCAAGCACGGCCTGGGGCTCGAGGCAGTTCTCCTCACCAACGGCGTGGACACTCCGGAGGACCTGCTCCACTTCCTCGCCGCCGAAGGGATCCGCCTCGCCGTCTCGCTCGACGGCGGGCCACCGGCCCACAACCGGCTCCGACGTCGGCGCGACGGTACCCCCACCTACACCGCCGTCACCCACACCGTCGACACCGCCCTCAAACACGGCCTTGAGGTCCACGTTTCCATCACACTCACCGCCCTCAACCTGGATGGGATCGCCGATGCGGTCCGCTTCGCCATCGACCGAGGCATTCCTTTCAACTTGAACTTTTACCGGGAGTGCACCCAGAGCCTCCCCTCCCCTCTCGCCCCCAAGACGCCGGACCTGATCCGGGCCGTCCGAAGTGTCTTCGCGCTCCTCGAGAGCCGCCTCGCAACATATCCCCATCCACTGACCGGCATCCTGGACCGGGCTCACTTCGACGTTCCCCACACCCGCACCTGCGCAGCAGGGCAGGACTACCTGGTGATCGCTCCAACGGGAGAGGTCGCTCCTTGCCAGATGCTGGTGGGCCGCCCGTGGACGGATCTACAAGGGGAAGACCCCCTAACGGAATTACGCCGACGGGGCGAGGCGATTTTCCTGTCGGTAGAAGAGCGGGCCGAGTGCCGAACCTGCCCCTGGCGGTACGCCTGCAGCGGGGGATGTCCTCTGATGAGGGGAACTCCGCTGCACAAGGAGTACTGCCGGGCCTATCGAACCCTTTACCCGGAGTTGGTGAAACTGGAAGGGCGAAGGCTGATAGAAACCTCCCCTTCAGCCGCTGCCACCCGGATCGTCGTCTCAGAGTCGGGCTGATCTCCGCGAAAGACAGGCGCGTCTCCTCGGGGCTGGCTTCCACCCCTGAGGAGACGCGCGTTGAGGATTGTCTTCATCGTCGCCTGCGGTACCCTACCTGCGTCGGGCCCGCGCGGAAGTGTTCACCTTGCCCGTCTTAAGACCAGAGCCACCGCCACCGAAGCCAAAGGCATCAAACCGATCCCCGGGCAGAAGCCGCCGGAGGGGTTCTCCTGAGCAGGCGGCTCCTCGGGAGAGGTCGGCTCCCCCGGCTCGGTCGGTTCGGCGGGCTGGGTAGGGATGACCACCGTCGATTCCCCTTCGCCCTCCCCTACGACCTCATACGCCGTCCCCTCAGCGACGAAGAGCACGCGGGTCCCCAGGGCCAGGTACTCCCCCCACTCGGGCCGCGCTGCCAGCAGGTCGAAGTAGGCGTCGCTGCCGAAGCCGACCCGCACCGGCTCCATTGCCTCCGGGTCGTAGGCGGTATCGACCCATACCCCGTCGCGGAGGATGAAGGTCTTGTTGCCCACGTACCGCACCGCCTGGGCCGCCTCCTCCGGCAGCATCTCCCCGCCCACCGACTCCGCCGCCCGCAGGTCGGCCTGGGCCTCCGCCTCCTCCACCGCCGGGGCACCGAAGGCGGGCGCCGCAGGCATCGCCTTCAGCGTCTCCGCTGCCTCCTCCCGCCCGGCCTCGGTCCACAGGTCCTCCTGGATCAGGAACGAGGTGTACGGGGTGATGATCCCGTACCGGGTGCTCAACTCGATGATGGCGTCTACCCACTCCTCCTGCTCCCCGTGGAGCCGGATCTGCGTCAGCAGGTAGCCGATCTTCCGAGCCGCCCAGAGGCGGGGGATGAAGTCGTCGCCGCCCTCGGAGCGGAAGGTGCCCTCGTAGACGAACTTTCGCCGCTCGCCCTCTACCTCACCGCTCAGGGTGATGCGGGCCGCCCCCCCCTCCCGATACCGGCCCACCACGATCAGTTGAGTGCCCGCGAACAGGTCGGGCAGAGGATCGGGGTAGATGTCGTACACGGTGACCCCGTCGAAGTCGAGTTCGATGTCGGTCAGGACCGGGGTGCTGATCTTGGCGTAGAAGGCGGAGACCTCCTCGTCGATCCGCTCGTAGGGGCGGACGTAGCCGGGGGCCCCTCGGTGCTCGCTGGCCAAGGCATCCAGAAGCAGCGTGTTGACGTCGTCGCCGACGCCGAAGGGGAAGAGACGAACGTTGGGACCGGCCGCCGCGCGGATGTTGGCCAGGATCTGATCGATCTCCGTCACCCCCTCGGTGGGCTGTCCGTCGGTGAGGAAGATGAGCACCGTAGGCCGCTCCGGATCGACCTGGGCCAGCGCCTCCAGCAGTGCCCGGTTGATGTCGGTGCCGCCGACGGCCGGCAGCCGCCGCACCCAGCCGATGGCCTCCTCCGCCTCCGACGCAGGCCGCAGGTCGGAAGCGTAGGTCTGCAACCCCGTGGAGAACGCGATCACGTTGAACCGGTCCTCCTCGTTGAGGTGTTCCAACACGTAGGCCAGGGCCTCCTTCGCCTGCTGCAGTTTCTCCCCCTCCATCGAGCCGGAAGTATCCAACACTAGCAGCACGTCCTTCGGCTGCACCCTTCCCCCCGTCTCCACGGTGGGGGCGACCAAGAGCAGGAAGAAGCCGTCGTCGTCCGACTCCCGATACGAGAGCAGGTTCAGCCCCACGTCCTCCGGATTGACCGTGTAGATCAGTTCGAAGTCCTGGTCGGGCCAGACGTCGCTCTCCTCGTAGCCAACCGTGGCCCGGTACTCCCCGTCCCGCTCGATGAAGACCCGGTCCTGGTGGGTGGGGGAGTAGACGGCGCGGATCGGGTCGGGGGAGCGGATCTCCACGTGGATGCTGACCTCCTCCAGCGGCATGGCGGAGAACCGCTCGGTATCCAGCGGGTAAACGTAGCGGACCATCCCGTTCTCCACCGGCAGGACCTGGGTGTACTCCAGTTGGATGCGCCGCTCCTCGCCGGGAGGAATGGGGAAGATGCGGGCCTGGACGACGTCGCGGCCGACGTACTCCAGAAGCGCCGGATCGCGGCGCTGGCGGACGATGTCCTCGTAGATTGCCCGGGCCTCGTCGGCGGGGAGGACCTCCGCCTCGATCGGCTCCCCGTCCACCCACATCGTGAAGTTGGAGACGGTGGCGCCCGGGGGGAGGGGGAAGATATAGGTGCCTTCGACCTCCCAGTCGTAGTCGTTGACGAAGACCTGGTCCACCCGCGTCGTCGCCACCTGGTCCTCGATGGTGACGGTGACCCGGTGGTAGCGAATCGTGAGCCAGATCGGCTCCGGCATCGGGACCGGCGG
>DROW01000116.1 GCA_011388675.1 Chloroflexota bacterium | reverse complement strand
GTTCTTCCTCTTTCCCCTTCGCCAGCGATTCCAGCCAGGCCAGGGCCTCGTCACCGCTGGGCAGTCCCTCCCCCTCCAGCCACTCCGGGGTCTCCGAAGCAGCCTGCTCAGCGGGCGGAGCCTCTACCGGTTGTTCAGGCCGTTCCGGAACCTCGGGCTCGGCGGGCGGGGTGGGGGCCTTCGGCGGTGGGGTTTCCTCTGGTGTCGGTTCTTCGGTGGGGCGAGGCTTGCCCACGATCTCGGCGAAGCGGGCTTCGGCTTCTGCCTGAGCGACCGCGCGCAGTTCTTCCTCCTTCCCCTTCGCCAGCGATTCCAGCCAGGCCAGGGCCTCGTCACCGCTGGGCAATCCCTCCCCCTCCAGCCACTCCGGGGTCTCCGAAGCGGGTTCCTCCGCTGCTGGGGCCTCGGCAAAGGGTGTGGGAGGTTCCTTTAACCATTCCGGGGCTTCCTCCTCGGCAGGAACCTCCGGAGGGGAAGGGGCCTCCTCCTCGACGGAGGGGATCGCCTCGGCCAACCATTCGGGCACCTTTTCGGTCTCCTCAGCGGGAGGAGTGGGCGGAGCGACCTCTTCGCGGGCCTCAGGAGGGGCCATTTCCTTGAGCCAGTCCGGGATTTCCGCGGGTTCTGGGGGGGGGACGGCTTCGGCTCCCGGTTCGGCGGCCTCCGGCGCTTCCTCCCCGGCCTCGGGGGGAGCCATCCCCTTGAGCCAGTCCGGGATTTCCGCGGGTTCTGGGGGGGGGACGGTTTCGGCCCCCGGTTCGGCGGCCTCCGGCGCTTCCTCTCGGACCTCAGGGGGGGCCATCTCCCGCAGCCATTCGGGGATCTCGGCCGGTTCTGGAGGTGGGGCCTCCGTCGGAGTCTCGATCCCCGGTTCGGTGGTCCCTGGCCTCTCCGACCAGGGCGTTGGTTCCTCGGTCGGCTCCTCCAGCCCTGGCTCGGTCAGCCAGGAGGGCACCTCCAGGCCACCCTCTGCCTCCACCTCCGCTTTTTCTCCTTCCTCCGGTGCGGCTGGTGCTTCTCCGCCCAGGCTGATCTCTTCGAGCCAGGCGGGAATCTCGATCTGAGTTTCTGCGGCGACCTCGATCTCTGTGGCGGCCTCCGGCATCCAGGCTGGCCGTTCCGCCTCTGGCGGGGTGTATTCCAGCCGCTCGATGTAGACCTCGCGCAGGGGAAGGGGGGAAGCATCCCCGAAAAGGGTTGCGGCGACGCGGTTCTCCGGGTCCAATGCTTCGGCCTTTGCCAGGCACTCCTGACCCTCTTTCCGACCGGTGCGTGTGTAGATCTCACCGAGGATCAGGTTGGCCTTCAGGCAGAAGGGGAGATGTTCCAGGATCTCCAGGCAGAGTTCCTCGGCCTGGATTCGCTGCTCGTTTCTCCACAGCGCTTCCGCCAGGGCGACTTGGAGATCGGGGCGGTCAGGGTCTTCCTCGAGCAGGGCCCGGAACTCCTCGATGGCGCGGCGGTAGTGCCCACCACGGGCGTACAGGCGGGCCAGGGCGGCGGGGGTCAGGTCGAGTCGGCCGGGTTCGACGCCGGACTTGCGGCCGTAGAGCCTGCGCAGTTCGTTGCGGATGGCCGGGTTGTCCGGGGAGATCTCGAAGGCCCGCTCCATATGCCACAAGGCTTTGTCCAATTCGCCCCGTCGGTCGTAGATCACGCTCATCCCGGCGTGGGCGACAAAGTTCTCCGGGTCTCCACTGAGCACCCGGAGGAACATATTCTCCGCCTGTTCCTCCTTCCCGGCCTCCAGCATCGCTTCGCCCAATACCCGGTACACCTCCAGGTATTTGGGGTATTGCTCGAGGATATGGCGACCGTGGGCGACGACCTCGTCGTATCGCCCTTCCTCGATCAGTTGTTTCATTTGCTGGACATATTCGTGCAGTGCGATCTCAGCCATTATCTCCCCTCCTGGCCCGGCCGTCCTCAGGCCCTGCCCATTTGCACTTAAAAAGTAGCACATTTTGGGGAAAAGTCAAAATGAGGCGAGGCACGCGTTCCTCTCCTCCCTCTAGGACGGGTC
This sequence comes from Chloroflexota bacterium, assembly GCA_011388675.1. Taxonomy (GTDB): domain Bacteria; phylum Chloroflexota; class Anaerolineae; order B4-G1; family DUEL01; genus DUEL01. The sequence continues at coordinate 2,004 of DROW01000116.1, read as the reverse complement.
CGGGTGGATGGACCTAGGGTTGGTCCCTACAGGTTGTGTATCTCTTTGATCCGTTCGATCAGGTCGGAGATGTCGGTCTCCTGTGTCGCTGGAGCGCCAAAGGGGTCGGAGAGGGCCTCTTCCCCGAGGAGGGCGTAGAGGGAGTTGAGGACGCCGTGGGCCAGGACGTCGAGGTTGTAGCCGCCCTCCAGGGTGAAGAGAACGCAGCCGTTGCAGAGTTCCCCTGCCATCCGGACGATCTCACGGGCGATTTGGCCGTATCCGGTCAGGGTGAGCCGCATCATCGCCAGCGGGTCCTGCCAGTGGGCGTCGTACCCGGCCGAGACGAGGATCAGATCCGGATGAAACCGACGGGCCAGGGGCCAGATCAGTTCCTGGAAGACGCGGCGGTACCCCTTGTCGCCTACACCCGCTGGCAGAGGAATGTTCAGGACAGTTCCTTTGCCCTCCTGTTTCCCCGTCTCGGTCCAATGACCGGTGCCGGGGTAGAAGGGGTATTCGTGGGTGGAGACGTAGAAGACGTGGGGGTCGGCCTCGAAAACGTCCTGGGTCCCGTTGCCGTGGTGGACGTCGAAGTCGACGATGAGGACGCGTTGGACAGTGGGGAAAGTGAGGGCGTGACGGGCGGCGATGGCGACGTTGTTGAAGAGGCAGAAGCCCATCGCTCGGGAGGGGGTGGCGTGGTGGCCGGGCGGCCGGACGAGGGCGAAGCCGTTGTCGATCTTCCCGGAGAGGATGGCTTCCACCGCCGCCAGCAGTCCCCCTGCGGCCATCAGCGCGGCGTCGTACGAGCGGGCGTTGACATAAGTGTCTGGATCAAGATGACCTCCCCCGTACTCGGCCATCCGGCGCACCTGGGCGATGTGAGCGGGGGTATGGACCCGTTGGAGTTCCTCCTCTGTCGCCGGTCGTGGCTCGATGGGGACCAGCCGCGCCAGGACGTTCGTCTCTTCCAGAAGTTCCATAATGCGCTCCAGCCGACGGGCGTTCTCCGGGTGGCCGGGCAGGTTGTGTTCGAGGTAGATGGGATGGTAAACGTAACCGGTAGGCATTTGTACCCCTCCTGTGTGAATCGGCGCGTCAACGGGTCAGCGATAGTAGGGGAGTTCTCGCTGTTCCAACGGTTCTATCGTCCCGTTGTCCAGCCTCCAGCCGGTTTCCATCTGCACCAGTTGCCATTCGACGTCGTACAGCGTGGCGACGACGCGGCCGTCCACGTTGTCCACCGCGCGGACCTGGGCGGCGACGGCGGCCCAGCCTTCTCCCTGACCGACGACGCGGGGGCTGCTGATCTCCACGCCGAGGGTGGTGGTTAACCCGAGCGCCCACGTGTCGTAGGGGTGGGCTGCCTGGGCGGCGGGAGAGAGCAGGTCGTAGGCCCCCGGCAAGTCGCGGTCGTTCAGGGCTAGGTAGAAAGAGGCCACGGCGTGAACCGGAGTGTCGGTTCGCAACGCGTGCGGGCGGTCCGGATAGTACCAGGTGTACCGATCCCAGGTCCAGGCATAGTGGCTCCCATCCCAGGTGTAGACGATCTCCCACACCAGGTCCCCATCCGGCCGCAATCGCACGACGATCTCTTCGATCAGATCCCCGTCTGTCTCCTCCATCCGGATCCCTCCTGGTCCTTCAAACGCTCCCAGGAGGGTATACCCGGCATTGTCCCAGACGAAGATGTGCAGTCGGTCGGCTTCATCGGTGCGCCCCCAGATGGCGATCTCAGTCCGGCCGTCCCCGTTGAGATCGCGCACCTCCACCTCGCAGGTGGGCAAGGTCCCCAGGCTCTCGATCTCCTCGTTCTCTGGCGGAGTCAGGTCGTACCAGGTTCCCCCATCCAGCACGAAGCCCATCAGGCGGGGCGGGTCCCCAGGGGGGAGGTATGTTCCCACCCACTCGGGTGAGCCATCGTCGTTGGCGTCTTCCCAGAGCAGGCACAGCGGTTCGAGGGATCGGGCGGCGAAGGCCACCTCGCCTGCCTGGACCGTGGCGGCGACGGCCGTGGCGGGG
>DROW01000115.1 GCA_011388675.1 Chloroflexota bacterium | reverse complement strand
CGACGACCCCCGCCGCTTCATCAACGGGCAGACGCTTCAGATCGAGTCCTCTCATCCCTACGTCAAGTTCAGGGTAACCCTTTACCAGACGGTAGAAGTGGAGGCAGGGAGCCGGGCGCAGTTCGAGATCCTCGCCAAGGCTTACGCCGACGAGGGCGGGATCGTGGTCCGCGTGGGGATCGACCCCACGGGCGCGCCAGCCTGCCAGCGAGGGGCCTGGGCCGATCCAATGCTGATCGACCAGACCTTCGACACGGTCACGCTCCGCACACCGACGGTCACCGTTCGGGAAGGGGGCAAAGTGACGGTCTGCTTCTTCGCCGAGCCGGAGTATGCGGCCGCCCACAAGGCCGCGTTCTTCGACGATGCCCGGCTGATCGTCACGCCGCCGAGTCAGTGAGGCCGAATGACCCGCTCGGAGACGCCTGTACGAGGGGAGCCGAGGTGGGGGGCAGGGCGGAGGGGGAAACCGTTTCCCCAGGCGGTGGCAAAGTGGGTCGGCTGGGGCGCGTTGGCAGCAGCGCTGCTCGGTTGTGCAACCACACCGGTCCCCACCATAACGCCCCTTTCGCCTCCTCCTTCATCAACCCCTCCGCCTGATCCGTCCCCCCCTGCCCGGGAGATCGTCGTGGCCCTCCCTACCCTCCCAGAGAGCCTGAACCCTCTCTACGACCGCTCCTGGCCGGCCCGCGTCCTGAGCGGCCTCTTCCTCTCCGGCCTCTGGCGGCTGGACAGCCGGCTGGAGGTCCATCCAGACCTGGCGAGCGAGGTGCCGACGAAGACGGATGGCACCATCTCCGAAGACGGTCGGGTCCTCACTGTCCACCTCCGTCCTGAGGCGACGTGGTCCGACGGCCAGCCGATCACTGCCGACGACCTGCTCTTCACCTACGAGATGGCTACGTCCGAGGCCAACGGGGTCGCCTCCCGCTTCCCCTACGCCGACTTCGTGGAGGAGATCGTCTCCCTGGACGAGCACACCGTCCAGGTCCGCTTCGCCCGCCCCTTCGCCCCCTGGCCGTCAACCCTCTTCCCCTACGTGCTCCCCCGCCACGTCCTGGAGTCCGTCTTTCAGCAGGCGGGGACACTGGACCGGGCGGTGTGGAACCGGCAGCCGACGGTCGGGAGCGGCCCCTTCGTCTTCGCCAGCCGGGAGGGGGACGACCTGGTGTTCGAGGCCAATCCCCGCTACTGGCAGGGACGGCCACCGATCGACCGCATCCGGGTGCGGGCCATTCCCGACCCTCAGGTCCGGTGGGAGGCGATGATCGCCGGGGAGGTGGACCTGGCCCCGCTGCTGTGGCCGGAGTCGGTGGGGGCGGTGGGAGGGAGCGCCGAGGTGCGGTTGGTGAAGGGGCCTTCCGGCCTGGTGGAGACCCTCTTTCTCAACCTCGACCCGCGCACCGGACACCCCGCGCTCCAGCAGGAGGAGGTCCGCCGGGCCATCCGGGCCGCGCTGGATCGGAACCGCCTGTGCCAGGCGCTGGCCCCCGGTCAGGCCGACCCCGCTGCCAGCCTCTGGGCGGGGACGGTGTTCGAGGACCCGGGCCTGGGTTCCCGTCCCCCGGCAGAGGCAGAGGCCCTGTTGGAACAAGCAGGCTGGCGGGACGAGGACGGGGATGGGGTGCGGGAGCGGGACGGGGCGGAATTGGTGCTCCGGTACGCGGTCCCGGCCTCCGGGGTGAACCGGGCGAGCGTGCAGACGGCCATCACGGAGATGCTGGCGCAGGTGGGGATCGGCCTGTTGACGGCGAATCTGGAGGGGGGGTGGGACCTGGCAGAGTGGGCCGCGCCGCCGACCGGGTACCCCGACCCCGACGACCCCCGCTGGCTGTGCGCGGAGGCCCGGCCGGGAGGGTTGAACCGGGCTGGGGTCTGCGACGAGGAGTTGGACCGCTTGCTCTACGCCCAGGCGGAGACGCCGGACCTGGACGAGCGGGCGGCTCTGTTCTACGCGCTGGAGGGGCTGAACCGGGAGCGGGCCTGGTGGGTGCCATTGTGCCAGATCGACGACCTGTGGCTTGTACGCGACGACCTCTCCGGCCTGCACCCGTGGCGCGAAGGGCCTTTCTGGAACGTAGCGGAGTGGATTACGGAATAACGGAACACGCATCACGCATCACGCGTCACGCATCACGCATCACGAGTCAGCGAGGAGCGAGCGATGGCAGAGTATCGAATCCGTGAGCATCCTATCTTGCCGGTTGAGGAGCGACCTCGGTTCACGTTCTTCTGGGCAGGGCAGGAGTTGACGGCGCGGGAGGGGGAGACGATCGCGTCCGCCCTCTTCGCCAACGGGGTCCGCGTCTTCGGGCATCATCCGAAGGACGGCGCACCGCAGGGGATCTTCTGCGCCAACGGGCAGTGCGCCCAGTGCACGGTCATCGCCGACGGCCTGCCGGTGAAGGCGTGTATGACGCCGGTGCGGCCGGGGATGCGGGTGGAGCCGCTGGAGGGACTGCCCCGGCTGCCCGACGTGGAGGGCGTGCCCGAACTCCACCCCATCCGCACCGTCGAGGTGGAGTGCCTGATCATCGGCGGCGGTCCGGCCGGGCTCTCGGCGGCCATCGAACTAGGGAAGGCCGGCGTGCGGACCCTCATCGTGGACGACAAGCACAAACTGGGCGGTAAACTGGTCCTCCAGACCCATAAGTTCTTCGGCTCGGTGGAGGACTGCTACGCCGGGACCCGGGGCATCGAGATCGCCGAGATCCTGGAGAAGGAGGTCCGCCAGTACGAGAACGTCCAGGTCTGGCTCAACACCACCGCCCTGGCCGTCTACTCCGACCGCAAGGTCGGCGTGCTGCGGGAGGGGCAGTACGTCCTCGTCCAGCCCCACGTCCTCCTGGTCGCCACCGGCGCGCGGGAGAAGTCGCTGGTCTTCAAGGGGAACACCCTGCCGGGGGTCTACGGCGCGGGCGCGTTCCAGACGCTGGTCAACCGCGACCTGGTCCGGCCCACGGAGCGGCTGTTCATCGTCGGCGGGGGGAACGTGGGCCTCATCGCGGGCTACCACGCCCTGCAGGCGGGCATCCAGGTCGTGGGCCTCTGCGAGGCGATGCCGGAGTGCGGCGGCTACAAGGTCCACAAGGACAAACTGGTCCGCCTGGGCGTGCCCATCTACACCTCCCACACCATCGTCAGCGCCAACGGGGAGACGGAGGTGGAGTCGGTCACCATCGCCCAGATCGACGAGAACTGGCGGCCGATCCCCGGCACCGAAAAGACCTTCGCCTGCGACACGGTGCTGGTGGCGGTGGGGCTCGATCCGGTGGACGAGTTCTACCACAAGGCGAAGGAGTTCGGCCTGCCGGTCTTCGCAGCGGGGGACGCGGAGGAGATCGCCGAGGCGTCGGCGGCGATGTTCACCGGCCGCATCCGCGGCCTGGAGATCGCCAAGATGCTGGGGCGGGAGGTCGGCGAGATCCCCCAGGAGTGGTACCACACCGCCGAGGTCCTCAAGTCCCGCCCCGGCGCGGTGGTCACGGAGGACATCCCGGAGATGGAGGAAGGGGTCTTCCCCGTCATCCACTGCGCCCAGGAGATCCCCTGCAACCCGTGCACCTCGGTCTGCCCCAACGACTGCATCATCATCGAGGGGGACGACATCCGGGGACTGCCGGAATATGTCGGCGAGGGCTGCATCGGCTGCACCCGCTGCGTCGCCGTCTGCCCCGGCCTGGCAATCACGCTGGTGGACCTGCGACGGGACCTGGAGTACCCGACGGTGACGATCTCCTACGAGTTCCCCAAGGACAGCATCCGCAAAGGGGACAGGGTGACGGTGCTGGACACGGAGGGCCAGCCGCTGGGCGAGGCCGAGGTGGTGGGGGTCCAGTCGCCGAAGGACTTCCCGGGGACGCTCCTGGTGCGGGTCCGTGCGCCGCGGGCCATCGCCAAACGGATCGCGGGCATCCGGGTCCAGGAGCCAGAGGTGACGGAGCCGCTGGAGCGGTACGTCGGCCGCATCCCCGACGAGGAGATCGTCTGCCGCTGCGAGCGGGTGACGGCGGGGGAGATCCGGGCGCTGATCCGGGCTGGCGCGCGGGACCTGAACTACATCAAGGCGGTGACGCGGGCCGGGATGGGGGCCTGCGGCGGCAAGACCTGCCGCAACCTGATCAAGCGGCTGTTCCGCGAGGAGGGCGTGCCGCTCGACCAGGTCACGGACGCCGTTCAGCGCCCGCTCTTCGTCGAGGTGCCGCTGGGGGCGTTCGCCGGGGTGGTGACGGGCGAGGGACCGGCGGAGGAGAAGCCGGTGAGCCACGCGACGGATGTGCACGAGGGAGGGATGTGATTGGGTGACTAGGTGACTGGGTGATTGGGTGACTGGGTGATTGGGTGACTGGGGGACTGGGTGAGGGGATTGGGGGCGGTGGACTTGCTTTGTGAAATGTGGTATAGTAGTGCCAAGAGGTAGTTTCACAAAGCAAAAGTGGAAATTGTAAGATGAAAACGGTGACTGTCGTGAAGTTGAGCAAACGGCATCAGATGGTGTTGCCGAAGGCGGCGCGGGAGGCGCTGGGGGTGGGGCCAGGCGGGCGGGTGCTGGTCGTGGTGGAAGGGCAGACGGTGCGCCTGCTCCCCGAGCCGGAGCGGTGGTCCGACTACATCTACGGCCTCGGCGAGGAGGCCTGGAAACGGCTCGGGGGCGGAGAGAAGTTCCTGGCAGAGGAGCGGGCCACGTGGCACGAATAGCGACCTTCGTCGAACGCCTCCGGGAGGCCGGGACCGTGGGGCTGGACACCGTGGTCTTCATCTACACGTTCGAGCGCCACCCCCGATTCGGTCCCTGCGCTCAGGCTCTGTTCCAGGCGCTTGAGGATGGGGAATGCCGGGGCATCGCCTCCGTACTGGCCCTAGGTGAGGTCCTCACGGGTGCCAAGCGGGCGGAGGATGAGTCGCTTCTTCTCCATTACCGCGCCGTGTTCGAACGGTTCCCTGGCCTGACGACGGTGGACGTCGATCGCGAGGTGGTGGAGTGGACGTCCACCCTGCGTACCCGGTACGGCATCCCCACGCCGGACGCCATCCACATTGGCACAGCGCTCGCATATGGAGCCCTGGCCTTCGTCACCAATGACGCACGGCTGCGCAGCGTGAAGGAGATCGATG
>DROW01000114.1 GCA_011388675.1 Chloroflexota bacterium | reverse complement strand
GGCGGTGGGGCTTGGGGCCGCCTCGGGGGAGGGCGTGGTCGTCGAGGTCGGGGCAGCAGGGGGGGGGGTGGGGATGGATGTCGGTGAAGGGGAGGCCGCGACCACGCCGAGCACCAGCGTGTAGACCTGCTCGCCGACCGCGCTCACGACGCGCAGGCGGTACTCCTGGGGAGCCGTGGGGCAGACCTCGCGGCTGCCGATGGGAGGAACCCGTTCCCCGTCCAGGTAGACCTCCCTGGCGTTCGCGGTGTCCCACCGGACCGTCGTGCAGGCACCGGCCGGAATGGGGTTCTCGTCCAGCCGGAACCAGACCATCGGGGTCGGAGGGGGGGTGGGGGACGGCGGCGGGGTGGGAGTGGATGTGGGTGTGGAGGTGGGCGTGGGAGCCGGTGGTGGCGCGCAGATCTGGTCGAAGGGGATGACGGGCGGTGGCGTCCCCTCCCCCCACGACCACCCTTCCACCTCCCCGTCGCTCACCATATAGCCGCTCGCCCCAACCTGGGAATAGGCCCACGCGCCGTCCTGCAGATGCCAGTAGGACCAGTAGTTCGGCACGTCGCACGTCAGGCAACTTTCGAGCGGACAGCCGACCCCCTCAATGGCGCAGACGGCGACCCCCAGCCCGGGGTCGAAACTGGCCACGACGTCCAGGCCGGAGCGGGTCAGCACGTCGTACCCGCTGATCTGCGGCTCGGTGAACTCGACGCAGCGGGTGGTTACCTCGTCGTCGGAGAAGCGCACCACCAGGCCCACGCGGTTGACCGACTGGGCACGCGCCGGTCCGTCGGCGCGGCCAGCGACCGCCAGGAGCAGGATCAGCATCGGGACAAGCCACGGCAATCGCTTGAGACAAGTCATTCTCGAACTATCTCCCTTCGGCGGGATGGGGGACGCCGACGGCTTCCGCCGCCGGCGTCTTCCCCTCATTCTCTCTCCCCTACGGGGCAAATCCCCTGAGCACGATCGGCATAAAGGCCCCGTGGATGGTGAACGTGGTGGTCAGCGTCGGTCCCCCTTGAACACCGTCCGGGTCGGAGAACTCGGCCCGCAGGTCGTAGACCCCGATCTGATGGCCGGGGATCGTGGCCGTGAAGTAGCCGTCGGCCCGGTACGCAAGGGGGGTGGTCCAGGTCCCGCCGTTCAGCCGCCAGGTGAACGTGATCGTCCCGTTGCCGTCCAGATCGCTGCCGAAGGGAATCGTCACGTCGATGTCGCTGCCCAGCCGACCGCGCGGAGCACAGACGACGATGCGGTCGGGGTCGGGGCCGCGCTCGACGGAGACGAACGTGTGCAGCGGCCCGGAGGGCGTGTACGGGTAGTGCACCCCCAGCAGGGCGGGCACCGCCTGCCAGGTCGCCAGGCCGTTATCGGACGGCCAAGACCAGGCCCACACGAAGGGACCGTCCGGCTTCTGGTAGGCCGCCAGCGCGTCGTAGGGGCTGTGGCCGTCGCTGGAGGACCAGTCGGCGATCAGGTTCTCCCCTGCCGCCAGAAGCCCCTGGATGGCGTAGGCGGTGGAGTTGGCGTTGTCCCATCCGCCCATCTCGTCCTGCTGATCCCGCAGGTAGTCGAGGCCCCTGACGATGCTGGGGTCGCTGGGCGGCACCCCGGCGGCGATCAGGGCCTGGATGGCGAGGCCGGTGTTGTCCGGCGTGGTGGTGTTCCAGGGGTTGGAACTCAGATTGTACTTCCACCCCCCGTCGGGCTGCTGGAGGCTGGTGAGCGTCCGGGTCGCGCTGATGGGGATCGGCTCGCCCGCCGCTGCCAGGCCTAGGATGGCGAAGGCCTGGTGCCAGGTGTTGGTGGGGGTGCCAAAGGCACCCAGCGTCGGGCTGTACCAGGTGTTGGTGAGCACGTGGACGATGTCCACGCCGCCGAAGTTGTGGGCGTCCCGTCCGGCCGCCTCGACCGCGAGGGCCAGTTTCCCCGCGGCGTCGGCGCTGACGTAGACGTAGGAAGCGGCGGTGGCGGAGAGATAGTCCAGCGCCGAAGTCACGCTGCCCGTCGCGGCGACGGTATCCGGGTCGTACCCGGCCGCCGCGTAGGCCAGGACGGCGTCGCAGGTCGCGCCGGGGTCGGGGCCGGACCAGCCGGACCAGGAGCCGTCCGCGTTCTGCTGCTCGTTCATCCAGGTCAGGGCACGGTTGGCCCGCTCCCACCGTCCGAAGATGGGCAGGGGCGCTTCGGCCAGGCCGGCGATGGCGTGGGCGGTGCCTAGCGCGTTGCCGCCGAAACTCCCGTCGGCGGCCTGGAGGCCGGCCAGAGCGGTGTGGGGGTTGCCTTCGGCGGCGGCCCAACACTCAGTCGCCGGGGTGTAGCCAGCCGCCACGAGGGCCTGGATGGCCGCGGCCGTCGAATCGGCGCTCAAGAAACCCCACGACTTCCAGCCGCCGGAGACGTCCTGAGAGTTCCGCAGGAAGTCCAGCCCTTCCTGGATCTTGGCGTCCGTGGGGGAGACGTTGCCGCTGGCGAGGAGCGCCTGGATGACCAGTGCCGTCGTGTCCACGTCGCCGCCGAGGCCCCAGCCCCAGCCCCCGTCGGCCTCCTGCAGGCCGATGAGGAAGTCGGTGGCCGAGATGGGAATGGTCTGCTGAGCCGCGGCCAGGCCGAGGATGGCCCACGCCTGATTGACCGCGCTGGCCGCGCCGGTGGTCCACCCCTGCCTGGCAGTGGTGCTGTACGCGCCGGTGGCGGGGTTGTAGGTGTTGACCAATTCGAAGATGAGGTCCATCCCGCCGAAGTCATAGGGATCGCCGTCCCCAGCGACGACGGCCACGGCCAGCATACCGGCGCGGCCGGGGAACAGCGTGCCGGTGGTGTCGTGGGTGTAGGTGATGGCCCGCGTCGCCAGATAGTCCAGCGGCGTGGTGCCACTCACCGAGGTCAAGTAACTGACCGGGCGGCGGGCGGCGGCGAGGGCGATCACCGTCTTGATCGTGGTGAACTCGTCCGCCGTTCCCGGCACCCACCCCTCGATCCCTCCGTTCGGGAGTTGCTTCGTCTTCAAGTAGGCCAGCGCCCGGCTGATGGCGTCGCTGTGGTCGATCGCGGGCGAGACGGAGGTCGCGGCCGGGCGGGCCTCCACAGGGGCCACACCGGCGTTCAACGTCAGGGCCAGACCGAGAGCGAGCATCCCTCCAAGCGCGAGGGCCAGCATCAGGTTACGCAAGCGCATCGCTTTTCTCCTTTCGTCTTCGGTCGATAAACGAACTGCCTACTTGGTGGCTCAAAACAGCAAAAAGCCCTCCCCTTCACGCTGGTTGGGGGAGGGCTTCCCACGTTCGAGGACCCTCCATAGCGCCACCCCCTTTCCGCGAAGAGGTTGTGTGACGCCGGCAGAGGCGGGTATCCTGGCTCCAACGGACGGCTCAGGCCGCCGTTGCTACAGTTGCGGGACAGCGCCGGACTTTGACCGGTCTTCCCCCTTTAAGCCCCTCGCATCCGGGCTTGGGGCACCCCTGCCGATGTCGTATGCGATTGTCGTGGCTACTATAGCACAGGCCGAAACAGGTGTCAACCACCCGCGAGGCGATGGCCCTGACCGCCGGGGTCTTACGGGTTGGGGATGACTTCGACCTCGTCTGCGGGGACTTCGACGCGCCGATCCTCGATCTGGACCACGACCGCCCCTTTCAGGGGCAGCAGATCGATGACCTTTCCCGTTCCATAGGGGGTGCGTACTCGGGCTTTGCGGCGAGGAAGGTTCTTGGAAGCCTCCAGATACATCTCATACTCGTAGGCCAGGCAGCAGCGGAGTCGCCCGCACATCCCCGTGATCTCGGAGGGGGTGAGGGAGATCCCCTGTGCCTTACCCATCCGGATGGAGATGGGGACGAAGTCGGAGAGGAATCGGGAGCAGCAGCGGGGTTCGCCGCAGGCTCCGTATCCTCCCGTCAGCCGCGCGTGGTCGCGGGGACCGATCTGCCGGAGTTCGACTCGGGTTCGCAACTGTTTCGCCAGCCGGCGCTGGAGCCGTTGCAGTTCCTCCCGCGTCCCGGTGACGTAGAGCAGCGTCAACTGCCGCCCGTCGATGGTGTACTCCGCCGTGCTCAGTTTGATGTCCAGCCCCATCTCACGGACCATCTGCCGGGCCGTCGCCAGCGCATCGCGGGCCTTTTCCTCCCACTGCTGGTGCAGGGCCAGATCGCGCCCGGTCGCCCGCCGAAGGACCGGCTTCAGGTCCCGTCCCTCTTCCTCGTCCACCTCCCTGAAGTAAGCGACCTGGCCGATCTGACGGCCGCGCACCGTGTCCACCACCACGTAGTCCCCACGGACCAGATCCTCGCAGTTGGCCGGATCGAAATGGTAGATCTTGCCTCCGGGGTGGAACCGGACGCCGACGACCGTTACTTTACGTCCTTCTTGCCCTTCCTTTCCTTCGACTTCGCTCATCTTGGCTTTTATTTTACCACAAAGAACCTGGAACCCCCAGCCCTCCGGCTGTCGGGTTCCAGGTTCCCCCACGCTTCCGTTCGCGGCCTATTTCCTGGCCCTGGCCGCTGCTCTGGCCTGCTTTTTCTCCTGTTCGGCCGCGTACTCCGTCGGGTGGATCTGGGCGTGGTAGGAGAGCGGCTTGCGCAGCCGCTCCAGGTCCAGCAGGAGGTCTTTCTCCCGATCGAAGGCTGCGATCTCGATCTCGTGCCCCATCTTGATGGCGTCGAAGGGGCAGAACTCGGCGCAGAAGCCGCACTGCATACAGATGCTGATGTCGATGTAGAACTCCGCCGGCTCGCGCAGGGGCTTCCCCGTCTCCGGATCGGACGCGCGGACGATCCAGATGCACTGGGGCGGGCAGACCCGGGCACAGGTGCCGCAGGCGGTGCAGCGGAGTTTCCCCTCCTCCTCGATCAGGAAGGGGAAGCCGCGAAACCGCTCGGGGAGGGGGAGCCGCTCGGCCGGGTACTGCACGGTGAAAATGCCCCGGCTCTTGGTGGGGCTCTGCCGGATCGGGAGCGTGTCGGGCCTGTAGCGCGCCCCGAACCCTCCTTTGAAAAACCAGCGCAGGTCGTCTACATAGGTCTCCACGAACCGACGGAAGGTGATACCCAGCGATTTGACGAGATGCAGACTGGCGTACATTAGCGATCCACCTCCCCCAGCGTGATGTCGATGCTGGCCAAGATGATGACCACGTCGGCGATCAGATGCCCGCGGCACAGTTCCCCCATCACGCCCAGGTTGACGAAGGACGGAGCGCGGATGTGGTATCGGTACGGGTTGGGGCTGCCGTCGGAGACGATGTAGAAACCCAGTTCGCCTTTCGGCGCCTCGATCCGCCCGTAGGACTCGCCGGGCGGGACCTTGACGGTGGCCTTCTTCTTACCCGCCATCACCGGCCCGTCGGGCAGCCGGTTGAGGGCCTGCTGGAGGATGCGCAGGCTCTCCCGCATCTCACCCAGGCGGACCAGGTACCGGCTGTAGACGTCGCCGTCGGGCGCGGTGATGATCTCGAAGTCGAACTCGTCGTAGATGGAGTACGGATCGGCCCGGCGGATGTCGTAGGGGACGCCGGAGCCGCGCAGGAGCGGCCCGGTGCATCCGTAGGCCACGGCCTGTTCCGGCGGCAGCACCCCCACGCCGACGGTACGGGCGCGGAAGATCTCGTTCTCGGTGAGGTAGGCGTCCACCTTGTCGATGAAGCGGGGAAGCCGCTCGAAGGCCAGTTCGCGGGCCAGGGCGACCGCCTCCTCGGTCATATCGTGGGCCACGCCGCCGAACCGCATATAGTTGCACATCATCCGCGAGCCGGCGGTCATCTCGAACAGGTCGAGGATGAACTCGCGCTCCTCCAGCGCGTAGAGCATCACCGTGAAGTAGATCCCCAGGTCGTTGCACATAAAGCCGACGGAGACGGCGTGGTTGAGGAAGCGGGTGAACTCGCCCATGATGACCCGGATGTACTCCGCCCGCTCAGGGACTTCCACACCCATCAGTTTCTCCACAGCGAGCACGTAGGGCCAGTTGTTGGTCATCGAGCAGACGTAGTCCAGCCGGTCGGTGTAGGGGATATTGCCCAGCCAGGTGTTCCGCTCGCCGATCTTCTCGTGGCAGCGGTGGAGGAAGCCGAGCATCGGCTCCAGTTTCTGGATCCGCTCCCCCTCCAGCGTGGCCAGCAGGCGGAGGACGCCGTGGGTGCTGGGGTGGTGAGGGCCCATATTGAGCACGACCCGGTCCACCGGCATCGCGGGGTTCTTCTGCTCCGCCACCTCGTCGTGGGGACGGTACCCCCACGGATCGGTCGTGGGCCGCCAGTCCTCCGGCGACCAACCGGGGGGATAGCGGAGGTTGCGCCCCAGCGGGGTGCGGCTCTCGGCCATCACCGGGTGCCCCTCGGGCCATCGACTGCCAAAGGGTTTCTTTTCCTCTTCGTAGTAGACCTCGTGCCAGTCCTTGCGCAGCGGATGGCCGTCGAACCCGTCCCAGAGGAGGATCCGACGCAGGTCAGGGTGACCCTCGAAACGGATCCCCACCAGGTCCCAAGCCTCCCGTTCCTGGAAGTTGGCCGAGGGGAAGACGGGGACCAGGGAGGGGACCACAGGGTTCTCCCGGTCGGCGTGGACGTGGAGGGTCAGCGGCCCGCCGACGGGCCGAAAGAGGTGGTAGACCACCTCGAAGCGGGGGGGAAGGCCGTTGACCTCCTCCGGATAGTCCACTCCGACGACGTCGGAGAGGTATGCATACCCCATCTCGTCGCGCAGAAAGGTAGCGACATCGACCAGGTGGTCGCGGGCGACAATCAATCCCTCATAGGGCTCGGGGGCAGCCTCCACTGCCCCTGGGAACCGTTCCTGCAGGCGGGTCAACACTTCGTCCGTGGGTTCAGGAGTGACTTCGGTTGCCATAGGTACCCCTCACTCGGCTGGTTGCTGGTTGTCCGTTGCTGGTTGTTGAAGGGCTTCGATCTGCTCGGCGAGTCGCCAGTCCACCAGGTCTGGCCCCAGTTCCGGCACGGGTACGCTTGTGTCTACCTCCTCGCCCTTGCGGTACCAGCGCAGGTCCCGCACCGACTCCCGTTCCATCCGCGCGTGGATGGTGAGGAAGCCGTGCATAAGGGCCTCGGGTCGGGGAGGGCAGCCGGGGATGTAGACGTCCACCGGGATGAACTTGTCGATGCCGGAGACCACGTTGTACCCCTCCTTGAACGGCCCGCCGGAGATGGCACAGGCCCCCATCGCGAGGACGTACTTGGGCTCCGGGAGCTGATTGTAGAGGCGGATCACCTGTGGGGCCATCTTCTTCGTGACCGTGCCGTTGACGATCAACAGATCCGCCTGGCGGGGGCTGGCCCGCATGATCTCCATCCCGAAACGGGAGGGATCGAAGCGGGCGGCGAAGGTGCCTACCATCTCGAAGGCACAGCAGGCCAGCCCGAAGAACATTGGCCACAGGGATCGCTTGCGGGCCCAGTTGTAGATGCGATCAAGAGGGGTTACGTGGACGGTGCCGACCAATTCCGGGGGAATCTCAGGCAGTTGCCTCTTCCGAGTTGGCATTCCGTTTCCTCCTCGGGTGCGGATTGGTGTGGGATCGGCCAAACAATTGGTATTTTACAACGGAGTTGTTTTTCCCGCAACTGACCGCTGTCCCCAAAATGTTACCGGGCGTTAGACTTCCGCCAAATGATTTGGATCTGCCACACCATCCGGGAGGTCCCCCCCCTTCCAACGGGGCGGCTTCCAGGGCGATTGGCTGCTTTGTCAATTTCGTGCTTGATTAGATCCCACTTGCGGTAGGAATCGAACGGACCAACGCGGGTTTAAATGCAGCAGCAACCGACCCTCCTGGGAAGGATCGGTTGCGCCGGAGGTGGCGTATAGAGAGGCGTGTGTTGCGGATCGGCCTGCAGGCTTGGCGACCCGCTGCGCGGGGTTAGTCCTCTTCTTCTTCCCCTGGCTCGGAACCGGCGGGTTCCACGTCCACAATCGCCCCTGGCTGCCCCGGCTGGGCCGGCGTGTGAGGCCGAGGGGGTTCCAACTGCGGCGGCTCGATGTCGGCGTGCATCATCGTCTGCCCTCGCAGATACGCTCCCTCATTGAGCAGAAGTGAACTGACCGTCAAATCTCCCCAAACCCGCCCGGTCTCCAGGATCTCCACCCGGTTGCCGGAGATGTTCCCCTTGACCGCGCCCGAGATGGAGATATTGTTGGCCACGATGTCGGCGATCACCTTGGCCGTCTCGCCGATCACCAGGTTACCGGTGGTGTTGACGGTGCCTTCGAAGATTCCATCGATTCGCACGCCGCCTTCCGACACCAGTTCGCCGCGGAAATGGGCGTTTGGACCGATCACCGTCTCGATACGAGCAGAAGGGGTAGGGGCCGCGGACTGGGGTTGGACTTTCGTCGTCTCTCTCTTGAACACGGTCTTCCTCCTTAAAACTGAACTGGCATTTTAAGCATATAACAACGCTCCCGTTTTGTCAACAGGTCGCTCGCCGTCCTCGGCAAAGAGCGCTTGCGCTGCCCTGACCGTTGTGCTAAAATACCCCTGCGTGGCAATGCGCTTCGATGTGGTGACTCTGTTCCCGGGGATGTTTGCCGGCCCTCTTGAGGAGAGCATCATCAAGCGGGCCCGGGAGCGGGGCATTGTTTCTATATACCTTCACAACCTGAGAGACTACGCCACAGATCGCCACCACACGACCGACGACACTCCCTACGGGGGGGGCGGGGGGATGGTGATGAAGCCGGAGCCGATCTTCGCCGCCGTGGAATCGATCCTCGGCGGGGAAGAGGGCGTGCCGGTGATCCTCCTCACGCCTCAGGGACGACTGTTCACCCAAGAGGTCGCGGCGGAACTGGCTCGCTACCCTCGTCTGGTGCTCATTTGCGGTCGGTATGAGGGGGTGGACGAGCGGGTGCGAGAACACCTGGCTACCGATGAGATTTCCATCGGGGATTACGTGCTCAGTGGTGGCGAACTGGCGGCGATGGTGATCATTGACGCGGTCACCCGGCTCCTTCCAGGAGCGTTGGGAGATCCGGGAGCGGTCTTTGAGGATTCCCACGCCCGGGGGCTTCTGGAATATCCGCACTACACCCGCCCCGCGGTCTTCCGGGGCTGGGAAGTGCCCGAGGTGCTTCGGTCCGGCGACCATGCCGCCATCGCCCGATGGCGCAGGGAGCAGGCCCTGCGGCGGACCTGGGAGCGCCGGCCCGACCTGCTGGAGAAAGCCCATCTGACGCCGGAGGACCGGGAGTTCTTGGCACGGCTGCAAGAGGAGGAGGAGAAGAGGTGAACCTTCCCGCCGGGAAGGGGTATATATAAAGGGGCATTATGGCGGTCTATCACCCCGATGGCCCTCTGATCCTTCGCCTGCGCGCGGGAGATGTCGACGCGTTAGGCGAATTGTATAAGAGGTACAAAACCAGCATCTACCGCACAGCGCTGGCGATCACCCGGGACCAGGGAGCGGCGGAGGACATCCTCCAGGAAAGTTTCCTGCGGTTGTTCACCCATGCCCATCGTATCCGACCGGACGTCCCCCTGCATCCCTGGCTCTACCGGGTCGCGGTCAACCTGAGTTACAAGTGGCTCAGAAAACAGCAGAAACAGCAGAAGGCGACCTCGGATGGCGTGCTGGAGGGGCTGGCTGCCTCCTTCCACTTCCTGCCGGAGCAGTGGATAGAACGGCGAGAGGCGCAGGAGGCGATCCGAGAGGCTATCACCCAACTGCCCCTCGGCCATCGCGTCGTCGTGGTGTTGTTCTACCTGGAGGAGCTAAGCCTGAAGGAGATCGCTGAGATCCTGCGTATCCCGGAAGGGACGGTGAAATCCCGGCTTCACTACGCCCGGCGATTCCTGAGGGACACGCTGGAAGGAAGGGTGCCTGTCGGTGAGATCGTGTATGAGTTCACGTGACCTGTCCTCTTTCGACCCGCTCGATCGGATGGTGAAGGAAGCGCTGCAGGCCCGGTTCGCTGGGGCCGAACCCTCCCCGCGCGTCTGGCGACGCATCCGACGGGAAGCGGTGAGGCAAGGAGGTCGTCATCGGTCCCGAGGGATTGGGGATTGGGCCTGGTTCCTGCTGATGGCGCGGCCGACTGCCCCCTTGGTCGGGCGGGATGAATTCCCCCTTGGGAGATTCGGGCTGGGGATGTTTCTGTTCCCCGACGCGGCGACGTTGATGACTCTTCGGTTCGGCTGGTAGGCGGGGTCGTCGGCATCGATCAGGACAGGTACGAGAACATCTCTGGGAAACGGGATCACTCTACGAGGAGCGCTCTATGGGAACTTTGATGGAGATCAAGAACCTGACCGTCCGCTTCTATACCGAAGACGGGGTCGTGCACGCGGTCAACGGCATCTCCTACACAATGGACGAGGGAGACACGTTGGGGGTCGTCGGCGAGAGCGGATGCGGTAAGTCGGTCCACGCCCTCTCCATTATGCGCCTGATCCCCAGCCCCCCGGGCCGGATCGAGGACGGGGAAGTCTGGTTCGACGGGCGCGACCTGTTGAAGGTCAGCGAGAGCGAGATGCACAAGGTGCGCGGCGCGGAGATCGCGATGGTCTTCCAGGACCCGATGACCTCGCTCAACCCGGTGTACACCGTAGGCTTCCAGATTATGGAAGCGCTGAAACTGCACCAGGGAATGGACGACCAGCAGGCGCGGGAGCGCGCCGCTGAGTTGTTAACTATGGTGGGTATTCCGGAGGCCCGTCAGCGGCTGGACGACTACCCGCACCAGTTCTCGGGCGGGATGCGCCAGCGGGCGATGATCGCTATGGCCCTCTCGTGCAACCCGAAATTGCTCATCGCCGACGAGCCGACGACGGCGTTGGACGTTACCATCCAGGCCCAGATCGTCGACTTGGTGAAGCGGCTGCAGGAGCAGTTGGGGATGGCGGTGATGTGGATCACCCACGACCTGGGCGTGGTGGCGGGCCTGGCGAAAAAGGTGAACGTGATGTACGCCGGGTACATCGTCGAGCGGGGGAGTGTGTACGACATTTACAAGCGCCCTCGCCACCCCTACACGCAGGGGCTCCTGGGGTCGCTACCCCGTCTCGACGAGCCGCCGGGGACGAAACTGGTGTCGATCCCCGGTCTGCCGCCCGATCTGATCGACCTGCCGCCGGGCTGCCCGTTCGCGGCGCGGTGTACCTACGCCGTCGATAAGTGCTTGGAAGCCATGCCACCGCTGGAGGAGGCAGACGGGGCGGACCAGCACCTCGTGGCCTGTTGGCGGTGGGAACACATCGCGGGGAGGGAGAAGTAATGGTCGCCGAGAAAGTGCCCCTGATTCAGGTCCGCCACCTGAAGAAGTATTTCCCGATCACCCGAGGCCTCATCATCCAGCGCCACGTTGGCGACATCAAGGCGGTGGACGACGTCTCGTTCGACATTTACAAAGGGGAGACGTTAGGCCTGGTCGGGGAGACCGGCAGCGGGAAGACGACCGTGGGGCGGACGATGTTGCGCCTCTACGAACCGACCGCCGGGGAGGTCATCTTCGACGGCGTGAACCTCTTCGAACTGAAGGGGGAGGAGATGCGCCGGATGCGGCGGCGGATGCAGATGATCTTCCAGGCCCCCTCCGCCTCCCTCAACCCGCGGATGACGGTGGGCTCGATCATCGCCGAGCCGCTGGAGGTGCACGGGGTGGCCCGCGGCAAGGAGAAGACGGAGCGGGTCCAGGAACTGCTGCGGCTGGTCGGCCTGAATC
>DROW01000113.1 GCA_011388675.1 Chloroflexota bacterium | reverse complement strand
GCCCGACCAGCCTGCCCTGGGTTCTGCTGGGGGCCGTCGGTATGGGCTGCCAGATGCTCGCGGGCCACGCGGAGAACACCTACTTCGTACTGCTGGTGGTCGCGGCCTACGCCGCGTGGCGGCTGGTGGGAAGGGCGCTGGGGGAGCCGGGAGGGGCGGAAGGAGCGGCCGGGATACCGGCTCGGGGCCTGTCGCGGCTCAAAGCCGCCGCGTGGCTGCTGTTGATGGCTGTGCTGGGGTTAGCGTTGGGGGCGATCCAGTTCGTCCCGCTGTACGAGGTGGCGACGACCGGTTTCCGAGGAGAGCAGGCCGCGCCCTCCCTCCAGCAGGTCCTCGAATGGGCCTATCCGTGGCGCAGGCTGATCACCTTCGCCGTGCCCAACTTCTTCGGCAGCCCGGCCCATCACGGATACTTCGATCTGTTCCGGTGGAAATACGTCCCAGCATCCGTCAACGCCCACGGGGCGCCCATCGCCAGCCACGACTGGGGGATCAAGAACTATGTGGAGGGTGGGGCCTACCTGGGGCTGTTGCCGCTCTTCCTGGCGTTCATCGCGGCGGCGGAGTGGGTTCGGGCACGGCTCGGTGGACGCCGATTCCGCGTTCGGCGCGCGGTGCGCGACGTGCATCCTTTCTTTGTGCTTCTTGGCCTCTTTTCCCTCGGCTGCATCTTTGGCACGCCGCTCTACGCGCTGGTCTACGTCCTGCCCTACCTTCGCCAGTCCCACGCACCCTTCCGGTGGGTCCTCCCGCTCACGCTGTCGGTGGCGGTGCTGGCGGGGCTTGGGGGGGACGTGGTGAGGGGCAAGGCACGAGAGGCGAGGGAGAGGATGCGGGGGCTCCGCCCCGCCGCCCGCGGCCTGCGCGTCGCGTTGCGGAGACTTCTCCTCCTCGACGCACCGCTCACCCTGGTCAGTGGCCTCGCCGCACTGGCCTTCTGGGGTGGGGTGGTGACGCTGATGGGGCTGGTCCTCAGCCGGGTCTTCTTCGGGCAGATCGAGCCGTTGGTGGAGCGCGCCTTTTGGAGCCTGGCCCGTGCTTCCGATGCCTTCCCCGACCACCGAGCGTTTTATTCCTACGAGTTCCGCTGGGTTGGCCTGTTCGCCCTCCTCCTGACGGCTACGGGAATCAGCCTGCGGGTGAGCCTCTGTCCCATCTTCCTCCGCCAGCGCCCCGTGTGGGAGGTCCTGGCGATAGGGGTGCTGGTGGTGGACCTGGTCTCCTTCGGGGCAGGGTTCCATTCGGCGGTGGACCCCGCACTGCTGGAGTACGTCCCGCCAGTGGTGGGGTTCTTGCAACAGGATACCTCGCTCTGGCGATACGTCGCTTTCACGCCTCCAGGGACCACGAAGACGATGAACGCCAACGTGGGGATGTTTTACGATCTCCAGTCGATCGATGGCTACGATTCGATCTTCCCCCAGCAGTATGTGGCCTATATGGCACTTATCGAGCCGCAGGACCAGATCCTGTACAACCGGATCGCACCACTGCGGCAGTGGTCCAGCCTGGATAGCCCGCTGCTCGATTTGCTCAACGTCAAATACGTCATCACCGAGGTGGAGATCCCCAATCCGGCCAAATATCGTCTGGTCTATCAGGACGAAGCGGTGCGGGTTTACGAGAACCGGGCCGTGCTGCCCCGCGCCTTCACGCTGCCGGCCACCGCTGCCGTCGTAGTGGATGATGTGGCAAATGGATTGCGGACCTACGATCCACACCGGTACGTGGTGCTGGAGGCAGGGAGCGGGGAGCAGGGAGCAGAAGGCAAGGTACAGGGGGCAGGAGGGGAACCAGAGCCGCAGCGGGTGGCGCGATATACCCGTAACGAAGTCTTCGTCGATGTGAGCGTTGCCGAGCCGAGTTGGCTGATCCTCACCGACTCTTACTTCCCTGGCTGGCGGGCCTTCGTGCGGCCCCGGGGGGCAGGCGAGGAGGCGGAGCGGGAGGTGGAGGTTCTTCGTGTAGACGGGAACTTCCGCGGCGTCTTCCTTGAGCCAGGGGCGTGGACCGTCCGCTTCAAGTACAGTCCCAACGCGGTCAAAGTAGGGGCATTCGTCAGTTTCATCGCCGGAATGGCGGTCCTTTTCCTCACCGGCCTTTACCTCTGGCGTTTCTTCTACCGCGAGGAGGACGACGCCAGCACCGTCCGCCGTGTGGCGAAGAACTCGCTGGCGCCCATCGTCCTCAACCTGTTCAACCGGCTGATCGACTTCGCCTTCGCTGCGCTGATGGCCCGCATCCTCGGGCCGGTGGGGAATGGCCGGTACGCCACAGCGGTCAACATCTACCTCTGGTTCGAGGTGGTGGTCAACTTCGGCCTGGATATGTACCTGATGCGGGAGGTGGCGCAGCGGCGGGACCGGTCGTGGCAACTTTTCGTCAACACGACGGCGTTGCGGCTTCTGATCTTCGCCGCGGTGCTCCCGTTGCTTGTTGGGTTCCTGGTCGGCTGGCAGGCACTGGGCTCCCCGCTGGCCCCGGAGACGGTCTGGGCGGTGCTTCTGCTCTACGCTGGCCTCCTTCCGGGCAGCATAGCCTACGGGCTGGCAGCGGTCTTCCGGGGCTACGAGAAGCACGAGATCCCCGCCGCCATCCAGACGGTGACGACCATCATCCGGGCCACCCTGGGAGTGTTGGTGCTGGTCGGCGGGCTGGGCGTCGTCGGTGTGGCCGGGGCGTCCATCCTGACCAACCTGGCGACGATGACGATCCTGGCGGTGTTGGCGTTCCGGGTGATCTGGAGGGAGCGGCCACGCGGTATGGGCCGGGTGGAGCGGGCCCTCCAGCGGACGATGGTGGTGGAGAGTTGGCCGTTGATGGCCTCGCTTCTCCTTCAGGTCCTCTTCCCGGGGGTCAACCTGGTGCTGCTCCAGCGCCTTCAGAGCGACGCCGTGGTCGGTTGGTACGACGCTGCCCGCAAATGGGTGGACGCGCTCAACATCGTTCCTTCCTTCTTCACGTTCGCCGTCTTTCCGGTGATGTCCCGCCAGGCGGCGCAGGACCTCTCTAGCCTGCGGCGGTCGTACCGTCTTTCGGTCAAGGTGCTGACGATAGTAGCGCTGCCAACGGCGGTGCTCGTGACGTTGCTGGCGACCCCGCTGGTGGGGCTGCTGAGCGGGTCCCGCTTCCTCCCCCACGGCGCGATCGTGCTCCGGCTGCTGGTCTGGTCCATCCTCTTCGGCTGGATCAACAGCCTGACCAACTATGTGCTGATCGCCCTCAACCGCCAGCGGTACGTGCTCCTGGCCTCCGGTGTGCGGGTGGTTTTCACGGTGGTGGCCAACCTGCTCTTCGTGCGCACCTTCAGTTACGTCGCTTCGGCGTGGATCATCATTGGAGGGGAGTTCCTGCTGGCGGTGCTGTTCGCCATCCCCCTGCGTCAGCACCTGGGGAGCGTCGGCTGGGTGCGGTTGCTCGCCCGACCGGTCCTCGCTGGCTTGGTGATGGGAGGGGCGGTGTGGTCGGCGGCCCTGGTGAGTCGCCCGCTGGCCCTCGTGGTCGGCTTGGTGGTCTATCCGGTGGCGCTGGTCACGCTGCGGGCGCTGACGCCGGAGGAGCGGGAGGTGCTGGCCCCGCTGGTGCCGTGGAGGGGATGGCGGCGGCGGTGGGGTGAGCAAGTGGAGACCAGATTGTAGGGCAATGGAATAGAACGTCCGCCCTGGGACCAAAGACCTATTGCCCTGGTTCGTTTTTGTGGTAAGATGAGGACGTGCCGCCGATCTGTCGGCGGCAGTTGTTTACACGAGAGAAAACGATGTGCTTCGGTGAAGAGACACAGATCGAGCGAAAGACTTTCTTCGCCTGGGGGGCGGTGTTCCTCGGGGGCGTCCTTGCCCTCTCGCTCGCCTGGGGGTTGGCCCCTGCAGCGCAGGGAGCAGACGTCCCCCTCACCTCGGCATCCCCTTCCCCCCCGGCGGTCCCAGACGCTTCTCCCGATTTCCCGCGCCTGGGGATGTGGTGGCCCGATCCTTGGGAACAGCCCCTCACCGACATCGCCCGCTACGACTGGGTCATCCTGGGCGATTGGGCGGAGGAGTTCATCACGCCCCTGAAACAGATCAACCCCGACATCTTGCTGCTCAACTCCACCAACGCCTGCGAACTGAGTTATAATCCCGATCCAGACGCGGAGCCGTGGGAGAACGAGGAGGTGCGGGCTGTCCCGCCCGAATGGTTCCTCACCCAGGTCGGTACGGTGCTGACCTCGGACGTGGACACCACGACGACCGTTTTCCACGTCGCCGAGGTGACCGTCACCGACGGCATCAGCGTCTACGACCTCTTCGTCGTCAGCGATACCGCCCTGATCGACGGCGAGATCGTCTTCGTGGAAGACGTGGACCCGGTTGCCAGGACCCTCACCGTGCAGCGGGGCTACGTCCGTCCCGCCGCTGCCCACCTCTCCGGCACCCGCATCGCCGCTCTCGTTTCCTTCTGGCCCCGTTCCTGGGTGATGAACCTGAGCACGATGTGTCCGACCGCCACGATCAGTTCGGCCGTCGGCCCCGAGACCTGGGCCGACTACAACGCGCGCGTCGCCGTCGGGCTCCTTGCCAACCCTGCCTGGGACGGTTTGCTCATCGACCGTTCCGATCCCAACGAGAGTTGGCTCATCGGCAACTCCACCGCCCGCACCATCGACCCCGACCGGTCCAACACCCTGATCACCGATTACGCCGAGTTCGACGCTGCCTGGAACGCGGGCCTGCGTCACTACGAAGAGGCGATCCGCGACGCCGTCGGCCCCGACCGGATCCTCTTCGTCAATTGGGGGATGCCCAACTACGACCTGCTCAACGGCAACAACTTCGAGGGGTTCCCCGGCGACGACGGCACAGCCTACGGCGTCCCGTGGCAGCAGGTAGTCTTCGGACCCACCCCTGGCGGGAGTTATTTCGACTGGATCGAACGGGCGCGTCGGCCCAACCTGACGATGATCGAGACTTACGAGGACGATGGGGGGCCGGACCCCACCGGTTCTGGTGAGTACGACAATCCCTGCGACGATCCCGATTTCGTTCCAAACTACCGAAAGATGCGGTTCGGCCTGGCAACCGCACTCCTGAACGACGGCTACTTCAGTTACGAGATCAACACCAACGGCCACGGCTCCCTCTGCCTGTTGTGGTTCGACGAGTACGACAACGCTGGGGCGGGGCGGGGCTACCTGGGCCAACCTCTGGGGCCCGCGGTTCGGGCCATCCCTGTGCTGACCACCCCCAACGGGGTGCGGGGTGGCGACTTCGAGACGGCAGACGATCTGGCGCAGTGGAACCTCTGGGCCGATGAGGCTGAAGGCTATACCGCCACGCTCTCTTTGGACGGCACGACGGCTGCTTCGGGCACCGCCTCGGCCCGGATTGAGGCCCTTCAATCTCGGGGGACCGACTGGCAGGTGGAGTTTTCCTTCACCCCCACCGAGGTCCTGTCCGGCACCGAATACACCCTCTCCTTCTGGGCGAAGGCCGATCGGGGGCGGGAGGTAACCGCATTCCTACAGCAGGGCCGTCCTCCCTGGGAGGTGTATCTCTGGTTCGGTTCGATCCCGCTGACTACCACGTGGCAGCGCTACGAAATGGCTGGTACAGCCACCGGTACCGATCTGGCCGCTTTCCTTCACTTCGGTCTGGGCGAGGTCACGGGCACGGTTTGGCTGGACGGGATTCAGTTGCAGGTGGGGAACCGAAACGTCTGGCGACGGGATTACACGGGCGGGGTGGTGTTGGTCAACGCCACGGCCAGCCCCCAGGTGGTTCCCCTGGGGAGGGCTTTCCGTAAGATCTCCGGCACGCAGGTGCCGACGATCAACGATGGAAGTGTCGTGACCCAGGTGGTCCTGCCCCCGTTGGATGGGCTGATTCTGTTACGGGAATCCACGATGCGGATCTATCTCCCGGTCGTGTTGAGAGAGTGAGAGGGGGGGACAGGGTGGGTAAGGAGCGGCGTCTGAGCCGTCGCCAGTTTCTTCTCGGAATGCTGGCCGCGCTGGGAGGCGGGACGCTGGCGGGGATGGAGCGTCTCTTCAGCCTCGCCGCTCCGGACACGTCGCAGGATCTGGCGTATCGGTCGTACCTGCCCCTGGTGATGCGGGACGACCCGCCTCCCACGCCCACCGCCACGCCGACCTCCACCCCTTCTCCCACGCCCACTGCCACGCCGACTTCCACACCTTCTCCCACGCCCACTGCCACGTCGACGCCGACCGCTACCCCCTCGCCGACGCCGACTTCAACGGTTCCTCCGTCGGGAAATCCGCGCGTCGTCCATGTCCACGATCCGGATGCGACGTCGTGGAACTTCTCCACCGGGTGGTACGGCGATTACGTAGATCAGGATGCGGTGAACCGGATGGTGGAGGCGGGGCTGATTCATTTAACCGGGCGGTCTACCGTTGCGGCGGCCTGGGACGATCTCTTCCGCAGGGTTGAACCGGGCGGGTATCAACCTGGTCAGAAGATCGCCATCAAGGTCAATCTCAACAACGCTGGTGGCTGTGGAGACGGCGACGATCAGATCGACGCTCTTCCCCAGCCGATCGTTGCCCTGGTCCGTAGCCTCAGGATGGCCGGGGTAGAGGAGGCGGACATCTGGATCTATGATGCTACCAAAGGTGGCCGCTACATCCCCGACCGGGTGCGCGGCCCGGTGTGGGATCTCTATCCGGAAGTGGTTTTCATTGGCCGGGGGATTTGTTCCGGCGTTCTGGGCGCTACCTACAGCCGCCGGGACCCGAGTCTCCGGATCACCTTCAGCGATCCCCACAACTCCCTCTCGGACCGCTGGTTGCCGGATCTGTTGGCCCAGGCGACCTATCTGGTCAACATGCCCATCCTCAAGTACCACGGCATCCATCCGGTCAGTTTGGGCTTCAAAAATCATTTTGGCAGCATTGACTTCGTCGTTCGAGGGGGTTCGGACGATCTGCATTTGTACATTCGTCCTTCCGATCCGTCGTACAGTCCCTACTACAGCCCGCTGGTCGACATTTACCGCAACCCTCACATCGCGGGGAAGACGGTGCTGATCCTGGGCGATGGTCTGTACGGCTCTCGGGCTGGTGCGACGGCGGGGCCTTCGCCGTGGTCCACCTTCGGCGACGATGCGCCCAGCAGTCTTTTCTTCGCCGTAGATCCGGTGGCGGTGGACTGTGTGATGACGGATCTCATACGGGCGGAGAGGGGGGAGAATCCGATGGTTGGGGCGTACGATTACCTCTTCTGCGCTCAGGAGGCGGGGCTGGGGACCTGTGAGGGGGCGCGGGACGATCCCGGCGGCGATCCCTGGCGGCAGCCCTACGGCAGCGGCTACAGCCGGATCGAGTATGTGCGGGTCGAGGGGTGAAGGACGGATGCAGGCGGAGGGGAGCGAGCGAAAACAAGGAGGCGGTATGGGGGCAGGACAGGGTGTGACGCGGCGTCGGTTCTTGTTGGGGATGTTATCCGCGTTGGGTGGGGCGGTGCTGGCAGGACTGCGCCGCATCATCGGCCGGGCTGCTCCTGACGGGCCTGCGGATGTGGTCCCCCGCATCTATCTCCCCGTCATCGTCCGTAACTATCCCCCTCCGGAGGCTTCCCGCGTCGTCCATGTCCACGATCCGGATGCAACGTCGTGGAACTTCTCCACCGGGTGGTACGGCGATTACGTGAATCAGAGCGTGGTCGACCGGATGGTGGAGGAGGGGCTGAAGACGCTGACGGGGACGGGGTCGGTACAGGATGCTTGGCGGAAGTTGTTGCCGAATTACCAGCCGGGACAGAAAATCGCTATCAAGGTGAATTTCAACAACACGACCTCTTGTGATGATCGGGATGGGCAGATCGATGCCCTCATCGAGCCTGTCAATGCGCTCATTGGCTCGATGGTCAACGTGGGGATACAGGAGGAGGATATTTGGGTTTTCGAGGCCTCTCGCCGGATGCCCTCGCGTTTCTACGGCCGCCGTCGATACACGGCTGCACGCTACATTGATTACTACCAGTATGGTGAAGGATGCGCCGACGCAGAAGCGACCTTCGATCACGTCGACGAGAGCCTCCGGGTCTCCTTTGCGCATCCCGCGCTTTCTGACCGCTGGCTCTCCGACGTTCTCTTCCAAGCAACGTATCTGATCAATATGCCGATTATGAAGTACCACGGTATTCACCCGGTAACGCTGGGATTCAAGAATCACTTTGGCTGTCTGGACAACATCATACGACAAGGAGACGATAGCCTGCACTGGTACATTGCCCCCAGTGACGGCCGGTACCGTCCGGACTACAGTCCCCTGGTCGACATCTACATCAATCCCAACATAGCGGGTAAGACGGTGCTGATCGTGGGGGATGGGTTGTTTGGCTCGAAGGCAGGGACGACTCAGCCCCCGTCCCCGTGGAACACGTTCGGTGGTGCACCCAACAGCCTCTTCTTCAGCCGGGACCCGGTAGCGGTCGACTGTGTGATGGCCGATTTCATCCGCATCGAGCGGGAGGGGGCGGGGATGGAGGGGGCGTACGATTACCTCTTCTGCGCTCAGGAGGCGGGGTTGGGGACCTGTGAGGGATCGCGGGACGACCCCGGCGGCGATCCCTGGCAGACGCCCTATGGCAGTGGCTACAGCGGGATCGAGTATGTGCGGGTCGAGTTGTGAAGGGGGCGAGGGGCAGGAAGGCAGAGGGAGCGAATTAATTACCTGAACCTGCGGGAGGTTGGCAAACTGTCAGGTGACCGGGGAGGGGAACAAGAAATTTTGATCTCCTCTGCGTTCTCTGTGTCTCTGCGGTGAGATTCCCCTGCTATCCAATGGCTGCCCGCACCGCCCGGGCGAGCGCGCCGAAGGCAGGATCGTCGAAAAAGGCCGGGGTGCGCGGGCGGGGCAGGTCAACCCGCACCTCGGCGGCGATGGAGGCCGGACGGGGGCTGAGCACCAACACCCGGTCGGCCAGGAAAACCGCCTCTGACACCGAGTGGGTGACCATCACCACCGTCTTACGGCGGGCTCGCCAGATACGGAGCAGTTCCTGCGCCATCCGCTCCCGCGTCAGCGCGTCCAGTGCGCCGAACGGTTCGTCCAACAGCAACAGCCGGGGGTCGTGGACCAGCGCCCGCGCCAGCGCGACCCGTTGGGCCATCCCGCCGGAGAGTTCGGCCGGGTAAGCCGTCTCAAAACCGGAGAGCCCCACCAGGTCCAGCAGTTCCCGGCTTCGCCGTCGTGCCTCCCCTTTGGGTACCCTAGCGACCTCCAGTGGGAGCGACACGTTCTCCTCCACCGTCCGCCACCCCATCAGCGTCGGCTCCTGAAAGACGAAGCCGACGGTCCGACGGGGGCGGTCCACCTCGGCCCCATCGAGGAGGACCCGCCCCGCCGTCGGTCGCTCCAACCCGGCGAGGAGCCGCAGCAGCGTGGTCTTGCCACAGCCGGACGGCCCGACCACGCAGACGAACTCCCCGTCCGCTACCTCGAAGGTCAATCCGGCCAGCACCTCCAGCCGCCCGTCGGACTGAGGGTAGGCCATCCGCAACCCCTCGACCGTCAGAAGGGGGATTGAGGATTGCGGATTGCGGATTGCGGATTGCGAATTAGGGGGTGAGGTAGTCATTGGTAAAGGCTTTCTCCACCTCCACCGGATTGGAAAGCAATCCGGCCTCTTCCATCACCTGGGCCGTCGTCTCCCAGGCCGCTGGATCAAACGTGCCCAGCGGTTCCCCGCGCCAGTAGTCCAGCGTCGCCTCCAGCACCGCCCGCTGGACCGGTTCGTTCTCGTCGAGCCCCTCCACGTACTTCCGGCAGATCTCGAAGGCGGCGTTGGGGGCGGTCAGCGTGTCGGCGAGGCCGCGGAGGAAGGCGTGGACGAAGGCGTGGACCCGTTCCGGGTGCTCTCTGATCATCGTCTCGTTGGTGATCAATCCGTTGGAGATCAGCGGGGCGTAGTCGGCCACCGGGATCACCATCACCTCGTAGCCCGCCTGCTCCAGTTGGATCGGTTCGTTGTTGGCGTAGACCACCGCCGCATCCACTCGTCCCTCGACCAGATTGGCGACCTGCGTGTAGCCGATCACCTCCAGTTGGATCTCCTCTTCGGGGAGGTCCGCCGCCGTGACCAGGGCGCGCCAGCCGATGTAACTGGCGCCGAAGGTCTCCGGAATGCCCACCTTGCGCCCGACCAGGTCGGCGGGTTCGTGGATACCGCTTTCGGCCAGGGCCGCGACGCCGATCGGAAACCGTCGATACCAGTTGACGATGGCGACGACCGGGATCCCCTGCGAACGGGCCAGCAGCACCTGGTCGCCGCTGGCGACGGCGAAGGGGAGTTCCCCAGCCCCTACCAGCCGTACTCCATCTGTCTCCCAACTGTAGTCGAACTCGATCTCGAACCCTTCCTCAGCGAAGTACCCCCGTTCCACCGCCACGTACCACGGGGCGAACTGGACGTTGGCAACGTACCCCATCGGCAGACGGATGGTCTCTGGGGAGGGGGAAGACGGGGTGGCGGGAAGGGTGCAAGAGGCGAGGAGGAGAAGGCAGGAGGCGAGGAGCAAGGAGCAAGGAGCAGGGAGCAGGCGACTAGGAAGTAAGGAAGCAAGGAAACGAGGGAACGCGGATTTTCTCATTTCGAAACCTCCTTAGCCCTGTTTGGATCAGATCACGTTTCACGCATCACGTTTCACGCATCACGTTTCATGCATCACGTCGCACGTCGCACGCATCACGTCGCACGTCGCACGCATCACGTCGCACGTCGCACGTCGCACGTTGCGCGTCGCACCACCATCTTCTCCACGAGGGCCACGCCTCCGTACAGCATCTGCGCCATCACCACCAGCGCACCGATGCCGACGAAGACGAGGGCGGTGTCGTACAGTTGTTGGCCCTGCTTGAGCAGGTAGCCCAGCCCGCGGTCGGAGGCGACGAACTCACCCACGACCGCGCCGATGACGGAGAGGGTGGCCCCCACCTTGAGCCCCCCCAGGAGCACCGGCAGCGCGGCCGGGATCTCCAGCAGCCGGATCGTCTGCCAGCGAGTAGCCTCCAGCATCCGCATCAGGTCCCGTAGGTCCTGCCCCACCGACCGCACGCCGACGATGGTGTTGACCAGGATGGGGAAGAAGACGATGAGGGCGCAGACGAGCACTTTGGAGAGGAGCCCTGTGCCAAACCAGATGACGAGAAGAGGGGCGATGGCGACCACCGGGACCGCCTGGGAGGCGACGAGGTACGGGGCCAGTA
The DNA here is from genome assembly GCA_011388675.1 of Chloroflexota bacterium. Lineage (GTDB taxonomy): Bacteria > Chloroflexota > Anaerolineae > B4-G1 > DUEL01 > DUEL01. The sequence goes on along the minus strand of DROW01000113.1, from coordinate 907 downwards.
GCCGTTCTGCCAGTGGGAAGTGAGCCAGGACGTAGCCTAAGAGCACCGCCGTCGTCGTCCCCAATGCCAGCCCTCCGACGACTTCCTGTAGCGTGGTCGCCGTGTGATGCCACAGCGAGCCGTCGACCAGGAGGTCGATCAGCCGGTGGACCACCGTGGCGGGGGAGGGGAGGATGAAGGGGGGATACCCGCCGATCGAGACCACGCCTTGCCACAGGGCGAGGAACGCGCCGAGCGCCACTGGAACCAGCCAGAACGGATCGTGGTGTTGTCGCCTCACGAGAACCTCCCGTCGTCCACGGAGCAGAGAAAGACCCCGTGGCGTCACCACGGGGCGAGGGGATAACGAAGGCCCCGAAGACCCGGGGCCTTCGGGGCGCGTCGAAACAGCAAAGGGAACACTGCAACGACGCTCACCTTCTCCCATCCGGACTTTCACCGTCGGCTCCGGACTGGGCGGCCTGGGCCGCCTGCACCGGATCGGCCGCTTGCGCGGTTCGCGGGCTTGGCGGGCCGGAGGCCCACCCCACCGCCGGTCGGGAATTCCACCCTGCCCCGAAGGTGATTCGATTCCGTTGTTGGTGTGGGGATTATACCTGCTCTGGTCGATCTGTCAAGCCGCGACGTGGGTCGCCGGGGGCGTCCGGGGCGTTCACGTCCGGGTGGGGTTCAGAGGTCGAGCGGGCTGCGGACGGCGACGCCGCCTTTGTTGAGGACGTGGGTGGAGATCATCGTCGTCTTGACGTCCTTATGGCCGAGGAGCTCCTGGACCGTCCTAATATCATAGCCGGCCTCCAATAAGCGGGTGGCGAAGGAGTGGCGGAAGGTGTGGCAGGTGACGTGCTTGTTGATGCCGGCCAGCTGAGCGGCCTTTCGGACCGCCTTTTGGAGCGTACTGGGGTCGATG